>JBBQDV010000021.1:0-24541 GCA_038320005.1 Cyanophyceae cyanobacterium
GCAAAACTTGCTTTACCGTGATATTGTCCCATTCCACTATCCCCGACACCGCCAAAAGGTAGTTTGTTAGAACTAAGCTGCATGATTGTATCATTGATGCAAACGCCACCAGAGGAAGTTCTTTGTAATACCTGTTGCTGAAACTCTTTGTCCTGAGAAAAGATATATAACGCTAAGGGTTTAGGACGAGAATTAATTTGCGCGATCGCGCTATCCAAATTCTCATAGGTAATAATCGGAAGAATAGGACCAAAAATCTCCTCTTCCATCACCGCATCATCCCAACTAACATTCTCAATTACCGTTGGCGCAATGTAAAGTTCATCAGCATTAGTCTCTCCCCCAAAAACCAATTCTGCGTTAGCTAGTAAGCTTTGAAGGCGTTCAAAATGTTTATAACTAACAATTCGACCATAATCGGGATGAACTGCTGGATTGTCCCCATACATCTGTTTTACCCATTCCCGAATTTTTTCTACTAAAGCAGTTTTAATCTTCGCGTCAACAAGGATATAATCAGGCGCAACACAAGTTTGTCCTGTATTGATAAATTTACCCCAAGCGATGCGACGGGCGGTATATTCAAGATGAGTATTTTGATCAACAATACAAGGGCTTTTTCCTCCTAACTCTAAAGTAACGGGGGTGAGGTGTTTAGCAGCAGC
Source organism: Cyanophyceae cyanobacterium (assembly GCA_038320005.1). Classification (GTDB taxonomy): domain Bacteria; phylum Cyanobacteriota; class Cyanobacteriia; order Cyanobacteriales; family SIO1D9; genus JBBQDV01. The sequence continues at coordinate 666 of JBBQDV010000021.1, forward strand.
GGACATAATAATTTTACCAATCTGCGTTCCCCCCGTGAAAAAGATGTGATCAAATTTTTCCGTAAGGAGAGACTGCGTAATCTCTTTATCTCCCTCAAGCACCGTGATATATTCAGGATCGAAATAGTCTTTGAACAGTTTATAGATAAGCCCAGAAGTGTGAGAAGATAATTCTGATGGTTTGATAATAGTACAATTTCCTGACGCGATCGCGCCAATTAAAGGCGAAATTGCTAACTGAAATGGATAGTTCCAAGGGCTAATAATTAACACAACCCCCAAAGGTTCAGCAATAATTTCCGCTTTAGCTGGTTGTACAGTCAGGGAAGCTTTAACCCGCTGTGGTTTTGTCCAAGATTTAATATGTTTAAGGGCATAATTAATTTCCTCTAAGCATACTCCTATCTCAGTTAAAACCGTTTCAAATTCGGGTTTATGCAAATCCGCCCCTAAAGCAGAAATAATTCCCTCACGATTTTCCTCAATAGCTTCTTTTAGCCGTTGTAGCTGTTGAATCCGAAAGCAAACATCCTGAGTAATTCCACTATTAAAATAATCACGTTGAGATGTCACTAACTGACCGACAGAGATTTGGCTTAACATAATCAATAGCTTTAATGTTTTGCAAGTTTATCGGGAAGACTTCGCTAACTCCGATTAACTCCATTCTATTGCTAATCAAGATAGAAAATGTTAGAACTGGGGTGCCAGGATTCGAACCTGGGAATGGCGATACCAAAAACCGCTGCCTTACCGCTTGGCGACACCCCATCGATGCGCTGAAATACATCATAGCAGCTTTAACCCCCAAAGTGTCAAGAGTTTTGCCAAAAAAGTTTTCTTGTCTTTAGTTTTCCTCCCTCTTAAAGGTAAAGAAAGTTAGATTTGAGGTCTAAATCTGGAAAAATTTGGTCTGAATGAGATTAGCATAGAGAAAGTTGCGGTCAAAAAGCAGATGAAAAAGCAAATGTCCCTAGCCTGGTTGCGAAAATCCACTCCTGTCCTCTTCAATGGAAAGATCTCCGCCCAAGAAAACTACCGCTATCGACAAATGTTGCTGAGTAAAGTAACTAATTACTGGCTGAAAGGGGTATTAGACAAATCCTTAGCTTCTCAGGAGGTAATTGAATTAGGTTTAGAAGAACACCTTGATGCGGTGGAAAATCCTTGGGGAGTTACTTGGGAAACAGACTCCATTCCTCGTCAGGCTTTACCCCCTGGGACAAAGGTTATTGATTGCTTTGATAGCATTGGGGAAGCACGCAGTTTATTACTTTTAGGGGAAACTGGCGCAGGAAAAACTACCACCCTACTACAATTAACCCAAGAATTGATTCAACGGGCGAAACTCAATATCAATCATCCTATTCCCGTTGTCTTCAATCTTTCAACCTGGGGATTTAAAGAGGAAAGTATTGAAGATTGGTTGATTTCTCAGTTGCAAATAGAATACCAAGTTCCCCCTGCTATCAGTAAGGGCTGGTTAGAAACGGAACAGCTTTTACTGGTTTTAGATGGCTTGGATGAAGTCAATAAAGAAGTTCCCGATTCCTGTTTAGAAGCGTTAAATGAGTTTATCTATGACCACGGACGCACAGAAATTGTAATTAGTAGTCGCTATCAAGATTACGAACAACTAGGGATGAGGTTGCGTTTACAAAAGGCGATTCTCCTCCAACCCTTAAGCCAAAAACAAATTCAGGAATATCTCCACCAGATTGATTTAGAAGAACTATCTCAGGTTTTACTCCAAGACGCGATATTGCAAGAATTGGTGATAACGCCTCTGATGTTACATATTTGGCGACAAGCCTATGCTGAATCTAATCAGGTACTACCAAAAACAAATAATAGTTCTGTTACGGATAGCTGTCATTCCTTATTAAAAACCTATGTTGAGAGATTGTTAATTCGTCGTCGTCGTTATTTTCCTTACGCGCCTAAACAGGTAAAAAAATGGTTGACACAATTGGCTTATCGGATGCAGCAAGAGTCTCAAACTGTATTTTATATCGAAGATTTACAACCGAGTTGGTTGCATCGACAATTAGAAAATGGCTTTTCTCTCCCATACCAAAAGGACTATCGACCGACAAAGGCTTTTAAAACTTATGAGGGAGGGGTGAGGGTGGCTTCTGGTGTATTTTGGGCAACAATTGCCAGTTTGTTTACCAGTAGCCTAATTGGTTCGACTTCTCCCGTATTGGGGAGTATGGTCTTAGTTGGGGTTCTGGCTGCGACTTGGGCTGATGTTGAACCGATTAAACCAGTGAAAAGCCTAAAGTGGTCATGGAAAAAAATCCAATCCTGGCTACCAGTGGGGCTAATTCTTGGACTATCTGGTTATGCTAGTGGGGGCTGGTTTTGGGGGCTAATTCTCGGTTTAGGGGGAACACTAATCAGTGGTATTATTTCCGCGACTCCTGAGAAGACAAATTTTCCCAATCAAGGGATTTGGAACTCTTTTCGTAATACCAGTATTTTGGCTGGAATTGGGGGGGCTTTATGTCTCATGGGTGCAAGTGGTTTAACTGGTGTGGTAGGTTTGTCTTATTTGGTAAGTATGCCTTTATTTGTTGCTGGGGGATTTACCTTAGTTCAGGGAATGGATAAGGGGGGAAATGCCTGTTTAAAACATTTTGTTCTCCGTTTGGTCTTGTATTATTCTGGTTATAGTCCCTGGAATTACAGCAATTTCCTTGATTATGCTGTGGAACGGGGCTTAATGCAGCGGGTCGGGGGAGGCTATCGTTTTAGCAATCGTTTACTGCAAGATTATTTTATTAGTTTGGGGATGGGAGAACAGGATTTAAGTACGGAATTACTTGATGCTAGTGGCTATCTAGAACGGGGGAACTGGTTGGCAAATTTAGGTGATCACGAAAGCGCGATCGCGCACTATACTAAAGCAATTGCCCTTAAATCTGATTATGCCCAAGCCTACGCTGGACGCAGCTTCAGCCGTTACTTGAGGGCAGACTACGAAGGGCTACTAGAAGACTATCATCAGACCGTTGAACTTGACCCTAGCCTTGGTAGAAGTCTCATTTATACTGCTACCCCTGATTCTGCTTTAGTTGCTACTGGAAATGATCTAGATAATGTTGACGTGGTGGTTCTCAATCATAACTCTTTCGAGGAAGTTAGTTATAATTTCACCAGTTTTCAGGGATCACGATACCTTCTCAATGACAACTCTTTTGAGGAACTTACGGAGTTATTATTACAGTATATTCCTAGTTTGAATCGCGATCGCGCTTCTAATCTCGCCCACATAATCCACCACAGAGGACAAGCAGTAGTTTGGTCAGGGAAAAAAGAATTAGCAGCCCTCTATCGCTTACAACTAAGTTATGCTGGCTTATCACTCGCAGTTTTAGAGGGATAAGGGAAAATAGAACCGATTGAGGGAAGTTAATCGTTAACTATAGCAATAGATAGAAGAGTTGAAGCTTAAGTATTCACCCACTTTTCAATTCCCTTGCGAGTTGGTTGTCCAGTGGTTGTGAATGTCCAAATATCGCGCTTATGCTGAAAACCATAGCTGATATGAATCGGACGATTAAACCCGTAATAATATAAAGAATCAAAAGGTAAACCTATCTCTAAAATCCAATTTACCACCTCTTCACTATCAACATTTGTAATCCTGAAATCACAAGCAGAACCTAAACGCGAACAATAATAATTACCATTGCGATTAACTTCCTGCACCATGTGTTGATCTAAACTAGGTTCAACTCGACCATTTTTGATTCCCGTCAAAGGATCTTTTTTTGCTAAAAAACTCTTTAAATCAACTGAACAAAAGCCATAGGTTAAAGAAAAATTATCTCGACCAAATCTATCTATAATTGAATCAAGAATAAAGTAATTTAACTCTTTCAAAGCTTGGAGAGAAGCAGGATTTTTCGGATAAGGATCAATATCCTGGGCATACTTGTGATAGGTTTGCGTACAAGTACAAAACTCCTCTAAAGTTAAATAGCGACCCAATTTCATCTATTGTGTCTCCCTGTCTCGCAAGAATCTTTGACACTCTCCGTCCTAAAGGAGCGGAGATTCTCGCTTCAACGGGAGAGTCTAGAAAATACGGAACTTAATCCAAATATTTTCCCCGATCCCTTTACCCTCAACGAGCATTGTTCCGATCTGCCCGACCGTACTTACGATAAAGTCTAACATAAAAGTCGTCCTAGAAGGACGAGGCTTTAGACCCAGCTTTTTGGTAAGTTTGGCTTTGTCGTTATGGCTAACCACATTCACTAGATAACCTATCTTACTAGCAGGGAGACGATATTTATCTGGAGTTTAAAGTGAGTGACACTCTCAACCTTGAGCATACATCGCTTCACTAGACATTTCTGCTAAGGAATCTATGTCTATCGCAAACCACTGCGTAATTTCATCAATGACCTGAGCAACTTCGGGTTTAATTTCGCCATCAAGTTGCGCAACACTATAACATTTGACAAGTAAAGGTAAAGCATAATCGCGGTTAAGTTGTCTAAGTAAATCCTTTAAGGGGGGAGGATTATTAATCATGGTAGTAATCTCTTCCCGAGAAGTAGGAGAGATTAAAGAATTGAGTTCTTCGAGGAGTTGTGAGCTAGATTTATGGGGATGAGCTGCTAACAAGACATGAATCAAAACCTGATCCATGACCACTTCTTGAGCTAAAGCAGTTTCTAAATACTCCTCAGTGGCTACTTGAGAAACAGATAAGGCTTCTTCTGAGGAAAGAGGCATTTTTTTCGCTTCGTAGAAACGACAAGCTGCATAGCCTAGAGAGTAAGTAATCGCTGCATTTGTGCTAAGACCAATAGCTGCGCCAGCCATAGGAATATTTCGCAAGATTCCAATTATACCCGCACGGGTAGCAAAAGCCCCGCCCACTTTTATCGCCTGTCCTCCACCCAGGGCTAATCCCAGGACAACGAGGGCTTCCCCCTTACGAGCTTCATCATGAATATCAAATTCGTAAGCGTGAGCAATTTGATAGACTAATTCTGCTTGGAGAGAGGCGGTAGCAGCAAGGTCAACAGCGAATAGGGGAATCGCAAAGCCAGGAATAAGACTGGTTACTAATCCTGATCCTGCTGCTAAGACTGCTTTTTGGGTAATTAACCGATGAGCAATTTCACTCGCATCTTCCTGGGGATTTTCGCGTTGTAGTTTTTCCACCTCTTTTGCTGCTTTGTTAACGTCAACGCGATCGACAACAAACAGCCAGTTGAAGGGTAAGCGTTTAGTTACTTGACGGGCTAGAGGATTTTCTTCAATCCAGCCAAAGGTTGAACTAAAAGTTTTATTCGCACCTAAAGCTACTTTCCCCACGTTATCGCTAAAATCAATCGTGGTTTTAGTCACAGCTTTCCCCGCTTTATTAGCGACATTAGTAACAACTGACCCAACTTCCATGGCGATTCTTCCTGCTTCGTTGGTACTTCCCCAGACGCTTCCTGCGGTTTCACTTAATTTCTCCATGACACATTCAATAGATTGAAAACCATCGGGTAGTTGAGAGGAAGGTTTTTCTAAAGAGAATTCCTCATACCAGTTTGAGAAGTCGTCTTCTTGATCTTTTCCACAGACTTTGACCAGTTTGTATCCTTGGGGATTAAGTTCGTGAAATTTATTTTTCAGGAGTGGGATATAGATGTTAGCTTTTGGGGGAGTGCTGGCGATGAGAGAAATTTGCAGGATATCTTCTTTTGCTTTAACCGTAGCCGTGAGATTATAGGATTGTAACCAATCTTGGAGGAGCAACGCGATCGCGCTAACATCTCCTTTTTGGGCAGAGTTTTTCACAGTAGCTTCAACCATAGTAGTTATATTATTGATTTATGTAACTTCATTTTAGGGATTGCGCGATCGCGCTACAACTACCGACAGATAGAAAAAGTTATTACCACTTTCATTAAATAACTTCTCAAGCGTCCCCACTTGTAAAGATTCTTAATAGCACTTCTCATCAAATCGGTTTAATCTAGCAAGTTAGGCATGTATAAAAAAAACAAACATTTTTGTCGTATTATCATAGAATAAGGAATTTTGTATGAGTGTTAATCTCGCGATCCAATTGAAAGAAGGCACAAAAAAATCTCACACCATGGCGGAAAACGTTGGTTTTGTGCGCTGCTTCCTCAAAGGGGTAGTAGAGAAAGAATCCTATCGTAAACTCGTTGCTAACTTCTACTTCGTTTACTGTGCGATGGAAGAAGAAATGCGCAAACATCTAGATAATCCTGTCATTTCCAAAATTTATTACACTGAACTCAATCGTCAAGAAAGCCTCGAACAAGACTTACAGTATTACTTCGGTAACAACTGGCGCGAAACAATTGCTCCTTCCTCCGCAACCCAACAATATGTGGCGCGGATTCGGGAAGTTTCCGCCAAAGAACCCGAACTTTTAGTCGGTCACGCCTATACCCGTTACCTGGGTGATTTATCTGGAGGACAAATCCTGAAAAACATCGCTCAACGGGGTATGAACCTCTCTAACGGTGAAGGAACTGCTTTTTATGAGTTTGAAGCCATTCCCGACGAGAAAGCCTTTAAAGTCGAATATCGTCAGAAGATGGATGAACTTCCTATCGACCAAGCTACCGCAGATAAAATCGTTGACGAAGCCAATGATGCTTTCGGGATGAACATGAAACTCTTCCAAGAATTAGAAGGAAGTCTCATTAAAGCCGTTGGTCAAATGCTCTTTAACTCTATTACTCGTCGCTTTGGTCGCGGTAATACCGAACTCGCAACTGCTGAATAGGTTAATCAGGCGGTTTCTTGCAATTCAATCTAACCATAGGTAAAACAGCGTAGGTTTTTCTGGCTTTGATAAAGAGTCATTGAAGCCTACGCTATTGTTTTGTACCGAACACATCAATTGAAAAGAAATAAAGCTATTAAATTTTATTAATTAACTATGTCTGACCGACCTAAAATTATTGTTCTCGACGATGACCCTACTGGTTCTCAAACCGTTCATAGTTGCTTATTATTGATGCAGTGGGATGTAGATACCCTGCGTTTGGGCTTAAAAGACAAAGCACCAATTCTGTTTATTCTCACTAACACCAGAGCTTTATCTCCTCAACAAGCTGCTACAGTTACAAAGGAAGTTTGCCATAATCTCAAAATAGCAATTGAAGCAGAAGGGATTCAAGAATTTTTAGTTGTCAGTCGTTCCGACTCTACTTTGCGAGGACATTATCCCGTTGAAACCGATGTAATTGCTGAAGAATTAGGGGGCTTTGATGCTCATTTCCTCACTCCTGCTTTCTTTGAAGGAGGACGCATCACCCGTGATAGTATCCATTACCTGCTTATCAATGGGAAAGAAACCCCAGTTCATGAAACTGAATTTGCTAAAGATTCTGTTTTTGGTTATTCCTACAGCTATTTACCTAAATATGTAGAAGAGAAAACTAGCGGTAATATTCCCGAAAAAGCCGTTGAGAGATTCCTTTTAAGCGATATTCGCAAAGGAACAAAGGAGCGATTAATGCAGCTATCGGGAAACCAGTGTGTCGCAGTTGACGCAGAAATGCAAGCCGACTTAGACCAATTTGCAACAGATGTTCTCGCTGCTGCGGAAGAAGGAAAACGCTTTTTGTTTCGTAGTGCTGCGAGTCTTCTCACTTCCCTCGCTAAATTGGAAAAACAGCCTGTTGCTGCGGAAGAAATGGCACAGTATGTCTTCACAGATAAACCTGGAGTCGTCTTGGTGGGTTCTCACGTCCAGAAAACGACTCAGCAGTTAAAAGAACTACTTAAAGAGCCTGATGCGGTAGGTATCGAGGTGGATGTGGTGCGTTTACAGGATGACTTAAGCCAACGAGAGCTAATCTTGACGGAAACTCTTGCTGAAGTGGAGAGGGTTTATCAGTCTGAGAAGAATGCTGTCATTTATACCAGTCGGGAAGAAATAACTTTTGCGAATATACAGGAACGGTTAGATTTTGGAACTCAGGTATCTGCTTTGTTGATGGATGTGGTGAAAGGTTTACCCGATAAGATAGGTTTTCTGATTAGCAAGGGCGGAATTACATCTAATGATGTCTTGAGTACAGGATTAGGCTTAAGATTTGCGCGTTTGTTGGGTCAAATTCTCCCAGGTTGTTCAATCGTGCGAACTCCTGAAAATCATCCTCAGTTCCCGAATTTACCCGTTGTCCTCTTTCCTGGGAATGTGGGAGATAATCAAGGGTTGGTTCAGGTTTATCAACGCTTGATTAACTAGCATATATTGCTTATTGGGCGCAAGCAATGCGCCCCTACGTTGTTGTTCAGGAGTCAACTACCGAACTCCAATCATCATTTTTAACCGCAGCTTCTAACTTGCGATGACGTTCTGCTACTGTATCATTATCATTTTGTTCTAATTCGTCAATGAGGGTACTATCCGCCATTGCTTTACGTAACTTCAGCTTTTTCTCTTCATAGGCTTCCTTGTCTGCTGCTGACATACTGGCGCGTGTTGCTTCACCAACAGTTTTTGCCCAACCTTCTTGTCCTTCTTCATTCCCTTGAGGGGTATAATCTAGAGCAGCAATCCACTCATCTTTTAGGGCTTCCATTGCGTCACGTTTAGGAAACTTAAAGGTTTGAATACGAATAAATGCACAAGTTTCCTCCCCTTGTTGAGCAAGATGTCCTTCTAGGGACTTGCGTATATCGCGAGAGTAGCCTATATATTGGGTTTGCTGATCTTGATCCAGCACAGCATAGACCCCTGCTATCTTAACTTTACTGGTGAGTGGTTGCCACTCTTTTACCGCTACTACTTCAGAGCCGTCTTGTTCTAGTGTTGTTGTTGGGGTGGAGTTTGAGGTGTGTTCATCTTCTGAACTATACAAGAAACCGTGCAGTCCTTGATGAGCAGAGGGAATATTTTGATGTTCGATGGAAGTATTATTTTCAGATGTCATAGGATAAATTTTAGTGCGTTGAAGCTGTTGTCTCTATTCAAGCACTATTAGCAAATATTTCGTAAACAAAAAAAGAGAAGGTGGTTAGCCTTCTCCTCCTTAAAATGGGTTTGAATCAGGTGTTATTTACGGTAATAACCCTTTTCTGCTTCTAGTTGTTCAATTAGATAATTGTTTTGCGTTTTCTTAGCGACTTCGAGCCGATGCTCAATATTTCTGAGGATATTATCGCGGTGAGCTTGTTTAACTTTCTGTTGAGTATTCATTTCTCTTTCTCTTGCTTATTTTGTGAGTCCAATTTCGTCAGAAGCACGTTTTCGCATGGATAATTGACGATCGCGTTTTGCAATTCGTTCTTGACTAACCAAAAGTCTAGCTTGACTTTTAATGGAAAGTGAATTTTGATTCTTTTGATTGGTATTCATGTTAATGTCGCCTCTTTCGTTGTTGTAGGTATAGAATGAGACGCGTTCCTTCAGAGAATCTGTAAAGACTTCTTAATTCCGTCTGCGATTATGCAGATGAACGATTTATTGTTCGTTCTATTAATCTAACAGATCTCTTGAGAGTTGTGTGTACGGTTTTCTGGTAGTGATCCGTACTAATGCTCTATCTTGAGTAACTAGCGAACAAGTATTTAACAACCCTGTAAACTTTATAAAGATAAGCACTCAACTAATATTTGTAATGACCAACGATTCGCAACCTAGTACAAAAACTAATAATAACTCCAAAGCTCGCCAATTGCTAGGAATGAAAGGAGCAGCGTCTGGAGAAACTTCGATTTGGAAAATTCGCCTCCAACTGATGAAACCAATTACCTGGATTCCACTCATCTGGGGTGTAGTCTGTGGCGCAGCTTCTTCTGGACAATTTAGTTGGACTCCAGAGGATATTCTCAAATCTGCTACCTGTATGCTACTCGCAGGACCTTTGTTAACAGGTTACACCCAAAGCGTGAATGATTTTTACGATAAAGAGATTGACGCGATTAATGAACCCTATCGTCCGATTCCTTCTGGGGCGATTTCTGTTCCTCAAGTTGTTACCCAAATTCTCGTTTTGCTATTTGCGGGATGGGGAGTTGCATTTCTCTTAGACCAATGGGTGGGACATGAATTTCCGACGATTACTTGTCTCGCAATTGGGGGTTCATTACTCGCTTATATTTATTCCGCACCTCCTTTGAAACTTAAGCAAAATGGTTGGTTAGGTAACTATGCTTTAGGCGCGAGTTATATTGCTTTACCCTGGTGGACGGGTCATGCTTTATTTGGCGATCTCAATTGGACAATTGTGGTTTTAACGCTGATCTACAGTATGGCTGGATTGGGAATCGCTATTGTTAACGATTTCAAAAGTGTGGAAGGTGATAAACAACTTGGTTTAAATTCTCTACCTGTTATGTTTGGGGTTGGGACAGCAGCTTTAATCTGTGTGATTATGATTGATGTCTTTCAATTCGCGATCGCGGGTTATTTAGTTAGCATTCATGAGAACCTTTACGCAGCAATCCTTGTCTTACTCGTTATTCCTCAAATTACCTTTCAGGATATGTATTTCCTGCGCGATCCTCTAGAAAATGATGTTAAGTATCAAGCTAGTGCGCAACCGTTCCTCGTTTTAGGAATGTTAGTCGCAGGTTTAGCCTTGGGTCATAGCGGAATCTAAGCTAGATTATCCCTAATATACAGCAAAAGTAGGATTAATTTCCTACAATTCCATTAAACAATTTAAAACTAATAGAAAATCGTGAAACTAGACGAAACACATCTTAAAGATCTCGCAACCCTTACTCGCAAAGTAACTTGGGGCGCAGTTGATATTTTACGCTCTTACTACCGAGGTGAATCTAACTTAGGGGATCTTGAGATTGAAGAGAAAAAAGGTGGACCAGTCACCGCAGCAGACCTTGCTGCTAATCATCATATCCTGAAACATCTGCAAGCAGAACTCGGTGAAGAAGATTATAGTTATTTGAGTGAAGAAACCTATAAAGCTGTCGGGATGTTACCTCTCCCTGGTGATTGGGTTTGGATTGTTGATCCTCTCGATGGTACTCGCGATTTTATTGACCAAACTGGTGAGTATGCTATTCACATTGCTCTGACCTATAAGCAACGTCCCGTTGTCGCAGTTGTCGCAGTCCCTGAAGCAGAGAAACTATATTATGCAGTTAGGGGACAGGGTACATTTGTCGAACACCGCGATGGAACAACCGAAGCTATCAAAGTTTCAACCCGTAGTCGAATTGAAGACTTAACTTTAGTTGCTAGTCGCACTCACCGCGATGAACGCTTCAATAAGTTGATCGAAAGACTTCCTTTTAAAGGGGAGAAATACGTTGGAAGCGTGGGTTGTAAGGTGGTCAATATCTTGGAACAAAATGCGGATGCTTATATTTCTCTATCGGGTAAATCTGCGCCGAAAGATTGGGATATCGCAGCACCAGAATTGATCTTGACAGAAGCAGGAGGTAGGTTTACTCGCTTTGATCTTTCTCCCCTAATTTATAATAAGGAAGATGTTTCTCAATGGGGTGGACTGCTTGCTAGTAATGGCTTATGTCACGAAGCAATTTGTAAAGAAGCGGAGCAAGGGTTAGCAGAAATAGATCAAGCTATTTAGGTTAGCTGGATGGGGGAATGGGAAATGGGAAATGGGAATGGAGAATTGAGGAAATTCATTAGTCACCCCCTCACCCTCTCTCCCCCTAAAGATCATAACTATGTCCAAGCACTTTAAAAACTTGGCGTTGTTCAAATAAGGTCACTAACTCAGGATTGAGTCTTCCTTTTGTACCTTCTTCGCGGAGAATTTTCAGGGCTATTTCTATGGATAAAGATTTTTTATAAGGGCGATCGCTGGCGGTGAGAGCGTCGTAGATATCCGCGATCGCCATCATTTGGCTTTGAATCGGAATTTCTGCTTCTTTTAGCTTTAAAGGATAGCCTGTACCATCTAGCTTTTCATGATGTCCATAGGCAATAATGGGAACATTTTTGAGTGCTTTTGTCCAGGGAATACCTTTGAGAAATTGATAAGTCCAAGTGACATGAGACTCTATTTGCTGACGCTCTTGAACGGTTAAGTTACCCCTGGGGACAAGGAGTTGTTCTATTTCTTCGGGATTAATCAGGGGCTTGATCTGACCATCGTAATCACGATAGTTATATTGAGCAAGTTTGGTGAGAGAAGTAAAAGCCTCTTCAGAAAAGGCTTCAAATTTCTTGGTTAAAATCACCTCTGGTTTATTTAGTTTTTCAATGAGAAGCAGAAAATTATGGAGTAGTTCTTGAAATTGTTGTGTTTCTTGCTCAAATAGTTCTACCTGTTGACAGTGAGGACAAAATTCATTATCTGAATCACGGTGGTGAGAATGTTCAAGGAGATATTGATATTTCTTTTGAGCGCATTCCATTTCTAAGGTGCGTTGGGCTAAACTGAAACGTTGGCGGAGAAGTTCTAACTGTTCAGGATAGAGTTTGTTACGTTTATTTAAAATTATTTCAGGAACACAAACTTTGCCAAAGTCGTGTAAAAGTGAGGCATAGCGAATTTCTTTTATTTCGCGATCGCGAAATTCAATTAGTCGTAAAGCTCCAGTATTAACACGATGAGTTTCTTCAGCGAGGCGAACCGTCAAATCTGCAACCCGTTCTGAATGTCCAGAAGTAGTTGTGTCACGCATTTCAATCAACTGAATAGACGCAGTAACAAAGCCCTCAAACAAGTTTTCAATACTATCTTGAAGTTGATTGCGTTCAATCGAAATTGCAGCCTGAGAAGCCAAAGAACGTAACACTCTTTCCTCCCACTCTGAATAAGCCTGAGTTACTTCTAAAACATTTTCATTAGTTACGATCAGATCAGATTGAGTTTTACGATTAATTAGCTGCAAAACTCCAATAATTTCCCCTTCTTGATCCTGCATTGGTAGCACTAATACAGAACGGGTGCGATAGTGGAAGTCTTTATCAAACCTACTCTCTAAGCGATAGGGTAAATCTGCGGATAAATTGTAAGCATCAGGAATATTTAAACTTTCTCCTGTAATTGCGACATATCCAGCCAAACTTTTGAGGGTAAGAGGCGTGGAAAATTCTTCAACTCGGAGGTTCGGTAAAGAATCATTTTGAGCTACTTTGAAGTAGAGTTTCGGCTCTGATTCTTGTCGATTAATAAGATAAACACTTCCCGCATCACTATAGGTAATTTCTCTGCTTTTTGCGAGAATTAGAGTTAATAAATCTTGTAAGTTATTGCTACTGGAAAGAGCAGTGCCAATAGATAGTAACTTTTCGATCAGTTCTGTTTGATCTTCCCCAACAAAGGAGTTTATGTCCTCATTTAGTTTAATCGAGGACGAATTTGTGGCAATCATAGCTTTACGCTTTTATGCTAATCAATTGAGAAAATTGTTTGACTATCCTGAATCGTCTTTGCCAAAATCTTTATGCCTATAAGTATTTATCATAACCAATTTTTGTCTATCTGACAGTAACGCTGATAGAAAATGAAATGCTGTTCTAACATAGGAATTGAGACACCCTATTTGTTTAGCAGGATCAAGTTTGCCAGTGATAGAAGCAATCGAGACAATTTTAACCCCAGAGATCAATAAACCCGCTCGCTATCTCGGTAATGAATTGGGATCAGTTCATAAACCTTGGGACAGTGCAACAGTACGCTGGGTTCTCACCTATCCAGAAGTCTATGAAGTGGGTGCATCTAACTTAGGACATATTATTCTCTACAATGTCCTCAATGCCCAACCGCGTCAATTATGCGATCGCGCTTACCTCCCAGCCCCAGATTTATCCGCCAAACTCCGCAGCACCAACACCCCCCTCTTCGCCCTCGAATCTCGTAAATCCCTGACCGAGTTTGATATCCTCGGATTTAGCCTTAGCTATGAACTAGGGGCAACCAATATCCTCGAAATGCTCGATCTCGCCAAAATACCCCTCACCTGGCAAGAAAGAGAAGCAGGGGACTATCCCTTTATCTTTGCAGGGGGACAAACCGCCACCTCTAACCCTGAACCCTATGCAGATTTCCTTGACTTTATCGCCTTTGGGGATGGGGAAGAACTCCTACCCGAAATTGGCTTAGTTATTGAAGAAGGGAAAAATGCTGGACTCAGTAAAGCGGAGATATTATTAGATCTTGCCATCGTCCCAGGTGTCTATGTTCCTCGCTACTATGATATGGCGGTAGATGGTTCAGTCCATCCCAACCATCCCGATGTCCCGAAACGAATACTGCGGAGAGTCGCCACCCCCATCCCTGCTTATTCCATTGGCTTAGTTCCCTTTATTGAAACTGTCCACGACCGTCTAACTATCGAAATTCGGCGCGGTTGCACCAGAGGTTGCCGTTTTTGTCAACCAGGAATGTTAACCCGTCCTGCGACAGATGTTGAACCAGAAAAAGTTATTGATGCTTTTGAGAAAGGGATTCGCGAAACAGGTTATAACGAACTCTCTTTACTTTCTTTAAGTTGTTCTGATTACCTCTCCCTTCCTGCGGTGGGAATGGAAGTCCGCAATCGTCTGAAAAATGATAATATTTCCCTCTCTTTACCTAGCCAACGAGTTGATCGTTTTGACGAGGATATTGCTAACGTTATCGGTGGAACAAGGAAATCAGGCTTAACCTTCGCCCCTGAAGCTGGAACGCAAAGAATGCGCGATGTGGTGAATAAAGGCTTAACTAACGAGGAATTGCTACGAGGAATTACCATCGCCGTTGAACAGGGTTGGAATAAAGTTAAACTCTATTTCATGATTGGTTTACCTGGGGAAACCGATGCAGATGTAATTGGAATTGCAGAAACAGTACGATGGTTGCGTCGTGAATGTCAAGCAAATGGGAGAAAACGCCTCAACTTTAATATTACTATTTCCAATTTCACCCCGAAACCCCATACACCTTTTCAATGGCATTCCGTTTCCACTTCTGAGTTTAAGCGCAAACAGCGATTACTAAAAGAGGAGTTTCGCACTTTGCGAGGGGTGAAGGTTAACTATACCGATGTCCGTATTTCCGCAATGGAAGATTTTGTCGGGAGAGGGGATAGAAGACTTGTCCCTGTCGTCCGTCGCGCTTGGGAATTAGGCGCAGGGATGGATTCCTGGTGGGAAAGCTTAGATAAGGCTTATGGGGCTTGGGAACAGGCGATTGAGGAGTCTGGTTTAGGCTGGAAGTATCGCCAAATGGAACAAGGTGAATGGAATGCTTTTCAGAGTCCAGAGTCAGGAGTTCAAGATTCAGAATCATCACCCTCTCACCCCACCCCCCACCTATACGATGCAATCCTCCCCTGGGATCATATCAATACAGGGATTGATAAGGAATGGCTAAAACAGGATTTACAAAAGGCATTAGAAGCAGCTACCGTTCCCGATTGCGCTTATGAAGGTTGTTCCCATTGTGGGATTTGTGGTACTGACTTCGGCTATAACGTGGTGGAAAAAGCCCCCCCTATTCCTAAATTTGATGGCGAGTTTCGCCCGAATCAACAGAGAGAACAACGTTTCCGCGTCAAGTTTGGTAAACGTGGGGAAATGGCGTTAATTTCTCATTTAGATTTAGTACGTTTGTTTGATCGGGTGGTAAGACGAGCAAATTTACCTGTTTCTTATACGGGCGGTTTCCATCCTAAACCCCGCATTTCTATTGCTAATGCGTTATCTCTTGGTTCAACCAGTGAGGGGGAAGTCGTTGACTTTGAATTAACTGAATCCCTTGAATTAAATGAGTTTCGGGAACGGTTAATTTCTCAATTACCCACAGATTTACCAGTTTATGAGGTTGAGGAAGTAGGGGTAAAATCTCTCGCTGCGACTCGTTTAATTGAGAAAGCTGCTTATTTAGTTACGGTGGATTCTGTTGATATCTCGGCAGAAAATTGGCAAAACTGGATTGATAAAGTGATGGAGTCTGAGGAGATTATCTGGGAGAAGACAACAAAATCAGGGAAGAAGCAAGAAGTTAATTTGCGCGATCGCGTTTTTGCTTTATCCTTAGAATCACATCAAGAAGATACCGCCACCCTCAGCTATATCGGTAGTTGTAGCAACGATGGCACACTGCTACAGCCAGAAATGCTCATTTATATGCTGGAACAAGTATCTCAAAAAGAGTTATCTCTCCTGCATACTCATCGCCAAGAGTTAATTTTCATGGATTAATCTTCTTTCTATTTTGTCTTTAAGAGGGATAGTTTAGGCTTTTCTTGAGTTTACAGAATTGTAAAATGCGACGGCAACCATTTCTTACAATTCTGTTATTTTAGCATCACATCAGCCATGTGTTTCTAGGCAAAGGTTCAAAAACTAACCATAATAACTTTAGTAGCTTTCAATGAATTAATGAGTACAAATAAGTTATCAGCTTATGAGGTCAAGGTTTTTGATAGAAAAAGTGAAACTTGTCAATATTGCATCTTGGAAGAAGCTGAACAAATAGATATGCCGCCTATAGATCCAGTAAACTGGACTTGCCACTGGAAAGAGTTTTGGAAGAAGACTGATTTCGACTGTGAGGCGATTATTAAATGCAGCTACCAAGGGAATATGATTGGATTAATCCGCTTTGGTCTTTATCCTTATGACGGAAACCCAGAAAAACAACCAGAGTTTTTATATGTAGCTCATTTACAGACTAGCCAAGAAAAAACTGTAACTCCAGTAGGTCAATGGTTAATGTGGTACACGATAAAACTAGGATTAGATTACTGCATTGGAGACAACCAGAGCGTTATTTTAAAATTAGACTCTTTTGAAAAAAGTATTCCTTATTATGAAGACAAAATTGGGATGCAAGGGTTAGGATGGATAACATATGCGCCAGGAGAAGAGCTTTATGCTTTCATGTTTACAAAAGAAAACGCAAAACAATTCAACGAGAGAATGGAACAACGATACGGAATGCCCCGATTTCTCCGGTGAGGCAAAAAGCAACCATTGGGAAGAAACACTAGAAGATGTAGTAGAAGCTGGTTCTGGAAAAGCTATGACTTATGCCGAAATAAATGAGTGGCTAAGGAATAGAAAGTATAAAACTCATAGATAGGTGTTGTCTACATACCTGGTTGGTGACGACCAGGCTTAGTCTAACGTTGAATCAAAAATCTTTATTTTGTCTCTGTAATCTAAATAACTTTACTCTGACGAATAAAGCGATTAAATAAACCAGGTAGAAACCGTTTAAGATAAACTCCCCATATTTCCATTTCACCAATAAGAACTTCTGCTTTTTGCTGCTTTATTGCATTTACAATCTTTTTCGCACAATCTCCCACATCCATCCCCTTAGATTGTCCTTCATCCATCTTTCTATAGGCTTGACCTTCTCCTGTTAAGGCGCGATAGGTAATATCTGTTTGGATGAACCCTGGACAGACTACAGTTATTCTAATTCCAGCATTATAGACTTATGCTCGTAAAGAATCAAAGAAGCCATGTAAGGCGTGTTTAGAGGCAGCATAAGCGGAACGGAAGAGAGTACCAAAGTAACCCACTACGCTACTAATCACAACAATTTGTCCTGATTGATGTTGCAACATTGAGGGTACAATGCCTTTTGTTAAAGCACTCGTACCAAAATAATTGGTTTCCATAATTTGACGGTCTACGGCTAAATCTGTATCCTGAACTAATGACCGTTGACTGATACCTCCACAGTGAATCAGAATATCAATCTTTTCCACACCCTTTAAAACTTGAGTGACAGCAGATTCTAAACTTTTAGTATCGGTTAAATCTAAGGGAATAACTTGATGTTGTTGGGAATTGGAACATTGAGACTTAACTTGCTGTAATTGCTCTATATTACGAGCAGAGAGGATGAGTATCGCGCCTTGTTGGCTCAATTCGTATACTAGAGCTTCGCCAATTCCTGATGATGCGCCTGTAATCCAGATAGTTTGAGAATAAAAAGACATAAGTAATAAAGATAAATGAGCTAGGGTTTATTTGCTTTGTTTTGACATTTAGAATAGGGTTTTGAAAAGATTGGACAGAAATAAGGGTATTTTAAGGATGAAGGCAATTTATTCGTAAATCATCATGAAACTATTTTTCTGGCAGTTATTTCGTACTTTTGGCTGTAAGGGGACATTTATCTTTCTCCTTTTTACTAATCTTGTTGCTACTGGTGTTAAACCTGCGACTGCATCCCCTCAATCGCCTTTTAAGGATGTTCATGGACATTGGGCGCAATTGTGTATTCAGCAGTTAGCACAGCAAGGAATTATAACAGGTTATCCTGATGGGTTATTTCGTCCTGATGTCCCTGTCACTAGGGCAGAATTTGCTACTATTACCAGCAATGCTTTTGGGAGTGTGGGAACATTACGCACCGCAGATAGTGACTATCTAGATGTTCCTGAGAATTATTGGGCAGAACCAGCTATTGATAATGCTTATCAAACTAACTTTTTGATAGGTTATCCTGATCTTACTTTCCAACCAACTAAAAGTATTCCTCGCGTTGAAGTTTTAGTCTCTCTGGTTTCAGGTTTAAATTACTTACCAGAAATTCCGTTAGGAACTCCTCCTGAATTGGAATTGGAGTTAGAGATGGCTGCGATGAGAACTTTAACTCAATCTCTGTTTGATGTTGATTCAATTCCAAGATATGCTTATCGTGCGATCGCGATCGCGTTAGAAAATAATCTAATTGTAAATTACCCCCAGACTAACCGACTTCAGCCCAATAAATTAGCCAATCGGGGTGAAGTCGCTGCTTTTGTTTGTCAAGCCCGCAATATCCCAGGAGGAGTCTCAAAACAATATGTTGTAAATCCTACATACTAACTTTTAACCCAAGCTTCTTCCCAAGGAATACCCCCTACTTCCACGCCACAGAGAGAACTCCTCGCTTCTAGTAAGGTTTTACCCTCCCGTTGTAACTTCAGGGTTAATTCCCCCTGCATAGTATCGCGACAGCAAAAGAGTAAACCGTTATCTGTGGGGGCGCGTAGTTTTGTGCCTGGTAAATTAGTAGTAGCCGTCAACTCTACGGTTAAATTACCCTTTTTAGCTTGGATTTGCCATTTTCCCCAAGGTTCAATGCGCCAAGTAACTTGTGAATTCCAAGGGACAAACTCATAAAATTCCCCCTGGTAATGGAAGCCAATTAATGCAGGGGATTCTATTTGTCCTAATACTTCCCGTTTTCCCCCTCCTGCGGTCATCGCTAAGTCGGGTTGATTGTCAAAGCTATTACAATTTAGCCAAAACCATTTTTGGGGGAAAGAACGTCCCCAATTTTTCTCACCATAAGCAACAGCATTATCAAATTCATAACGCTTTCCTTTCCACTCAATCCAACCTTTCGCTATACCGTGAGACAGTAAAATTTGCCAACCTGGTTCAAAGATGGGAAAGTAAGATAACCAGCCAGCAGTGGCTTGTTGGGCTTTTCGGGGATGTCCCCAACCATATATCGGTTCAATCTCGTAATACCAACGACAATCTTCGCCGTTACTAGGATTCTGGATATAACCTTGATTAATATTATCTGTGGCTTGATAGCCCTCTTTTACTTGATGGGTAAAGTCTTCGGGGTCAAGATAGCTTGGTGTTAAGGAAGAATTACTCTTTCCCCAATGTCCTAAACCTAAAGTTTCTGTTGTCGCCCAAAAGGTTTTCGGGTTAGGGAAAGTCCGAATTAGGTACTCATCATTTATTCCCAGGATTTGCGCTGCACCGCCACTGTGAGGCTGTTTCCCTGTTGGATTTTCGATGGAGTACATAAAGGCAAAAGTCTGCCCCTCATTGGGTAGGGTAACGCGATAGTACCAACCTTCAAAAAAACGCCCACTGCCTCGATTCCAATGGTAGCCACTATGGGGAGTTTGTAATTTAGTCATAAATTTAGATAGGTTTAACTCTTATTTTAAATTCTACGGATGGAAAAATTAACTTAAGTGAATATTCTCTTCTCTTTTTGTCCATTCCCTGCAAAACTTGAAATGGTTAGAATCTGCTAGGAAGGATGTAAATGAATGAAGTACGAAATCCGCTATAAACCTGCTTTTGCAGCCATCTTTGTCAGCCTAGAACCAGGGGAGAAAATCACCGCTGAGGCTGGGGCAATGACCAGTATGGATGGTAAGCTGACCATGAATACTGAATTTTCAGGAGGCTTCTTTCCAGCCTTATTGCGTAAGTTTTTAGGGGGAGAGTCTCTTTTCGTTAATATCTTTAAAAATGAGACGAACCGACCTCTTACTGTTGTCTTCAGCCAAGGTATTATCGGGGATATTGAACGCATTGATTTAACCCAAGGGGCGATTTGTTTCCAACCTGGAGCTTATATTGCTCATACTGCTGGTGTCAAGATGGGGGTGCGTTGGGCAGGTTTTGCTAGTTTCTTTGCAGGGGAAGGACTGTTTAAACTGCAACTGAGTGGGAAAGGGCGTGTGTTTTTTGGGGCTTATGGTGGTATTTCTGAAAAACAAGTTAAGGGGGAATTTATCGTTGATAACTCTCACCTTGTCGCTTATGATCCCTCAATTAAGATGAAACTCGGTTTATCAGGGGGGCTTCTGGGTTCATTGACATCAGGAGAAGGAATTATTAACCGCCTTCAGGGAAATGGCAAAATTTATCTGCAATCGCGCAGTGTTAACGGTTTAGTTGATTATCTCCGTCCTAAAATTCGTAACTAAATATTATTATGGATATTGAATTATTACATAAACCCGATAGCGCGATCGCGCATATCCGTCTCGGCGCAGGAGAAGAATTAATTGCTCAAGCTGGGGCGATGATTGCTATGAGTGGCTATATCAACACTAGCACCACTCTCCGCCAAGGTAAGGGAGGGGGCATTATGGGGGGATTGAAGCGGATGTTGGCACAAGAATCCCTTTTTTTGAGTGTATTTCGCTCACCTACCGATAGCGGAGAAGTATTTCTCGCCCCAAAATTGATGGGTGACTTGCTAGTATATCCTATGCAGGGTAAAGAGTTGGTAGTACAAGCAGGTTCTTATTTAGCTAGTGATGATGGCGTAGATATTGACCTTGGCTTTCAAGGCTTTAAATCTTTATTCTCTGGAGAGGCTATCTTTTGGTTAAGTTTAAGTGGAGTCGGTCCAGTAATCTTAACTTCCTTTGGGGGCATTTATGAAATCCCTGTGGATGGGGAATATATTGTCGATACGGGTCATATTGTGGCGTTTGAGCGCAGTTTAGACTTTTCCATCAGTAAAGCTGGTGGTAGTTGGCTTGGGGCTTGGCTTGGGGGTGAGGGGTTAATTTGTCATTTCCGAGGTCACGGTAAGGTATATTGTCAAACCCATAATAATGGGGGTTTTGGGTCTATTGTTGGCTCAAAATTACCAGCACGGGCTTAATACAGGAGTTATCATCATGCAAGAAACAGCTTTCACAATTGAACATTCACCAGCTTACGCTTCCTTAATTTTAGATTTGCAGCCTAATCAATCTATGTTAGTAGAAGCTTCCGCAATGGCAGCAATGGATACTTCTCTAACGATGAAATCACAAATGCGTGGCGGTTTGATGAAAAGTGTCGGGCGGATGTTTACTGGCGAGTCTTTGTTTATTAACGAATTTACGGCAAATAGTCAAGGGGGACAGTTATATATTTCCCCTGGTGTCCCAGGCGATGTGCAACATTATCGCTTAAAAGGTGGTAATCGCGCTTTGATGGTGCAATCATCGGGGTTTGTGGCTTGTAGTCCAACGGTGGATATGGATACGAAGTTTCAAGGGGTGAAGGGGTTTTTTAGTGGTGAATCTCTCTTTTTGATTCGAGTCACAGGGGAAGGGGAATTCTGGTTTAGTTCCTATGGGGCGATTGTGGAAATTCCTGTCGCGGGGGATTATGTGGTTGATACTAGCTATATTGTTGCTTTTGAAGACTCTCTTGATTACAACGTGGAGATGATTGGAGGGTTGTCTTTTCGGGGTCTAAGAACTGGAATATTGGGGGGAGAAGGTTTAGTCTGTCGTTTTAAAGGCGAAGGACGTTTATGGGTACAATCTCGTAGTTTACATGGATTACTCAATTTTCTTTATCCTTTTCGACCTGTGAAAAGTAATGATTAAGCATGACGGAATATTCTTCTCGCAATCCTCCTCCTAGTAATCGTCAGTTACTGATTTTAGCAGCTATTTTTGGCGGTCTTATTCTCGTTGCTTTTATGCTGCTTTCCTGGTTAATTAATATAGCGATTGGTTGGATTCCCGTTGGGTTTGAACAGAAAATTGGACGGCTGGTTGTACCAGTTTATGAACAGCAAGCTTATGATTCGATTACCCAAACTCAACTCAATCAACGCTTAGACGAACTTGAAAGCTATTTAGATAATTCTGTTCATCAGCAACGAGATTATCGTGTTTTGTATATTCCCCAGGATACGGTAAACGCGATCGCGCTTCCAGGGGATGTGATTGTAGTTTATCAAGGCTTACTCGCACAGATCCAGTCAGATAATGAACTAACAATGATTTTGGGTCATGAATTAGGACATTTTGACCATCGTGATCATCTCCGTAAACTAGGAAAAGTGTTGCTCGTTAAAATCGCGATCGCGTCTTTCCTTGGCGATACCTCAACCCTAGAGTTACTTCTCGCTGATGGTATTACTCTCATTACTAATGCTCACTATTCCCAAAGTCAAGAAATTGCAGCAGACCGCTTTGGCTTAGACTTATTGTCTGAAACCTATGGTCATGTGGCTGGGGCTACGGATTTTTTTCAACGCCTTTCCCAACAAAAGCCCAGAAATATTGCCTTTTTCGCTACTCATCCTGACCCCAAAAAGCGGATCAAGGTTTTGGAAACTTTAATCGAAGAACGTAATTATGTGAAGAAAGCGCGATCGCGTTTTTCAATTGAGATTGTAAGCCCAAACTAATTAATAATTAACATCCTGACAAAAAGCCTAATTAAGTTTGTTATGAATCATCTAGAAGCCTGACGAATGGAAAGACTAATGCGATTTAGCTTCTCATTAACATCAATTACCTTTACCTTTACCACCTCTCCCACCTTGACAATTTCTTGGGGGTCTGAAACAAAGCGGTCTGCTAGTTCGGAAATATGGACTAAGCCATCATGATGTACGCCAATATCGACAAATGCGCCAAAGTTAGCGACATTCGTGACTACTCCCTCTAGGGTCATCCCTATTTCTAAATCTGCAATTTCGTTGACCCCCTCTTTAAATTCCGCATAGGTAAATTGAGAACGGGGATCTCGTCCTGGTTTCTCTAGTTCTTGGATAATATCTCGTAAGGTGGGTTCACCGACAGTAGGAGTAAGATATTTTTTTAGGTCAGCCTTTTTGAGATGTTGGGCAATTTTAGGGGTTTCACTAAGAGGAATATTAATATCTTTCGCAATACTTTCAATCACAGCATAGCTTTCAGGATGAACAGCAGTATTATCTAGAGGATTATCCCCTTGGCGAATACGGAGGAAACCAGCAGATTGTTCAAAGGCTTTCGCGCCCAACTTTGGTACTTTCAGTAGTTGCTTGCGGTTGGTGAATGCACCATTTTTATGACGATACTCGACAATATTATTCGCAACCCTAGCGTTTAAACCAGAAACAGAGATCAGCAGTTCTTTGGAAGCAGTATTAAGGTCAACCCCCACATAGTTAACGCAACTTTCTACAGTTTCTGAGAGATTCTTCTTCAGCAATTTCTGATCAACATCATGTTGATATTGTCCTACCCCAATAGATTTAGGATCAATCTTCACTAACTCCGCAAGGGGATCTTGTAGACGGCGACCAATACTAATTGCACCTCGGACGGTAATATCTAGGTCTGGAAATTCCGCGATCGCGATCTCACTGGCTGAATAAATAGATGCACCAGACTCATTGACAAAAACTTTAACAGGCTTATTTTGTAAGGGTTCTAGGGCTTCTGCGACAAAAGCATCT
>JBBQDV010000022.1:0-24231 GCA_038320005.1 Cyanophyceae cyanobacterium
GTTGAATTGTTCTGGTTTTCCTTGTGCCTTGAACTCTATTACTCTCATCAGCTTGATTAATTCGAGGTATATTTATGTTAGCACCTCTCATATAATGCCGTCCTAAAAGGACGAGGTTTTATACCCCAAGATCTTGATAAAATAGAATTAGCCTGTTAATATTTCGCCCAAAAATAGCCAACCTAACCAAAATATGTGGCAGGGTAAGCGCAAGAAAAAAGAAACTGTAATATGTTAAGGGAAAAGCAAGTTATCTTATTTGAAATGGATTCGCGCTACATGCTGCAAGTTTTACAACCTCTATTACTCTCACAGCCTAACATGAACGACTCCTGATTTTTCTTGCGCTTACCCTGGGTGCTGGGGGGAAATTTGAAGTTTTTCCGACAATTACCAACTATTTATCACCTCTCTCCCTCTCCCCCTCTCCTTGTCTCCCCCTCCCCCTCTCTCTTTTCTGGGGGAAATCCGAGAGTTTACAGAGGCAATAAGCTAAGATCAAGTCAGAATCATGTTTTTGTCATGTAGATATGGATTTACCTATTCAAGCTGTACAATCTCCCTATCGCGGAGACTCTTCTTATCGAACTCCTCCTCCTGATCTACCTTCTATGTTACTCAAGGAGAGGATTGTTTACTTAGGAATGCCTTTAGTTCCCGCTGTAACCGAACTGATTATTGCGGAACTGCTTTTCCTCCAGTATGACGATCCAGATAAACCGATTAAAATTTATATCAATTCTACAGGGACTTCTAACTACGGTGGTGAACCTGTGGGTTTTGAGACTGAAGCGTTCGCTATTTGCGATACGATTCGCTACATCAAACCTCCAGTACATACTATTTGTCTAGGAATGGCGATGGGTATGTCTGCAATGCTACTTTCTTCAGGGACAAAAGGCTATCGGACAAGTCTTCCCAATGCAACTATTATTCTCAATCAGCCTAAAAGTTATGCCCAAGGACAGGCAACGGATATTCAAATTCGTGCTAAAGAAGTCTTAGCAAATAAGAAAACGATGCTAGATATCCTTGCTGCTAACACAGGTCAAGATGTGGATAAAATTGCTAAAGACATGGATCGGATGTTCTATTTGACTCCTGCAAAGGCTGTTGAATATGGTTTGATTGATAAAGTCTTAGAATCAGGCAAAGAATTACCTAGCGCGATCGCGGCAGTTACCTAGAACATAAACCTATTTTGATAAACGGAGTATAACATTATGCCTATCGGTGTTCCTAAAGTTCCTTACCGAATGCCTGGTTCACAATATACAGACTGGGTCGATATTTATAATCGTCTCTATCGGGAACGGATTATTTTCCTTGGTAAAGATATTGATGATGAGATTGCAAACCAAATTATTGCGGTCTTGCTGTACTTAGATTCAGAAGATCCAGGTAAGGATATTTTCCTCTACATCAACTCTCCTGGGGGTGTAGTCACCTCTGGCATGGCAATTTATGACACCATGCAGCATATCAAGTCTGATGTTGTTACTATCTGTGTAGGACTTGCAGCATCTATGGGATCTTTCCTCCTTGCAGCAGGGACAAAAGGGAAGCGGTTAGCCTTACCCCACTCTCGTATCATGATTCACCAGCCATCTGGGGGAACAAGAGGACAAGCAAGTGATATCGAAATCGAAGCGAGAGAAATCATCCGCATTCGTCATCAACTCAATGGGATCTATGCTGCTAACACGGGTCAGACGATTGAGAAGATTGAAAAAGATATGGATCGCGATTTCTTCTTATCCGCACCAGAAGCCCTAGAGTATGGTTTGATTGATAAAGTTATCGAAGAAAGACCATAACTTTCTTTTTGTAAACTTTTACTTTAATACCTCCTAATTTGAGGTGAACGAACCAACGCCCTATTGACTTACCTTGAGTTTGTTAATGAGGCGTTTTTTCTTGCGAGAATGACAACTTTATAAATCCCAAAAAACTCATTTTGTTCATTAAAGACTAGCTTTCTATCTCCTGAGCCAAGGTCTGAACTTGAAGATATAACCGCTCTGAAATTCTTGTTCCCTGACTTCGCATCTGATCGAGAACAGCCGTCACATTAGCCAATAGACCTTGACGCTTCGCCAATAGCAAAACCCCCATTGTCCCAATCAAGGGGAGGTTTCTAGCTAAAGCCACCTTCCTGGCTGCTTTCTCATCAATTAATAACTGACTAGCCTTCATTTCCTCAGCTAACGCGATCGCTTCCGACTCGCCCAAATCTAACTTTAACGTTCCCTGTAACTCCTCAACAACCTGCCGATTACTCACCTTCACCACCTCTAACCAAGACAAGTTTTGCAGCAGTTGAGTCGCTGGATGCTTACCCATTTGTAGCTCATCAAATACGCCTTGGGGAACAACCACCTTACCAAAAAGCTGAGGCAGCAAATTGAGATAATTTACTTTGGCTAACTCGCTGATGGGCGTGGTATCGGAAACGATGATCATTTAATGAGTCTGTTGTTTTAATATTAATGCTGCCTGCTCAACTTCTTGAGCTAAATCCTCCAAGTCTTGGGAATCATCGAAAAGAGAGATTCCCCATTGTTTCATAATTTCAATCACCTCTAAGCGAGAAATACCTAAAATCTTTCCCGCTCGACCACTAGTAATCTCCCCAACTTCTAAAAGGGTCATGACATATCCTTCCTTGGCTTTCTGCAAAGCCTTTTGCTGCACTTCAGGGGGAAGGTTAATATTTTCTAACTGCTCATCTGAAATCGTTAAAGCCATCATTGAAAATCCTCTCGTTCTCTGCTTCTACTCTAATACCGATTCGCAAAAATAAGGTTACATACGGTTGTTGATATAGTCAGGATTTCATGGTAGTCGTAGTTGGTTAGCAACAATTCGGGTACAAAGGCGTGATATCTTACGCCTCCTTAAAGAGAATCCAAGCCTCAAGTCATATTTGGAAGAAGCTTTCCGAGAAGGTTATGAAAACGGCAGAGATTTAGCAATGGGAGAAACTGATTTACCAGAAGAAACTTTTCCAAGTCTATGTTCCTATAGTGTTTCGGATGTTTTGAAAGCTGACTTTTTTCCTGGGGAATAAGTTTATTATGCTCGATTAACTGAAAAATCATTGATAGCTTTACCTTTTTAAGATGAGAATAAAGTTCCTATGGATATCGCATTCTCATAGATTATGCTTCTCTGGCTAAAGATTGGCTAATAGCTGACTTCCAATACTCTAGCTTATTAGCATTGGTAGGAGACTGATTGAGCAATTTTCTCCAAGCACCATTAGCTGCACCACTAGGATGAGGCAATTTTAGATGCAAAATATTAAGATCCAGTTGTGAAATGCTATTGGCAGCATCTTCACCCCAAGTTACTAATAAAACAGGATTCATCATATATAATTCTGACTTCAGAAAGTTAATAAATCTTTCTCGATCTGATCTTGGTAATATGACTCTTTCATAAGGACGATTTGGATCACAAACCCAAGCTTTGTAAACATCTGTTAAATAGACTCTATAGCCCAAACGAAGTAAAGTGTCAATCATGTTAAAATAATGCTTTGTCCTTGTTAATATCTCACGAGATCCTTTGTGATGAAGACCATAAGGAGTACCAATTCTAATATTTTCACAGTCTTGATCACTTTTAGAATCTTGTCCCAAAATCACCACTGTAGGCTTATTCTGTATTCCATCATCTAGTTCCCAAACACTTGGTAAATCTACAGCAATTACTGGAGACTGATCACATATTTTTTGGAACTCTCTATTTTTGCTTTGAAAAAAATCACGCCTAGCAAAATGAGGAGGCCAATCATCTTTATTAAAATCATTAGCCATATCTTGATAAAGTTTTTCGATCTCTGCTTCTGAGGTGACAAAAATCTGGCAAAGCAATTTAGAAAGCTTGTCAAATTCTTGAATTTTGAATTTTAAAAATAAGAGATTTTTAGCCATTATTAGGTTAAGAGCATATTTCTGATATAAATAATCGAATTCTAAAACTAACTTAGTGCAATTTTATCATTGCAACCTTTATTTACAAAATTTGCTCTAACTCCAAAACAAATCCAGGTAAAACCCCTTCCCCAGAAACCGAAATAGGAGATTGCAAAACCTCAACCTCTTGTTCCAAACGATAAACTTCCACTTGTTTGTCTTGAGGATTAATTAACCAACCAAGTTGCAGACCATTAGTAAAATATTCCTGCATCTTTTCCTGTAACATTGCTAAATTATCATTAGCAGAACGTAATTCAACCACAAAATCAGGACAGAGAGGAAGAAACTTATCAGGTTCTGGGTTTAAAGCCTCTAAACGCTCTCGTTTCAGCCACGCAGCATCAGGAGAACGAATTGCACCATTAGGCAATCTAAAGCCTGTGGAAGAGTCGAAGACTAAACCTTGTCCATCAATATCTGCCCAATTTGCTAACTGTTGCACAACTCTGGCGTTACGATTACCAGTTCCCCATCCCTTTGGTGGCATAATAATCAAATTTCCTGTTGCGGTTCGCTCTAATCTCAAATCTCGGTTAGCACTACAGAGACGATAAAACTGCTCATCATTGAGAGTAAGTTGGGCAGATTGCATTTCTAAGACCAAGGGATTCATGATCATTTTGTCAGAGTTGGTTGCTTGACGCTACTACCAATTTTAGATGAAAAATCCTGCTAATCTCCCAAAATTACCACAGGAAAGCCTCAATCTAAGATAAGATCAAGGGTGCATTTTATTTACCACTCTACGTCTTCATGACCATTACGCTTTACAATACCCTAACTCGCCAAAAAGAAACTTTTGAACCCCTCGAATCTGGCAAGGTTAAAATGTATTGCTGTGGCATTACGGTTTATGACTATTGCCACTTAGGTCATGCCCGTACTTGTATTGTTTGGGATACGGTGCGCCGTTATTTGGTTTGGCGTGGCTATAAGGTTCAATATGTGCAAAACTTTACGGATATAGATGATAAAATCCTCAATCGCGCCCAAAGGGAAGGGACGACTATGGAGGATGTATCAGAACGGTTTATTGCTGCCTATTTTGAGGATATGGAACGGCTGAATGTTGCCAAAGCAGATGCTTATCCTCGCGCTACTCATACTTTAGACGGCATCAAACGCTTAGTCGCGGAACTGGAACAGAAAGGCTATGCTTATCCTGCAAATGGTGATGTCTATTACTCTGTACGTCGTTTTAAAGAGTATGGCAAACTTTCAGGACGGAAGTTAGAAGATGCCCAAGTTGGGGCAGGGGGACGGGTAACAGAAACAGAAGGTGAAAGCAAGAAGCAAGACCCCTCTGATTTCGCTCTCTGGAAGGGTGCAAAGCCTGGAGAACCTGCTTGGGATTCTGATTGGGGGGCGGGTCGCCCTGGTTGGCATATCGAGTGTTCAGCGATGGTACGGGAACGTTTGGGGGAAACGATTGATATCCATGTGGGGGGGAGTGATTTGATTTTCCCTCACCATGAGAATGAAATCGCCCAGTCGGAAGCTGCGACGGGACACCCTTTAGCAAATTATTGGTTACATAATGGCATGGTTAAGGTGGGGGGTGAGAAGATGTCGAAGTCCCTGGGGAACTTTACGACTATTCGCGATTTGCTAGATGAAATTGACCCAATGGCGTTGCGGATGTTTACTTTGCAAGCCCAATATCGTAAGCCTCTTGATTTTGCTGACGAAGCTTTACAAGGGGCGATGAATGGTTGGCATACTTTGAAGGAGGGGTTACTATTTGGCTATTCTTCTGGTAAGGATTTGGGATGGGATTTAGAAGGGGCTTATCGCCAAGATGCGGAAATTGTTGAACGATTTCAGACCGTAGTGGATGAGGATTTTAATTTTGCTGGTGGTTTAGCGGTTCTATTTGAAGTAGCGAAGGAGTTACGCAAAGAAGGTAATCTTCTTACCCATGAGGGGAGAATGGAAAGTGCAAGCATGGTGCTAGAAAAGCAGTGGCATACTTTGGTAGAGTTAGCCAGGGTACTTGGATTGGAAGCGCAACCAGAAGCAGAAACAGATACTTCAGGTTTGAGTGAGGTGGAAATAGAGGATTTGGTACAGGAACGGACAGAAGCGAGAAAGAATAAGGATTTTGCTACAAGCGATCGCGTTCGTGATCAATTAGCTGCTCAAGGTATTACTCTGGTAGATAAGCCTGGAGGTGTGACAACTTGGCATCGAAGTTAATACTTACGTTGTGGTGAATTAAAAGATCGCGATCGCGCTACCCTATTAAGCAATATACCAATAATTATTATCTCATCTTCTATCAATAAATTATGCCCCGTCGCGAAGACCTACATAAAATTTTAATCCTTGGTTCTGGTCCGATTGTTATTGGACAAGCCTGTGAGTTTGACTACTCTGGAACACAAGCCTGTAAAGCCCTGCGAGAAGAAGGCTATGAAGTTGTGTTAGTCAACTCTAACCCTGCTTCGATTATGACCGACCCTGAAACCGCAGACCGAACTTATATCGAACCTCTCACTCCCGATATTGTTGAAAAGGTTATTGCGAAAGAACGTCCTGATGCTTTACTTCCCACTATGGGAGGACAAACTGCGTTAAATGTTGCGGTAGATTTAGCTAAAAGTGGGGCATTAGCAAAATATAATGTCGAACTAATTGGCGCAAAACTTGAAGCCATTGAAATGGCAGAAGACCGCAAACTATTTAAAGAAGCAATGGCGCGGATTGGTGTTCCTGTTTGTCCTTCAGGGATTGTCAGCGACATGGATGAAGCCCGTAAAATTGCGACAGAAATCGGTTCTTATCCTTTAATTATTCGTCCTGCTTTCACAATGGGGGGAAGTGGCGGAGGAATCGCCTACAACCAGGAAGAATATGAAGAAATGGCGCAAGTGGGGATAGATGCGTCGCCAGTGGGTCAAATCCTGGTAGAGAAGTCTCTCCTGGGCTGGAAAGAGTTTGAGTTAGAGGTGATGCGTGACTTGGCGGATAATGTCGTAATTATCTGTTCCATTGAAAATATTGACCCGATGGGGGTTCATACAGGAGATTCTATCACAGTCGCCCCTGCTCAGACCCTTACAGACAAGGAGTATCAGCGTCTGCGAGACTATTCAAAACAGATTATTCGTGAGATTGGGGTGGAAACGGGGGGGTCTAATATTCAATTCTCCGTTAATCCTCATACGGGGGAAGTAATTGTCATTGAGATGAATCCCCGTGTATCTCGTTCCTCTGCTTTAGCTTCTAAGGCGACAGGTTTTCCCATTGCTAAATTTGCAGCCAAGTTAGCAGTAGGTTATACCCTTGATGAGATTCCCAATGATATTACCCAAAAAACCCCCGCATCTTTTGAACCGACTATTGATTATGTCGTCACTAAAGTACCTCGTTTTGCTTTCGAGAAATTCCCAGGTTCAGAACCGACTTTAACTACGCAGATGAAGTCTGTGGGGGAAGCAATGGCGATTGGGCGCACTTTCCAAGAATCTTTTCAAAAAGCCTTAAGATCCCTCGAAACAGGGCGTTCTGGTTGGGGCTGTGACCGCGATGAGAAACTTCCCACCCTAACTCAAGTTCGGTCTGGACTACGGACTCCTCACCCAGAAAGGATTTTTGCAATTCGTCACGGGATGCAGTTGGGGCTAACAACCGAAGATATTTATGATCTTACAGGCATTGACCTCTGGTTTCTCGATAAGATGCAAGAATTGCTAGAAACAGAAAGATTGCTAAAAAATACTCCCCTCAAGGAGATTACCACAGACCAAATGTGGCACATTAAGCAACAAGGGTTTAGTGATCGGCAAATCGCTTATAGTAATAAAACCGATGAGACTCAAGTTAGGGCGTATCGGAAGGAGTTGGGAGTAATACCAGTTTATAAGGTAGTCGATACTTGCGCTGCGGAGTTTGAAGCTTATACGCCTTATTACTATTCCACCTATGAGAAAGGAGACTCGGAAGTTACTCCCACCGATAAACGCAAGGTGATGATTTTAGGGGGAGGTCCAAACCGAATTGGACAAGGAATTGAATTTGATTACTGTTGTTGTCATGCTTCCTATGCGTTGCGAGATGATGGTTTTGAAACTATCATGGTCAACTCGAATCCAGAAACAGTTTCCACCGACTATGACACCAGTGACCGTTTATATTTTGAACCCCTTACCCAAGAAGATGTTCTCAATATAATTGAAGCAGAACAGCCAGAAGGAATTATTATTCAATTTGGTGGTCAAACTCCTTTAAAATTAGCCGTTCCCCTCGAAAAATTCCTCAATAGCCCTCTCGCGAAAGACCTCCCGACCAAGATTTGGGGAACTTCTCCCGATTCGATTGACATCGCAGAAGACCGTGAACGGTTTGAAAAAATTCTCAATGAACTGGATATTAAACAGCCTCCCAATGGGCTTGCCCGTAGCTATGCAGCAGCCTTGAAAGTGGCAAATCGCATTGGTTATCCAGCAGTTGTGCGTCCTTCCTACGTTCTGGGGGGTCGGGCGATGGAGATTGTTTATAGTGATACAGAATTAGAACACTATATGACCTTTGCGGTGGAAGTTGAACCAGAACACCCAATTCTCATTGATAAGTTTCTCGAAAATGCAGTAGAAGTGGATGTGGACGCGATCGCGGATCATGGAGGCAATGTGGTCATCGGTGGTATTATGGAGCATATTGAACAAGCTGGTATCCATTCTGGCGATTCTGCCTGTTCTCTTCCCCACACTTCTTTATCAGAGACAGTTTTAGCCACAATTCGTACCGCAACTCATCAACTAGCGAAAGCGTTAAAAGTTATTGGTTTAATGAATATCCAATACGCAGTACAAGGGGAAACGGTGTATATTTTAGAAGCCAATCCTCGCGCTTCCCGTACAGTTCCTTTTGTCTCGAAAGCCACAGGTGTTCCCCTCGCTGGACACGCTTCTCGGGTTATGTCTGGTAAATCTTTAGAGGAGTTAGGCTTTACCAAAGAACCTCAACCGCGACATATGGCGGTAAAAGAAGCGGTTTTACCCTTTGATAAATTTGCTGGTACGGATACGATTTTAGGTCCTGAAATGCGTTCCACGGGGGAAGTAATGGGGATTGATGTCGATTTTGGCAAAGCTTTTGCAAAAGCGGAATTAGGGGCGGGACAGCGTTTACCTTTAAAAGGAACTGTCTTCGTTTCCACGAACAA
Organism: Cyanophyceae cyanobacterium; assembly: GCA_038320005.1. Taxonomy (GTDB): domain Bacteria; phylum Cyanobacteriota; class Cyanobacteriia; order Cyanobacteriales; family SIO1D9; genus JBBQDV01. The sequence continues at coordinate 9,151 of JBBQDV010000022.1, forward strand.
CCGAGATAAACCCTTAGTTGTCCCAATTGTCAAGGATTTTATTGATTTAGGCTTTCAAATTATTGCTACAGAGGGAACACAAAAAGTTCTTGAAGCGGAAGGATTGGAAGTAGAATTAGTCCTCAAACTCCATGAAGGTCGTCCCCATGTTCTCGATGCAATTAAAAATAAGCAAATTCAACTGATTGTTAATACTCCTTCTGGGGAAGAAGCCCGTAGTGATGGACGTAAGATTCGTCGTGCTTCCCTCGCTTACAAAATCCCCATTATTACCACTCTAGCAGGGGCAAGAGCAACGGTACAAGCAATCCGTACATTACAAACTCATCCTTTGGAGGTAAAGGCTTTACAGGATTATATTCATTAATTGGGCTAAAGTGAAGAATGAGTCTCAACCAGGTTTGGGGAAGTTTAATTATTTTTATCATCTGTCCAATTCTGGGTGGATTACCTTTAATTGAGTGGATTACCTATGCAGTTTCTCGCAAACGCCTTTCTCAGTTGGGAACGGGTAATATTTCTGTTTCTGCTGCTTTTTATCATGGGGGTAAGCTTACTGGAATTTTAGCTGTTGTTTCTGAGGCGAGTAAGGGGATTATTTCGGTACTGATTGCGAGGGCATTTTTCCCTGAACAGCCAGTATGGGAGTTAATATCTCTGATTGCTTTGGTAATGGGACGCTATTGGTTGGGAAGGGGCGCAGGAACGACTAATGTGGTTTGGGGTATAGTTGTTCATGACCCCATTACTGCGGGTTTAGTCTTTCTTTTTGCAGGGGTTGGCTTTACTATTTTTCGTAATCGCCAAACTGGTCGCCTTTTAGCCCTATTTTTATTGGGATTAATATTAGCTCTACGCCATCCTAATAACTTAGAATATGTTGGAGGCGCGATCGCGCTTTCGGCAACTCTCTTTACAATTTATCAAAAAATCCCCGACGACCTCGATTTAGAAGCCAGTGAAAGTAATGTCAATTCTCAATCCCTGTTTCGTTTTTTCCAAGGTCAGCAAGTGATATCTTTAGACTCCACCCTCGATGTTTCTGAAGTTGGGCAAAAAGCCTATAACCTCTCGCAACTAAAAGCCTGGGGCTTTCCTGTCCCGACAGGTTGGGTTCTCAAAGCAGGGGATGATTCTCTTTCTTTGGTTAAATCACTCTCTCCGAGTCCCAATAACCCCCTAATTGTTCGTTCCTCTGCTGTGGGGGAGGATAGCGAAACAACTTCCGCTGCGGGTCAATACATATCCATACCCAACATCACTAGCCCAGAAGCCCTAGAATCCGCGATAACAGAATGTTTTGCTTCCTATAATCGCCCTGGGGCGGTACGATATCGACGGGATAAAAAAGTTGAAGATAGCCCGATGGCGGTTTTAGTTCAACAGCAAGTTCCAGGAGTAGTATCTGGTGTTGCTTTTAGCCGTGACCCTCTCCAAGAAGACCAAGAAGCAGTTGTCATTGAAGCCTTACCTGGGGGGGCGAGTCAAGTAGTTTCTGGACAAGTAAATCCCCAAGCATACCAAGTTTATATTCCCACAGTAGATAACGAAGAGGTTGTAATGGTCGGAGAAGGAGATATCCCCCCTGGAATCATTAGCGAAGTAGCCCTTCTCACCCGTGATCTCGAAAATCGTTATCATGGCATTCCCCAAGATATAGAATGGACTTACGATGGGGAACAGGTTTGGATATTGCAAGGGCGACCGATTACTAATCTGCAACCAATCTGGACAAGGAAAATCGCTGCGGAAGTTATTCCTGGCGCAATTCGTCCCCTCACTTGGTCAATTAATCGTCCTCTGACTTGTGGGGTTTGGGGTGATATCTTCACTATAGTTTTAGGAAATCGCGCCCAAGGATTAGATTTTGAAAAAACAGCGACTCTTCACTACTCCCACGCCTACTTTAACGCCACCCTCATTGGAAACATCTTTCTGCGGATGGGACTACCTCCCGAAAGTTTGGAATTTCTTACTCGTGGGGCAAAATTCAGTAAACCGCCCTTAATATCTACCCTCCGCAATATTCCAGGACTGCTAAAGCTTTTACAACGAGAATGGCGTTTAGATGAGGACTTCGACTCTGACTATCAACATAATTTTGCCCCAATACTAGATTTACTCTCGGAACAACCTGCTGACGAACTTAATCCTGAACAACTATTTGACCGAATTGAGAGGATTTTAGCAAGCTTAAAACAAGCAACCTATTATAGTATTTTCGCGCCTTTGAGTTTAGCAGTACGTCAAGGCATATTCAAAATTGAGGAAACTGAATTAGATAATTCTGTAACTCCTGAAGTCGCAGCTTTACAGTCTCTCGCCCAACTTGCTGCGGAAACTCGTAACCTTGTCCAAATTGAACATTTGAGTGAACATAGTGGTCCTTCACTCTTCGCTGCTTTAGCGGATATGTCCGATGGAGAAAGTATTCTCGAACAATTTAACCAATGGTTAGAAAAGTACGGTTATTTGGGTGAAGTTGCGACTGATATTGCTGTACCTCGCTGGAAAGAAAAGCCTCGTCCTGTTAGGGAACTATTCGCCCAATGCCTTTTTTATAAAGCAAGACGATTGCAATTAGCCCCACCTAATCAGAAAGTAGACCAAGGTAGCTGGCGAGTAAAATTGATACAGAAACGTTTGAATTTGAAAGGACAAGTGACAGAGATTTATTCTCAACTTCTTGCTTATTTACGTTGGAGTTTTGTTGCTTTAGAAACAAGCTGGATTGAGAGGGGTATATTAGCAGAAACAGAGGATATTTTCTTTCTCCAGTTTTCAGAAATTGAGGATTTGATGACTGATGTAGATAATACTGATAACATAACAAATTTAATCCAAGAACGCCGATCGCGCTTTGAAAAAAACCAAGCCCTGAAAAGAATCCCCCCTGTGGTCTATGGAGATGCGACTCTTTCCGCTTTCACCATTCCCAGCCAAATTCCTCATCATCGCTACTTAAAAGGCATTCCTGCTAGTTCTGGGGAAATCACCGCAGTGGTGAGGGTTATTCGCAATTTCCACAATTTAGGTGAGATTAACCCTAATACTATTTTAGTTGTCCCTTATACAGATTCGGGTTGGTCGCCTATCCTTTCTCAAGCTGGGGGACTAATTTCGGAAGTGGGTGGTAAACTATCTCATGGTGCTATTGTCGCACGGGAATATGGTATCCCTGCAATTATGGATATTCCTCATGCGACTGAGATATTCAAGGATGGTCAACGTATTCACATTAATGGTCAGACGGGAATTGTGGAAATTCTTGATTCTGAGTAAATTAAATTACTTCAAGGAGTAACTCTTAATTGGTCAGTATTCCAGAATGCACCCCCTAATGCTGAATATTCTACACCTTGAACGCGATCGCGCACCGCAGATAATGATAAAGGATTAACAAGAAAGACTAAGGGAAGGTTATCTTGAGTAATCCGTTGAATGTCTGCATAGATTTCCTTGCGCTTTTCTAGGTCTAATTCGCTGGCTGCATCGACATAAAGATCACTAATTTCCTGTTCCCAATCCGCGACTTCCCTTCCTTCTAGAGGTGTTTCTCCAGGGGGAGGTTGTTGATTAAAAAAATGTAAGCCTCCTTCCGTATTCCAGAGATTAGCCCCACCGTTGGGTTCATTTCCCCCTGTAAATCCGAGAATATGGGCATCCCAATCTAAGCTATTAGATAGTTTATCAACTAAAACACTAAACGCGATCGCGTTAAAATCAACTTGAATCCCAATTTGACTCAAATCCTGTTTAATCTGCGCCCCCATTGCTTCTCTCGTCTTATTTCCCGCATTGGTAAGTAGGGTAAAGCGGACTCGATTCCCGTCCTCATCAAGAAGCTGTCCTGCGGAATTGTACTGAAATCCTGCTTCAGTAAGTAATTCCCTCGCTTTATCAGGGTTATAATCATAGCCTTCTACCCCATCCCAGAAAAAGGGAGACTGGCGAGAAATAGGCGAGTTTTGCGCTTCACCTAAACCGCGAAAGGTATTATCAATCATCTTCTGACGGTCAATACCATAGGCGATTGCTTTTCTAAAGTTCAGGTTATTGAACCAACGGGACTTAATCGGGTCAACGAGGGGTTGTCCATTGCGACTAGCTTTATTGAGATTAAAACCCAGAAAGGTTGTTCCATAAGCGGGTCCCCCATTATAGATTTTAAAGTTGCTACGGCTTTCTTCTTGCTTTAGTAAGGAAAAATATTCTGGAGAAACAGAAATCGAATCTAAACCACCAGAACGAAATTGCAATAAGGAAGTATCTTGAGATTCTACCACTTGCCAAATTATCCGTTCAATCGGTTCTCCTTCTATTTCGTTTGCTGCTTCTTGTTGATATTTCCAGTAATAAGGATTACGTTCATAGATAACTCGCTGACTGGTTGAATAACCTGCTAACTTATAAGCACCATTACCAATAATTTCTTCCGTTGGAGTATCTACCCCCCACTTCCTTAAAAATAGTGGTTGACCGCCAGAATCTTTGGTTTCCACAGACTCTCTAAGGACATGAGCCGGTAAAATTGGTAAGCTAGTTGTACCGAGGAAGGGCGCGAAGGGTTCAGGAACAGTAAATCTTATCCGTTTCTCATCTACTTTCTCTATTGTTGGTAGTCCCCTGGCTTCCCCCACTCTCAAAATATCCCGCGCATCTGTGGGAATCTCATCATTTAGATAGATGTCTCTGTATGTGAAAATAACATCGTCAACGGTGAGGGGTTCGCCATCAGACCATTTTAGTCCGTCTCGCAGGGTGAAGGTAATAGAAAGGTTATCATCAGCTATTTCCCAAGACTCGGCTAATTCTGGTTCAATTTCCCCCGTCAGCGGATTTTCCAAGACTAACCCTGCGTAGGTTAAACCAAAAATATTTGGAGATTCTTGGTTAAGGGCGTAATTAAAGGTCTTGGGGTCACTGAGAATACCCTGAACGATTTGCGGTACTTCTGTGGTTTGTGCTTGAATTATACCTTGACAAGAAGAAAGCGCGATCGCGCTTAACAGTCCCAAAAGTGTTGCTTTAATCCAGCGAGAAATCATCATTTACCTAAAACGCCCCATATATTCTCTAGTCGATAAATCCAGCTATTATTATTATGCTTCAGTTGAGGAATTTTCTTGAATCTTAATTGCTTCGATCTTTTGCATAAGCGCGATCGCTAATTCTAACAAATTTACTTCGATCTGATTTTCTTTGTCTTTTCTCGCCACGCAATCCACGAGAACAGTTTTAACCTCATATAAACGTTGATTATCCTCTCTCTGAATAGCTAAGGAATGGGCTAATTTTCTCGCGATCGCGTTTTTAAAATTTGGGCTATTTTCTAACGGATGAATCAAATTACGAACTACTAAAGCAATCGGATCATTTCCCAAAAGAAATCTTTCAATAGATGCAATTAGTTTACTTTCTTGATCATCATCCTGCTGATTCTCCTCTGAGGTATCTTCGATATATAAATCAACAAAATTTAGTCCACATTCTAACCAGTTTTCCTGCATTATTCGTGCGTATGCTAAGGCTTGGGAAACAGTAGTGTCCCTCTCTCTTACTGGAACTTCTTTTTTTGTTACCATGAATGCTAAATTGTAATTTCTATCAGTTTTAAAAACAGTATTTTAGGTAATTACCACTTGCAAGGTTATCGCTATTGTAAAGAGCTAAATTGACGATTCGATTAACATATCCCTCACTACTTGGATTGTAACTGATAAACAAACCTCTGTCTATCTTCCATAGCAGCAAAGTCCGTTTCCACCTGCGATATTTCTCCTCGATATATTCAGGACTAAGGCTAGTTATTTGAACACAAAGAGGTTGTTTTGAATGACGGCTTACCACTAAATCTGTTGCCATAGACAAGTCTGCAACATAACGTTGTAAAAATGCTCCTTCTTGATTGAGAATTCCATTTGCCATTACTTGAATGATATCAGTATCTGAGGCAGTAAATACACCTTGCCTAATTTTCTGTTTCCAAGTGTAGAATTTTTCATCATTCTCCTGTAGCCACTTAGGAAATAAGGTTTCATACCAATAGCGTTCTGTCGGATTCATTTCCGCCAAATATTTTTCTCGCTCAGTCTTTGTCACACTTTCAAGACTCAGCCATACCGTCGCATCACTAATAAATTGCAGCAAAAAAGCACTCAGCACCCTTTTCGCCACCAAAGAACCTGGCTTAACATCCCGAACCCCGCGATAAATTTCTTCAACTCTATGGGCTAAAAAAGGAGCAATCGGGTTTGCTGCGTGAATTAGAAACTGTAATCTTTCTTTGAGTTGTCCCCCCTTTAGGGGAGGTTCGACCGCAAAAAGGTCGTCTGATGCTAATAAGTGCGTCATTCCTCATTTATCTCTCATCCTCTTTTGTAGTTTGTCTTGCTACCCATTCCACAATACTATCCGCGATCGCGCTACTCAGTTCGATCTGAGAATCAGGATTAACAATCCATTCAAACTCCTCTGGATTAATCATAAACCCTAGTTCTAATAATACCGAAGGGGCAGCATGGGGTCGAGTCAAAGCTAAATTGTTCCAAAATACTCCATAGGAGGGACGATCTAACTTTTGCACAAGATAATCATGAAGAAACTCAGCCAAACTATGGGCTTGAGGATGATACCAAAATGCACCTATCCCAGCGGTATTTTCCGCATCCCCACCATCGGGTAAAGCATTATAGTGAATAGAGATAGCAAGATCTGGACTAATTTCTGCAATTTGATCCACGCGATCGCGCAAAGACACATCCTGATCCGTTTCTCTTGTCATATATACCGTCGCCCCCCGTGCTAATAACTCCTTTTGTAAAAGCAGAGACACCTGCAAATTTGGGGTTTTCTCAGGGAGTCCCGTCGGACCTCTAGCCCCTAATTCCTCGCCACCATGACCTGGATCAAGTAAAATTTCCACCCCAGCTAAAGACTGTCCAGATAGCACTTCAGGAGGATGATGCAAAGCAAGAATTAAATTATTCCCTTCATAACGAAGATCATAACCCCACTGCTGTGGAGAACGAATTTTAAACTTATACTCTACCGTTGTCGGGCTAACTTGTCGCCAATCTAAGCGTTTAATAACTGGACTTGTCCCGATAAAAATTGTGTCCGTTTGCGCTACCAAATTATGTAAAGTGAGAGTAAAATCTTGATCATCCTGGCGAATACTAATCGGAACAGCAGTTTGAAGCGGAAAGACTACCTCAGTCGCCCCAGGAACTTCCCGAGAACTAAGACTGCGAATGACACTACTTTCAGGGAAAGACCCCGCAAGAGTTTCCGTTTCCTCAGCCCGAATCCAGCCCCCATAATCTAAGCGTAAATAATCCCCTTCTCTCCCCGTCACCCTCGCCCTTGTCCCTTGTGGTAAAGGAGTTAGACGGGAATAATTCGTCCCTGGTCCTGTTCTCGCCACCCCTTCCCTTGCTGTCACCGCGATCGTTTTAATTTCCTTATCCGCAAGAATCGCAATTTCCCCCGAACTAGATTGAGTAACCTCCTGACCCTCCGCCCTCAATCGAAATCTAGGAGTCCCATAGTTTCCTGGTTCAGTTAAACTTGTGCAACCCTGATATTTACTCGCTGTCGCCACCGATTCATTTGCAAAGGTTAATAAAGCGGAATTAGGAGGGAGTATCGCCACATCCTGAACCGTAAGGGGGATGACTTCATTCTGTAAAAGCACCGAAACCTCAGCATTAGTAGGCGCAACAGCACTAAAACAGATAGACTCTCCCGATAAACGAGAAATACGGCTAGTTGGACTTAGGGAATCAGCAGCAAAATCAACCCCTGTAGAAATAGCAGGAGTATTGGCAACCCGTGTTATCGTAAAAGAAATAGTCTCCTCCTCATGACGAATTTGAAACTGATTTTCCCCTATTTCTAAAGGTAAACTAGGGGCGAAATGTCCCCCAGAACTGCGATTAATCGGTTCACCATTAATCAATACCTCTCCCCTTGAAGGTGCAGTACCAATAAAGAAAATTTGCTCCGCCGTAGTTTTGTGTTCTTGTGGCGGATAAACAACTTTCAAAGACTGTTCTTGAGCTTGGACAGAGGAAACTAAAGTCAAAATAGAGCCTCCGATTAAAAAAGGCGTAATAGTATTTAATCTTGCTTGCATTCTGCTAGTTGTTAACTATTTAACATTTTGACAGATTTACAAATTGCAACTAGAGAAGAAATACCGACCCATGCTTAATTAAGCCTCCTCTTTTTGAGCAATCACCGCATAAAAAGGATCAGCACCAGGAATACCAAGCATTTGTAAGAAACTAGCTATATTAGGCGTATTTACGATCACTTCTGGCGAACTAAACCCAGGAACAGCCTGGAAATATCCTTTCACTAACTCAACTCGTTCTGTCTCAGAACCCTCACGCCAAGCAGTAATCGCTTTTTGATAAAACATCCGATTAGAGAAGCTAATAATCGCTATTCCCCCAGGCTTCAAAATACGGTGTATCTCACTAAAAATCGCTTCAGGATATTGTAAATATTGCACCGATACCGTATTAAGCACCGCATCAAAATCGTTGTCTTCAAGGGGAAAACTAGGCTTATCATTCAAATCGTGGACAAAATAATGATCTAAACAAGGATTACGTTCTAACTCTTCTGAATTCATTCCATGTCCTTCTACATGCTCAAATTCCATTTCAGGGAGATGAGACACCCAACTACTCATCATGTCAAAGATACGGGTGTGAGGTCGCAGCCTTTCTTGATAAAGATTTGTTAGTTGCTCAAGGAAGGATTCATCAACATGGGTGACAAAGCGAGGAGAAGCATAAAAGCTAGTGTCGCTGCTGATATCAAGCTTAGTTCGTTGTTCAGGTCGAAGAGTTTGCATTGGTTTGGAGTTGTAAAATTAAATATTTATTTCTATATTTTAAATATTTGTAACTATTTTTTGACAAATACTATCTCTCCTGGTAAAAACGAGTGTAAAAAAATACTCTCTCTTCTGGTATAGGATTCTTGTTTTTATCTATGTTAAATTGTTACGTGGTCTTGCTAATTACGCTAAATCTTTTTTGAGTTTTAAGGAGAATAATATGAAAAAAACATTTTTAGGCTTATTAATAGTTCTAGGGCTTGTTATGCCTTTGATGACTGGTTGTGACACTGCCGAATTTGGGGAAGATCAAGAAGAAGGATTTGAAGAAGAAGGATTTGAAGAAGAAGGATTTGGAGAAGAAGGATTTGGAGAAGAAGGGCTTGGAGAAGAAGAATAAATTGATTAAAGCGGGCTGGAAGATCTAGCACTGCTATAATTAATTTTGCTCTGTCCAAAATCTTCGAGAAAAATCCGAAACAAAAATTCTTTATCTCAGCTATATATTTTTAAAAGAATTTGTGTTATCGTATCATACGGTCTTGTGAATTCAAACAAGCCTTTTTTTCAAATCTCAAGGAGAATACTATGAAAACACCACTTTTAGGCTTACTACTCGTTCTAGGACTTTTTACTCCCTTAATGATTGGCTGTGATACAACAGACGAACCTGAAGAGATAGAACTACAAGAACCCCTAGACTCTGAGGGTATGATGGAAGAAGACGAGGGTATGATGGAAGAACCAGCAGGAGAATAATAATTCCTGCTTTACTCTAAGATCTTAGAAAGAAAATAATATCTTTTTGACCCCAAGCTTAAAAAGCCACTTTAATCAGTAGGATAATCTGCCCTACTATTTAATGTGGCGTGAAAGGTCAGAGGTTAATCAAGGAGGATAATCCATCTTGATTGACAACACAGAGAATTTTAATTTCTGGTTAGCCACTTTTGGGCATTCAATCTTTGCAAGGTATAAAGTATCAATAAGTCTAAAGTGACACGACGCTCATCAATCATAAAAGATTCTAGGGTACTTGCTTCAGAAGCATCCGTTGCAGCAGAAAACGCTTTTTGACCTTTAATATCTGCTTCTAAGAAGTAGATATTAAATTTTCGTTGTCCTTTTTTCCAATTCCCCATAACTTGCCAACATTCATCTTTTTGAGCGAAAGCAGCAGGGAGCTTTTTCTGAGCAAACTCCAATTCTAGATCCTCAATTCCTTCTTTCTGCAAAGCTTTTTCGAGGGTGGGAATATATTCTTGTTCAATAAACTCAGGAAAAGGCTTATCCTCTGGTTTTGGGGGTTTAGCCTTAGCAGCAGGCTTTTTCGCAGCAGGTTTCTTCTCTTTCTCTACACTGGTATCCCCTGATTGGTCATGATTCGGCTCTTTAGCTGGCTTACTTGCTGTCGCTCGAGGTTCATCGCGACTCGGAGCTTCTTGTTTAGATACTTCTGGTGTCTTTGATTCACCAGCGTTGGAATTATCGGGGGGTTGGGGTGTCGCTTCTATATTCGGGTTCTTCTGTTCTTCAGTCATTGCTCAATATAACTATATACTTTAAAATTCTATTCAAATTTAGTCTTATCGTCATGCTACAGAAGATATAACTGAGCAAAGAAGACTAATCTTCGAGACCTGCAATCTTTGAATAAGGGCTTGATTTTAAGCCCTTTTCTCTTACCCCAAGAGGATATCAGCCTCCAGCAACCGCAGGAACAATACTCACCTCATCCCCATCATTGAGTTTAGTCTCACTGCCTTCTAAGAAGCGGATATCTTCGTTATTTACATAAAGATTGAGAAAGCGACGGGGTTTACCAGTTTCATCGCAGAGTCTCGCTTTGATACCAGGGTAGCTACTCTCTAGGGACTCAAATAACTCATCAATGTTACCACCTTGAGCATCAATAGTAGCTTCGTTGTTGGTAAACTTTTGTAGCGCGGTTGGAACTAAAACTTTAACAGCCATAGCAAATTGAAATTTAGGAATTGTAGGATAAAAGGAGCGTAAAGATTATACCAAAACTTGTTGCCATTCTAAGCGGTCTAGAGTGCGCGATCGTTCTAAGGCTCGCTCAAAGCTATCTAGTTTTGCTTCAATTGTGAGGGGTTCACCGATATAACCTTGGATGGATTCTTGAGTTTTCAAGCCATTACCAGTGATATAAGCAACGGTGGTTTCCTCTGGGTCAATTTTACCCGCTTCTACCAGTTTTTTGAGGACTGCAATCGTAGTTCCGCCAGCGGTTTCAGTAAAGATGCCTTCAGTTTCAGCGAGGAGTTTCATGCCTTCAATGATTTCCGCATCGGTGACAGATTCGATAGTCCCCCCAGTCTGTCTCGCTGTTTCTAAGGCGTAACAGCCATCAGCAGGATTACCAATTGCAATAGATTTAGCAATGGTGTTGGGTTTAACAGGAGTTACAAAATCCCGTCCTTCTTTGAAGGCTTGAGCGATAGGAGAACAACCTTCTGCTTGCGCCCCACTATATTTAACATCTTTTCCTTCGACTAAGCCAACTTTGACAAATTCTTCAAAGCCTTTACGAATCTTGGTGTAGAGTGAACCAGAGGCGCATGGTGCAACAATATGGTCAGGGAGTTTCCAACCGAGTTGTTCCGCAACCTCGAAACCTAATGTTTTAGACCCTTCTGAATAGTAGGGGCGTAGGTTAATGTTGACAAAGCCCCAACCGTAGGAGTTAGCAACTTCTGAACAAAGGCGATTAACTTGATCGTAGTTGCCTTTGACTGCCATTAAGGTGGGATTATAAACGAGAGTTCCGAGGATTTTTCCTGCTTCTAAATCAGCGGGAATAAAGACGCAACAATCTAAACCTGCATAAGCTGCGATCGCGGCGGTAGAATTAGCTAAGTTACCGGTACTAGCACAAGATACAGTCGTAAATCCGAGTTCTCTAGCACGACTTAAGGCAACGGATACCACTCTATCCTTGAAACTAAGAGTGGGCATATTAACCGCATCGTTTTTGATATAAAGATTTTTGAGACCGAGGCGTTTGGCTAAACGATTTGATTTAACCAGGGGTGTCATCCCTGTACCCACATCAATCACATTATCTGTAGCGACAGGAAGAAAAGAACGATAACGCCAAATTGAGTTAGGACCTGCTTCGATGCTTTCTCGACTCACTTGAGCGCGAATCTTGTCATAGTCATACTTTACTTCCAAAGGAGCGAAGGTTTCTTCACAAACGTGCAAAGCTTCGAGGGGATATTTCACGCCTCCTTCTTTCGATTCCAAATGTGTAAATGTTGCTGAAGATGATTGGGTTGGGGTTACAGTTGCCTGTGTCATTGGTATTCCTCTGATTTTACGACCGTCTGGCTGATACTAACACAGCTTTCAAATCAGCGTCAATCATACCCGACAAAAATAGTCGGGTATAGAGCCACTCACAGTTTAAAACCTGTAGCGACAAGAGCAAAGCTTGTCTCCGTAAGCTCTCAAACCTAAATATTTGTTGCAGAGGTATTGACAAATTCTGTAAGAATGAAAAAGTTGCTAGAAGAAGCAATAACAATTTCTCAAATTCACAATAAATGGTAGAAACAAACTGGTCTAGCCTCCTCCAACAACTCCTTGATCAAGAATCCCTTTCTCAAGCCCAGTCTTCCCAACTGATGAAGGGATGGTTACAGGCGGAAATTCCTGAAGTGCTTTCAGGGGCAATCTTAGCAGCCTTGCAAGCTAAAGGGGTATCGTCTCAAGAGTTAGCAGGAATGGCACAAGTATTACAAAATCAGTCTCGACCGCAAGATAAAGTGAAACATTCCCAACCCGTGATAGATACCTGTGGGACAGGGGGAGATGGAGCTTCTACTTTTAATATTTCCACTGCTGTTGCCTTTGTTGCAGCTTCCGCAGGGGTACAAGTGGCGAAACATGGGAATCGTTCTGCTTCTAGTAAGGTCGGGTCTGCGGATGTGTTAGAAGCCTTGGGGGTTAATTTAACTGCCCCTTCAGAGAAAATTAAAACCGCTTTAACAGAGGTGGGAATTACCTTTTTATTCGCCCCAGGTTGGCATCCAGCCATGAAGGCGGTCGTCCCTTTACGGAAGACTTTGAAGGTGCGTACTGTTTTTAATCTTTTAGGTCCTTTAGTGAATCCCTTGCGCCCCACAGGGCAAGTTATTGGGGTTTTTGATCCCAAAGTTGTGCAAACCGTTGCAGAGGCTTTAAATTTGCTCAATCTCCCCCAAGCGGTAGTTTTACATGGACGGGAAAAGCTGGATGAAGCAGGGTTAGCAGATCAAACCGATGTGGCGATTTTAAAAGATGGTCAGGTGAAAATAACTACTCTTGATCCGAGGGAGTTACCAGTACAATCTGCCCCTACAGAAGCGTTACGGGGGGGAGAACTTGAGGAGAATGTTACTATCTTAAAAAATGTCTTGCAGGGTAAGGGAACGCAAGCGCAGCAGGATGTGGTTGCTTTGAATGCGTCTTTGGCTTTACAGGTGGGGGGAGTTGTCCCTTCTGAGGAACATGGTAAGGGGATAGATTTGGCTCAGGATATCCTTAAAAGTGGTGCTGCTTATGGGAAGTTGGAGGAGTTGGTGCGGTTTTTAAGATGAATAGGAAAAACACCTTTAAATTTATAGACCTATTTTCAGGAATAGGTGGCTTTCATCTTGCTCTACATGATTTAGGTGGAGAGTGTGTTTTTGCCTCGGAAATAGACATTTACGCCAGAAAAACATATGAGCATAATTTCAAGGAAATATCACCAAAACTATTTCAGGGGAATTGTTTCAATGATGATATAAGAAATATCTCCCCTGATGAGATTCCAGATTTTGATGTTTTGTGTGCTGGTTTTCCTTGTCAACCTTTCTCCCAAGCTGGATATAAACGAGGGTTTCATGACCAACATAATTCTGAGAGAGGAAACTTGTTTTTTAATATTGCTGAGATAATCGGTGTAAAAAAACCGAAAGCTTATTTCTTAGAAAATGTAAGAGGTATAGTTTCACACGATAACGGTAATACTTTTAAGACAATTCGGAAGATTTTAGAAGATGAATTAGGATATTCGTTTTATTTCAAAATTATCAAAGCATCCGACTACGGTCTACCTCAGCTTAGACCAAGAGCTTTTATGGTGGGGTTTAAAGATGATACTTTTAATAGTACATTTAAGTTCCCAGATCCTATTCCTTTAAAGTATGACATGAGTGATGTCTGGGGTGGTACATGCAGTAGAGAAATCGGTTTTACCCTAAGAGTAGGAGGCAAAGGCTCTACAATTAATGACAGAAGAAACTGGGATGCATATTTGGTAGATGGAGTTGTCAAAACATTAATGCCAGAACAAGGGAAAATGCTTCAGGGATTCCCTGATGACTTTAAATTTCCTGTTAGCAAAACACAAGCGATGAAGCAACTAGGTAATAGTGTTGCTGTTGATGCAGTCAAGATGGTAGCAAATAATGTAATCGAATTCATGCATAGTCTATCAAACCATAATAACAATAATATCAAAAAGACAAAAAATAAGGGAGAATGGACTGAACTTCTCGTTTTTATTAAGTTAATCTTGGAGCAAAAGCTGGCATTATCAGATGCGGAGTTAAATGCTACAGAAAACTATTTTAGTATAAATAAGGTTACTACAAAAAACTTAAATTTAGAATTTTTTATTATTGATAAGTCTACAATTAATGTTGCGCTTAAAGATAGTGACATCAGAAAAAATATAGCAATCTCTGAATTAATTAACACAGAAGTATTGCAAGAATTAACTACATCTATCAGCAATAATACAGGAACTTTCGAGCTAAAATCTTTTAAAGTTATACAAGATCCTCTAGGTTTTAATATTGTTAAGGGAGGAACAAGTTCTCAGAAGGCGGATATTATATTAGATATTTGTAATGATGACTTTAAAAAAGAAAATGAAGGTTTCGGAATCAAATCTTATCTAGGTAGTAATCCTACTCTTCTAAATGCGTCTGGTAATACCAATTTCATTTTTGAGATTATAAATTTTGATCCATCATTAATGGATAAGGTTAATTCTATCAATTCTAGAAATAAGCTAAAAGATAAAATTATTTTTGTTATTGAATCTGGAGGTCATTTTAATTTTGTTGGTGCTGAAAAAGAATCTATGAACTACAACTTGAAGTTGGTGGATTCTCAGATGCCTTTAATAGTTGGTCATATTCTTATTGCTTTCTTTAAGGATAGAATATCATCTT
>JBBQDV010000023.1:0-23538 GCA_038320005.1 Cyanophyceae cyanobacterium
TAGTGTTCCAAAGAACACCGTGCTGTGGAGGGTTTCCTAGTTTTTCTGATTTTCCAAAACCTCAGTATAGACGACAAGTAATTTTAGCTGCATTATTTTACCACTCTGTCAATGCGTAAGTCCTAAGTTCTATACTACAGAACTATACAAATAGGAAAATTCATTGACCAAGAATTACCTGACCCTGATGCAAATAGACCGACAGCAGAAAGGTTATTAGCTGCTTTTCGGGGGATTACTCTCTATTTTCATCGAGATGGTTCAACAGAAATTAGTTCTCTTAATCCTCTTCAGGAAAAGATTTTAGCTCTAATAAAAATCCCTGAATCTATCTATATTCTTCCCCCTTAGTTCCTGGTTAGTCGGGCTGAGATAGTTCTAATCCTTAATTCCTTCCATTCACACATAAGAAGTTTTTTTGGCTATTTATTCAACTGTTACAGACTTCGCTAAATTCCGAGGTTGATCTACATCTAAACCGCGACGGGCTGCAATGTGATAGGAAAGCAATTGTAAAGGGATTACCGCGAGGATGGGGGAAAGTAACTCTTCGACTACGGGGACGGGTAAAAGGTGATCAAAAGTTTCTGCTGCTTCTGGTTCGTTCATGGGGGTAACACCAATTAGACGGGAATCTCGCGCTTTGGCTTCTTGGGCATTAGATAATACTTTCTCATACACTTCCCCTGGCATCGCGATCGCGACTACTGGAACTAATTCATCTAATAAGGCAATGGGGCCATGTTTCATCTCTCCTGCGGGATAACCTTCAGCGTGAATATAACTAATCTCTTTTAACTTCAACGCCCCTTCCAAAGCAATGGGAAAATTAATCCCTCGTCCTAAAAAGATAAAATCTTGGGTATTAATAAACTCATGGGCAAGTTCTTCAATATAGCGTTCCTGACTCTCTAAAATTAGCTCAATTTGGGCAGGTAATTGGCAAAGTTGACTAATAATATCTCCGATGCGTTCTTGGGCTAAACTTTTACGACGGTAGCTTAAATCAAGCGCAAGACAGTAAAAAGCAATTAGTTGGGTGACAAAGGTTTTCGTTGCAGCTACCCCAATTTCAATACCTGCTTTCGTATCAATCACCTCATCCACCAATTCCGCCAAGCTACTTTCTGGACGGTTGGTAATTCCCAGTAAACGGGCTTGCATATTGGGGGGAAGGGAAGCGCGTCTTCTTCTCTCCATCGCCAAAGCAGCAAGGGTATCTGCTGTTTCTCCTGACTGAGTTACCCCAATAGTTAAAGTGTTGGGCATAACTGGAGTGGGGGCATAGCGAAACTCAGAGGCATATTGTACTGTTGTGGGAATACCTGCTAGTTGCTCTAATAAATATTTACCAATTAAACCTGCGTGCCAACTTGTCCCACAGGCAAGGATTTGGATATGTTCTAAATTCTCATATATTTGGGGAGACAGTCCTAGAGTAATAGGTTCATCCCCTGAATTAGGTTGCCAATCATCCTTAAGGTATGCTTCTAAGCAAGTACGAACAACCCCAGGCTGCTCATAAATCTCCTTAAGCATAAAGTGACGAAACCCTTGTTTTTCAACCATGATCGGATTCCAGTTCAAAGTACGAGGTAATTTTTTCAGGCGATGACCGTCAAAGTCATAAACTTCGATACCTAAATGAGTTAGCTTGGCGATTTCCCCATTCTCTAAGGTTAAGACGGTTTGGGTGTGTGAAATTAAAGCAGTGACATCAGAGGCACAGAAAAACTCTCCCGCCCCAAAGCCGATAGATAGGGGGGCTTGCTGACGGGCAACTATTAATTCATCAGGATAATCTACACTAATAACCGCGATCGCGAATGCCCCTTTTAAACGCTTTACCGCGCTCTGTACCGCTTCTCGGAACGGATCGTTGGTTTTGGCTTCTTGTTGCAAAAACTCCGCAATCAGGTGGGGAATGACTTCCGTATCCGTGTCTGAGTGGAATTCATGCCCCTTACCCTTCAACTCAGTCCGCAACTCACGATAGTTTTCAATAATGCCGTTTTGCACCACCGCGACCCGCAGCTTATTATCCATGTGGGGATGGGCATTATGTTCTTCTGGTTTTCCGTGAGTTGCCCAACGGGTATGTCCAATGCCAATTGTGGCAGAATTTACCGTTTTTGTCAGTTTCTCGCGGAGGTTGTGGAGTTTACCCTTAGCGCGAACACATTGAGCTTTTCCTTCTAATATAGTGGCAATTCCAGCGGAGTCATAGCCTCGGTATTCGAGTTTTTCTAAACCAGTCATTAAGAATTCCGTTGCAGGTTGCGCCCCGATATAGCCGACAATTCCACACATATTATTTTGCTCCTGGGATATTAAAATATAGGGATAATGGCTGTCTGCTCAAGTGATTGAGAAAATAGTTAGGATAGTCTCGTATCTATATCTATAATTTGCTCCTTATACTAACAAATTAAAAAATTAACTATGTTACCAACTGTTGCTATTATTGGACGACCCAATGTGGGCAAGTCCACTCTTGTAAATCGTTTGGCTGGAGACCAACAAGCCATTGTTCATGATGAATCTGGCATTACGCGCGATCGCACTTACCGACCTGCTTTTTGGCGCGATCGCGATTTCCAAGTCGTTGATACTGGCGGACTTATCTTTGATGATGATACCGAATTTTTACCCTTTATCCGTCAACAAACCATGTCTGCCCTCGCAGAATCTAGTGTAGCCGTTATGGTCGTTGATGGCATGGTCGGCGTTACCACTGGAGACAGAGAAATAGCCCAATGGTTAAGATCTCACCCCGTTCCCGTCGTCCTCGCCGTCAACAAATGTGAATCTGTCGAAATGGGACTTTCCCAAGCAGGAGAGTTTTGGGAACTTGGTTTAGGAGAACCCTATCCAATTTCGAGTATTCATGGTGGTGGAACAGGAGATTTACTTGATGCTGTCCTAGAACACCTCCCTCTTACGGTTGAAGTTCCTGAAGTTAACGAAACCAAAATTGCCATCATTGGTCGCCCTAACGTGGGTAAATCCAGCCTCCTCAACTCCCTCACTGGCGAAGATCGCGCCATAGTTAGCCCCATTGCTGGAACAACTCGTGATGCCATTGATATGATTGTCGAGCGGGATGATAAAACCTATCGTCTCATTGATACAGCAGGTATTCGCAAAAAGAAAAACGTCGAATATGGGGCAGAATTTTTCAGTATTAACCGCGCCTTTAAAGCCATTCGTAGATCCGATGTTGTCTTATTCGTGGTTGATGCCATAGATGGCGTAACAGAACAAGATCTAAAATTAGCAGGGCGAGTTATTGAAGAAGGAAAAGCAGCCATCATCGTCGTCAATAAATGGGATGCGATCGAAAAAGACTCCTACACCATTTACGAATCAAAAGAACATATTAAAAGCCGTCTCTACTATATGGAATGGGCAGAAACCATTTTTGTTAGTGCCATGACAGGACAACGAGTTAATAAAATCTTAGATTTAGTTGATGTAGCAGCAGCAGAACACGCCCGTCGCGTCACCACCGCCGTTGTTAACGAAGTAATTGAAGATGCCCTCAGTTGGCACAATCCCCCCACCAGTCGCCAGGGGAAACAGGGCAAAATCTATTACGGTACACAAGTAACCACCCAACCCCCTAGCTTTGCCTTATTTGTCAACGATCCTAGTCGTTTTAACGATAACTATCGTCGCTATATTGAACGGCAATTTCGGGAACATCTTGGCTTTCATGGCACACCGATTCGCATTTTCTGGCGTGGTAAAAAAGTGCGGGATCTCGAACGCAGTGGTAATCGCGCCACAAGAGTATAACAGTTTGTAGTAAGCTCTTAACCCCATCACCCCATCACCCCCTCTCCCAAACATGGACTTACTGCGATCGCTGCCTTTAGGATTATATTTAGAACAACCCACAACTTGGTTACATTCCCTCGATGCCAGGGTAAAGTTAGCTTGGTTAATGAGTTTTCTCCTTGCCCCCCTTTTAGCAAATCCTTGGTGGCGTATCGTTCTAGCTATATCGCTAATTGCCCTCACCTTTTCCGCTGCTATTCCCCTGAGAGTCTGGCGACAACAGATGGGTTGGCTGACCTTACTCGCAATTTTTGTCTTTATTATTACCGCTGTTGCCCCCGATGGTTTAGCCGTTACCTATCAGTCTCGCCTTCCTAGCTTAGATCTAGACTTACCCCAACCAACTGGTTATGAATACGTTATTCTAGACCTTAATCGGGTTCAGATTACTCGTAGATCTTTAGATTTAGGCATCCGTATTAGTACCCTTCTGTTTACCCTAATTTACAGTACCAATTTATACCTACTCACTACTGCCCCAGAAGAAATTACCGCAGGACTCGAAGATATCCTTCAACCCTTAAAGCGTTTTAAATTACCCATTACAGAAATTGTTCTTACTTTAACCCTATCCCTGCGTTTTATTCCCCTGGTACTCGAGGAAATCCAAAACTTAGTGCGTTCCATCCGTACTCGCGCTATTAATTGGCAAAAATTAGGAATTCGTAAAAGTTCGCAACTCTGGCTAATGGTAGCAGAACGTTTATTAGAGAATTTATTACTACGGGCAGAACAAATCGCCGTAGCGATGGAAGTACGAGGCTTTACTAGTCCAAGTGAACATCAAGTTCAATGGCATTTACTGCGTTTACGTTGGTACGACTGGTTTGCGTTAGGGAGTCTCGTTGTCTTTTGGGGGGCGAGAGTTGTTTGGGGAGGCATGGCTTAGGAGTAATGGCTAAAATGAATACAGCCCAAGCTTTGCTTCCTTGGTATTGGCGATCGCGCCCTCTAAAAAATCATACTGGTTCAGAAATATTTAATAGCCTCTTTCGTCGCAGCAATACCCTCGCCGTCCTGCTAGAAAGCCCCTCTAACTGCACCACCCAACCTCAACTTAGTCGTTACTCAATTTGTGCAGGTTCTCCCCGTATCATCAACAACAAACCCCAACTCTGGACACCGAAAATTGGTGATATTTTCCCCTTTCTCAACTCCTTAAGCCAACAAACATTAGTAACCGATACCCCCGACTTACCCTTTACAGGTGGATGGCTAGGATGGTTAGGATATGATACTGCCTGGGAGATTGAGAAATTACCTTATTTAAAGCGCGATAATTTACCCTTTCCTGTCGCATTTTGGTACGAACCAGCTAATTTCGCCGTCCTCGACCATCAACAACAAACACTCTGGTTAGCGACAACCTCCCCGAAAGAATTAGATCAATTAGAACTTCAGTTAGAATCACCACCCCCCAAAATAACCCAGATAGAAACTCCACGTAACTCCCCCCAGATTGGCTTACAAGACTTCCGCTTTCTCACCTCCCAAACCGACTACCAAAACGCAGTCCGCCAAGCAAAAAAATATATCGCAGCAGGAGACATCTTCCAAACCAACCTTTCCGCCAGATTTCAACTAACCACCCATAGTTCAAGTTGGCAAATTTACCGCACCTTACAACAAATTAACCCCTCCCCCTTCGCTAGTTATTGGCAAACCCCTTGGGGATCAATGATAAGCTGTTCCCCAGAAAGACTAGTGCAACTAGATCAACACCTCGCCCAAACTCGCCCTATCGCAGGTACAAAACCGAGAGGAACAACCCCCCAACAAGATCAAGAGAACGCTCAAGCCCTTCTCGCCAGCAGCAAAGACTGCTCCGAACATA
Source organism: Cyanophyceae cyanobacterium (assembly GCA_038320005.1). GTDB lineage: Bacteria > Cyanobacteriota > Cyanobacteriia > Cyanobacteriales > SIO1D9 > JBBQDV01. Next base: position 5,675 of record JBBQDV010000023.1, read on the forward strand.
TAATGCTGGTAGACTTAGAAAGAAATGATTTAGGGCGAGTCTGTGAATGGGGATCAGTAGAAGTTGATGAACTCCTGACCATTGAATATTACAGTCACGTTATGCACCTGGTCAGTAACGTCAAAGGCAAACTAGACCCTAAATATAATAGTATTGACCTGCTTCGCTCCATGTTTCCTGGGGGAACAATCACAGGTTGTCCAAAAGTGCGTTGCTTAGAAATTATTGAAGAACTCGAACCCCTGCGCCGAAACCTCTTCTATGGCTCTTGTGGCTACCTCGACTGGCGCGGACACCTAGACCTCAATATTCTCATTCGCACCCTGCTTTATCACCCTCATAGCACCACCAGCAAGGCAACAGTTTGGGGTCAGGTAGGAGCAGGAATTGTTGCAGATAGTGATCCCGAAGCAGAATGGTATGAGTCTCTAGATAAAGCTAAAGCGCAATTAGCAGCCCTTAATTATTAAGATAAACAACAGATTAAAATACTATCCTAATAGTTAAACCAAAAAGGTAGTGTTGCTGAATAGTGATATTTTTGAACCAAATCAAGATATCATAAGCTTGTCTTTTAAAGCGAAGTAGAAACTGCTACGCTTTATTATTAACCTCATCCTAATTTTTCTAATCTTTAGACAGGAACGGAAAAATTTTATTGTGACTCCGATTGACATCCTCTCCCGTTAAGCTCGTACCTCCCTTTAACGGGAGATTCACAGAAAACGGTCAAGGCTCGGCGGTAGTTCTCGGACTACTTTGCTCTCTAACTCTAGAGACAACCTGGCACTGTCAAAGCGACCCTAGACTCTCATCCCGCAGGATTTGAGCTTACTTGTACTTTTACCGATTTATGTTTGATTCACTCGCTAACCAGTATCTAATTCAGACCCCTGACTATCATCCGATCACCATCAAGGCGGACTGCTTAAGCGGTAGTGTCTCAGGTATTGCACCTGTACTTGAATTAGGTCATCGTGTCTTTGTCGGCAACTTTATCATCTCAAAAGCACTAGCAAAAGTCAACTTACAAACTTTAATGGAGGACGAGCATTCCTCTCCCGCTAACCTTTCAGGTTTAACGGGAGTCCCCTGCTCGAAGAAAGATGGATACTGAAACCTATCTGAATCACCCAAACTTCGGTTTGCTCTTTAAAGTTTGTCCGGTGGAAGAAAACCGCGAACTTTACACAACCCTTTACGCCCAGCGTTTATTTTTCTTTGTTTCTTTAAACCCAGAAGGACTGAGATTTGAATCCGTTGGTCGTTCTGATGCTCGCCTAATTGTAGAAACCCGTTTACGGAAATTACGGCGCATTAGTGCAACCGCAGAACACGAAACCCTCAATAAAATCTACAAACGCACCTTCCAATGATTCGTAACCTTGAACGAATTAGCCAAGCCTTACCTCCCCAAGTTCGTCTTATCGCAGTGACAAAAAATTTTCCTGCTACAGCGATTCGAGAAGCCTATGAACTCGGACTACGGGATTTTGGGGAGAGTCGCAGCCAAGAAGCCCTATTAAAGCAAGAACAACTTCAGGATTTACCCGATATTTGCTGGCATTTTATCGGACATATCCAAAGTAATAAAGCCAAAAAAATAGTCGAAAATTTCCCTTGGATTCATACTTGTGATACTCTAAAACTTGCCCAACGCCTAGATCGTCTTGCTGCTGAATTGGAGTTTCAGCCAAAGATATGTTTGCAAGTCAAGGTTTTAGCTGATCCTGATAAATATGGTTGGACAATACCTGAATTATGGCAAGACTTACCCCTTTTAGATCAACTGATCCATCTTGATATTCAAGGTTTGATGACAATTCTGCCTCTGGGTTTATCTTCAGCAGAAGCTCAAGCTGGATTTAGAGCGACAAGACAACTAGCAGCGGAAATAGCGCAAAAGCCCTGGTCTAATCTGAAAATGCAAGAACTTTCCATGGGAATGTCAGCAGATTACCCTCTGGCGGTCGAGGAAGGCGCGACAATAGTGAGATTAGGCAGAATCCTTTTTGGCGAGAGAAACCCTGAAAATGCCCAATCTGTTGAAGCATAAACTTAAATTATTAATTTGCAACATTTTTGCAATATTTACGGTAATATAATCCTTGCTAGTGAATCTATTATTAGGCAGATGCTGAAATAAAATTCCTAAATCTAGTGATCTAAAGCTAGATGCAGGTTTTGTAACATTTCTAGTCCTTTTTTGCCTATTCTCCCTCTAATCATAATTTGCTCACTCATGTTAGGCTGTCCGAGTTAGCTAAATAGCTACCTGGTTAAGTTGACAGAGGAAGGCTTATTGAGATTAGTCTGAGAATTTATAAATATATGCCCCTTATGAGGTTAAGGTAGACTGTGAATACTATCTTTACAAGATTAAAAGAACTCGTTGGTCTCAATGAGACAGACGAATATGATTACTACGAAGAAGTAGAAGAGGAAGACTATCAAGACTTCCAAGTAGAAGAGCAAACTTCTGCTGTGATTGAGGAAGAAGTAACTCCTCGTCGTCGGGTTCGTGAACGTTCAACTGTTACAGGAGAAACAACTATGGGATCGGCAGTAAGAAATAATGTAATTGGGATGCCAGGAGCAGGAAATAGTCTTGCGGAAGTCGTGGTTTTTGAACCTCGCTCTTTTGAGGAAATGCCCCAAGTGATTCAAGCACTAAGAGAACGTAAATCTGTTGTCCTAAATCTGACAATTATGGATCCCGATGAAGCCCAACGAGCTGTTGACTTCATTGCTGGCGGAACTTATGCTATTGACGGGCATCAAGAGCGCATTGGGGAAAGTATTTTCCTCTTCACTCCCAATTGTGTACAAGTTAGTACCCAGTCTGGTGTGGTTCACGAAGCCCCTTCCTCAGAAACTTCTTCCCGTCCGACTACACCAACTCCAGCTTGGACATCAGAAGCAGAGCGCTTAGGCATGGCTCAAGTTCAGTAGAATATTGAATAATATTGCAACTTAATTTGAGTTTATAAGGTGTCTATTCAACTCGGTGTTATCGGAGGTGGGGTGATGGGTGAAGCCATTTTTTCCCGCCTAATTGAGCAGAAAGTTTACACTCGCGATCAGGTGCTAATTAGTGAACCCCAGACTGAACGACAACAAGCGTTGCGTGAGCAGTATGGGGTAAAAGTCACCTTTGATAATCAAGCTGCTGCTCAAGGAGAGGTCTTACTGTTAGCTGTCAAACCCCAGATTTTGGAGAAAGCAGTTGTCGGATTAGATCTCTCTGCTCAGAAAACTTTGGTGCTTTCAATTTTAGCTGGAGTAACTCTAGAGCGTTTAGAATCATTATTTCCTAATCAGCCTGTGGTGCGGGTAATGCCTAATACGCCAGCAATAGTTGGGGCTGGAATTAGCGCGATCGCGCCAGGAACTCACACTAAACCCCATCATCTAACTCAAGCCCAAACTATCCTCAAAGCAGTGGGACAAGTGGTAGAAGTACCAGAACATCTCATTGATGCGGTTACTGGACTATCGGGATCAGGACCTGCCTTTGTCGCCCTGATGGTAGAATCTCTCACAGATGGCGGTGTCGCAGCAGGACTGCCTCGCAATATAGCCTCTGTGCTTTCCCTGCAAACCGTCTTAGGTACAGCCCAACTCCTAGATCAGAAAAATCTCCATCCCGCCCTACTCAAAGACCAAGTAACCAGTCCAGGAGGCACAACGATTGCAGGAGTTGCCCAACTTGAGAAATCTGGTTTTCGTTCTGCTATCATTGAGGCTGTTAAATCCGCTTATCATCGCTCTCAAGAATTAGGACATTAAGATCATGGAATGGACACCAGAAGCAGAAAAGAAACTGAAAGAAATCCCCTTTTTTGTCCGTCCTGCTGCGCGTAAAAAGATTGAGAAGTTTGCCCAGGAAATGGGAGAAACAGTGATTACGCCAACGGTTTACGAGCAAGCAAAAGCAAAGTTTAATTAAACTGGGGATAGCTCAGGGATAGATTGATCTGTTATCTGTTGTACCGCTACAATACCAACAGCACGGTTTAAATTATCCCCTAACCATGAACCTGATTCGGATTCCCAAATCTTGGCAACTTTCTGAAGCACAAGCAACTGCCGAAACTGCTTATTTTACCCGTCGTCGTTTTCTCAAAAGCTTAATTGGTGTTGGTGTCGGTGCAACCACCGTATCTCTGATAGGTTGTGAGTCTGAATCTGCACAATCCTTAGCTAAGACGTTAAATCAACCTGCTATTCAACCTTTAGCAACCAACCCCAACTTTAGCTCCCTTGAGCGTCCGATAACTAGTGAGAAACTAGCAGGACAGTACAACAACTTCTACGAGTTTGGGGGAAATAAGACTATTTGGAATAAAGCACAAAACCTACCTACTGAAGACTGGAAAGTTGAAGTAACGGGATTAGTTAACAATCCTCAAGTATATGATCTCGATGATCTCAAAAAGAAATTCACCCTAGAAGAAAGAATCTATCGCTTTCGCTGTGTAGAAGCTTGGTCAATGGCTCTCCCGTGGGTGGGATTCCCCATGAAAGCCTTGATAGAAGCAGTAGAACCCACCTCTGCTGCAAAATACGTTCGTTTTACCTCCTTTTATGATCCTGATATCACCACAGGACCAGCTTTCCATTTAGGTTCTCTCCCTTGGCCCTATACTGAAGGACTAAGTATTGCAGAAATGGCAAATGACCTCGCTTTTTTTGCTGTGGGCATTTATGGGCATGATTTACCAAAACAACACGGTGCGCCGATTCGTGCGGTTCTGCCCTGGAAGTACGGCTTTAAAGGGGCAAAGTCTATTGTTAAAGTGGAATTTCTCGCCAATCAACCTGCAACCTATTGGAATACCCTTGAGGCGAATGAGTATGGGTTTGTCGCGAATGTAAACCCTAATAAGCCTCATCCTCGTTGGTCACAAGCGACAGAAAAGTTTGTTGGTCAAGGTGAAAGCATATCTTGGGAGAGGAGGGAAACACTTCCCTATAATGGCTATGGTGAATATGTAAGTTATTTATATACCTAAGGCAGAAGCAGTTTAGAGTCGAATCCTGTAAACTGAATTACTAGAAAGTCAAAGTAAATTGCTTTAAATTAGAAACAGTAAAATTTTTTAAGGAAATAACTATGCAAACCACTAATAGACCCGCTGGAGTTAATATTGGCATTAGCGAAAATGATCGCCAGGAAATCGCAGCAGGACTATCTCAAGTCTTAGCGGATACCTATACTTTATATCTTAAAACGCACTACTTCCACTGGAATGTCACTGGTCCTTTATTCCAATCTCTTCACGGGATGTTCGAGGAACAATATACTGAACTTGCGGTGGCGGTAGATGATATTGCTGAACGTATTCGTACGATTGGACATACTGCCCCAGGTAGTTACAGCGAGTTTGCTGAGTTAGCTTCAATTAAGGAGACTCGTGGCGTTCCTGAAGCGAAAGAAATGGTCAGCCTTTTAGTAGAAGGAAATGAAGCAGTAGTCAGAACTGCTCGGAAAGTTTTAGCCGTCGCTTCAGATGCAGATGATGAGTCCACAACGGCTCTAATTGGCGACCGTATGCGGATTCACGAAAAAACAGCATGGATGTTGCGCAGTATGCTTTAAACCTGATCCACAGCAGTTCAAAATTAGGGATTATACCTAATTAATAAAGGCGCGATATTTAAATACCGCGCCTTTCCTCTTGACGAGAAAAAGACTCTTTTTCCTAACTACTGAGCTTGCTGTAACACTCTTTGAGTAAAGAGTTGAATCATTTGCCGATTAAACGCAGGAATATCATCAGGATTGCGACTAGTTAGCAGATTACGATCAACGACAGCTTCATCATCAATCCATTCAGCACCCGCATTAATTAGATCAGTTTTCATGGAGTAAAAAGAAGTCAGTTTGCGTCCTTGTACAACACCTGCTTCAATCAAAATCCAGGGCGCATGACAAATAGCAGCGACAGGCTTATCTTGAGCAAAGAACTCTTTGACAAACCGAATTGCTTTTTCTGAGCGACGTAACTTATCAGGGTTCATAACACCACCTGGAAGCAGCAAAGCAGTAAAATCACTAGCTTTAGCTTCCTCAATATCGATATCAACAGGAAACTTATCACCCCAATCAGTAGAATTCCAGCCTTTGACCTCGTTATCATTGGGGGAAACGATTTGAGTTATTGCACCCGCTGCGTCTAAGGATTTTTTCGGTTCAGTAAGTTCGACTTGTTCAAATCCGTCTGCAACGAGAATGGCAATTTTTTGATTATTCAGTTCTTGTGCCATATTCTTGATATTTGAATAACTGTTCTACTTTTAGGTTCGCAATAAATAAGTTGTTGAGCAATCCCCCGAAAGTAGAATATACTGCAAACAAATATCTGAAAGCAGTTTTTATTATCTCAAGGGATTTTCTCTTTCTTCTTTAGTTACATCGGGTGATGAGGGTTGAAGAAACATAACCAGTGATTGGTTCTGAAACGGGAACCCAACCGTTTGCGCCTAGATTAGTAATAGCCATTCGTCGCCCCGCTTGAATAGTTGAAATAATTGGACTAGCACCAGAAGGACTTTCGCGGATAGGGGCAACTTTGTATTGGGAAACTTGACGGCAGGTACTGGCTGTATTACTAGCATTAGTGTTAGTAATAGTAGTGTTGTTTGCCTGTGGATTTTCGCGACAGTATCTGAGGTAGCGAGAGGCAACATAGCCGTTAGCGGGTTCGGTGATGGGTATCCAGTCGCCAATCTCGCTCTTAATGATTACAGTTGTTCCTGGGGGAAGAGAACCAACTACCGCAGTTGAGGTGCTAGGTCCTCTCCTGACATTGAGATTATTTCTGCTGGTGGCAACTTCTCGACAGGACGATTCGTAGCCGACTTGAGCATTTGCTTGTGAGAAAGGAATTCCCGCGATCGTAAGGGATAAAAAGGTTGTTAATGTTAATGTTTTTTGCCAAAAATTCATAATTTAATATATTGCTCCTGAATTCATAAATACTTTGAATACAATATCTTTATAACAAGTAAAACCAAGTAGTTTCATCCCCTAAAAGGTGGAAATTATGAAAATTTTTAGTTTATTGCTTAAGTCGCAAGTTGAAGGATTTTTGCTCTGACTTTGCCGTAATGAAAGTATACGAGTCTTGTCAATATGTGTATATGACACCGATGCATAATATGTCAGACTTTGAGTATCGTTGAACTTATCCAGCAAAAGTTAGAACAATTTCAATAATTTTTGTAACATTCTCGGTATTTTGTAAATTTAGCTACATTTTTGGATAAATTTCCTTGGTAATTTACAATCTAATAAATAATTAAATTCCTTCTAGGGTTCCGGTTTGAAAGTTATTTTTAAATGTCTGGTCCGAGAGAAGTAGGCTATCGAGAGATATTAGGACTAATAAAAGCTTAATATTGGTAGCTCCACGGCGGGATAAAAGCCCGGGAGATTTAGCGAACTTATCGGTTGGCTAGTCTCCTGGGTTTTGTTGTTTTTACAAAATTAAGAAGCAAAATAATGAGTGATTTACCATTTCAATCTCCTAATTCTAGTGAAGCGGAATCTGCTTTAGAAAAAGAAAGACATTTACCTTTAACGGGTTGGCAACAGGAAGTAGATAAAGGCTTAGAGTATGGTTTAGAAGCTGCGGACAGTATTCGCGATCGCGCAATTCCCACTTTCTCTCGCGGTGAGTTACCCCACTATGCAGGGATCAATACTTTCCTCAAAGCCCCCTACTTAGAAGATGTACGCAAAGTTGGGGAGTATGATGTCGCTATTGTCGGAGTTCCCCATGATTCTGGTACAACTTACCGTCCAGGAACGCGCTTCGGTCCGCAAGGAATTCGTAAAATTTCTGCCCTCTATACCCCTTACAACTTTGAGTTAGGTGTAGATTTACGAGAACAAATTACTCTGTGTGATGTGGGGGATATTTTCACAATCCCTGCTAATAATGAGAAATCTTTTGACCAAATCTCCAAAGGAATTGCTCATATTTTCAGTTCTGGGGCATTCCCGATCATTTTAGGAGGGGATCATTCCATTGGTTTTCCCACAGTACGCGGAATCTGTCGCCATCTGGGAGACAAAAAAGTAGGGATCATCCACTTTGATCGCCATGTAGATACCCAAGAAACCGATTTAGATGAACGGATGCATACTTGTCCTTGGTTTCATGCGACTAATATGGCAAATGCTCCCGCTGAAAACCTTGTCCAGCTTGGGATTGGGGGCTGGCAAGTTCCTCGCCCTGGGGTGAAAGTGTGTCGAGAACGAGCCACAAATATCCTAACGGTAACAGATATTACAGAAATGGGACTCGATGCTGCTGCAAACTTTGCTATAGAAAGAGCAACAGCAGGAACAGATTGTGTCTGGATCAGTTTTGATATTGATTGCATTGATGCTGGATTTGTCCCTGGTACGGGTTGGCCTGAACCTGGTGGCTTGTTGCCTCGGGAAGCCCTCTATTTACTAGCTAAAATCGTGCGTAGTGTCCCTGTCTGTGGCATAGAAGTGGTTGAAGTATCTCCTCCCTACGATGTCAGCGATATGACCTCCTTAATGGCTGCTCGCGTCATTTGTGATGCTATGGCAAACTTAGTTGTTTCTGGGCAACTTCCTCGCCAAGAGAAACCAGCCTATATTCATGAGGAAGCCCAAGTGGTTGATGAACCTTGGAGTTGAGATTAGGATTCACCGGTTCAATATTGAATAGGAGGAAGACACTATGCACGAAACTGATATGACCAAAGCATTAATTCTGTCAGTGCGAGACTGGTATGAAGCCCAAAGCGAATCTTATAAAATTGAAGCCATTCATCTTAAAGTTGGCGAATTTACCTGTGTTGAACCAGCAAGTTTGCAATTTGCTTTTGAAGTACAGACTCGCAATACCTTTCTTGATGGGGTGAAGTTGGAAATTGAGGATATCCCTTTAGTCGCTTACTGTCATTCTTGTCAACAGGAATATAAACCAGAAATTGGACTGCAATATGGCTGTCCTAGTTGTAATGCACCGATGGAGGATATTCGCTCAGGACGGGAGTTAAAAATTGACCATATCCAGTATTCTCAGGCGCAATCAAATCTGACGTTTATTGATAACTAAAAAGATGCACCAAACTTTTGACTCTGCTTTAGAAATAAATCTTCTCCATGCTAACCAAACTGGGGCAGACCACAATCGCGCTCATTTTGATGAATGGGGAATTACTTGTCTGAATCTGATGAGTAGCCCTGGGGCAGGGAAAACAGCCCTGTTAGAGCGTACTCTTGCTGCCCTCCAGAACAAGATAGCGATGGCAGTAATTGAGGGGGATATGACTACTGAGTTAGATGCAGAACGGTTACGCCAATATGGTGTTCCTGTTATTGCTATCAATACTGGGCGTTCGTGTCACCTCGATTCCAAGATGGTGTCGGGGGGTATCCAGACCTTAGCCCAAAACTATAACCCCGCAGAGATTGACTTAGTTTTTGTGGAAAATGTGGGTAATTTGGTTTGTCCTGCTGAGTTTGAAGTGGGAGAACATCGCAAAGTTGCTTTTTTGAGTGTAACGGAAGGGGAGGATAAGCCTCTTAAGTATCCGATTATGTTCCAAGAAGCAGATTGTCTTGTACTCACGAAAACCGATTTGATACCTTATCTTGATGTGGATTTAGAACGGATTAAGGCTAATGTGCGTCAGATGAATCCGAATGTGACGATTATTCCTATTTCTGCCAAAACAGGGGCGGGTTTGGAAACTTGGTATAGTTGGCTAGAGGCACAAGTTAGCCAAGCTCAAGGGCAACGAGAAAAAGCGACAATCTAAGAAAATAAGAGCTATCTAGAGATCTTGGTAGGACGGTTTGATAGCTCTTATTTCTAATTTGAATCCGATTATTCACAGATTCCGAATTAATTATTATGACAGATAAAATATTTTTCTGGGGCATTCTTCTATTCCTATTTGCCACTCTGGGCATAGGAGTGTGGGCATCAAAACGAATTAAGGGAGATAGTGTTAATTATTTGGTAGCAGGGCGAGGGTTAGTTCTGCCCTTAGCAGCAGCAACCTTGATGGCGCAATCTGTTGATTCTAATGCAACTTTAGGAAATACTGATTTAGCTGCGGAGTTTGGTTTTTGGGCGGGGGCTTCTTTACCCCTCGGTTTAGCTTTGTGCTTGTTTCTGACGGCACTATTTTTTGCGAAACCAATGAATCGTATGGGTTTGATTACTTTACCAGATTTTTATCGCGTTAAATATGGTCAATTCACTGAGAGACTGGCTGCGGTGATTATGGTACTGAGTTTTGCTTTTCTCCTAGCAGGGAATTTGGTGGCTGGGGGCTTTTTGTTTGAGACGTTCTTGGGGACAAGTTACCTCGCTGGGGTGATGTTAATTGCGATTGTGGTGCTGATTTATACGGTTAGTGGGGGAATGCTGGCGGTAGCTTATACCGATGCAGTTCAAGTCGCGATCGCGTTTATTGGCACAATGCTACTCTTTGGTTTTATGATCATCAACTATGGGATCACTATACCCGAAGGTATGAGTCCTTTGGATTTAGAACAACTCACAGACCCCGAATTTGGGGCAGCAATTAACTGGGCGACCCTACTGGCGTTAGGACTTGGGGATATTGTGGCGATTGATTTTATGGCGCGAGTCTTTGCTGCGGATAGTCCTGAAACTGCCCAACGCGCCTGTTTTATCGGTTCTCTTGGCACAGTAATTATTGGTGTGCCTTTTTCTTTGATTGCTTTGAATGCACCCCAAATTTTAGCAGATGCTGGCATTGTTAGCGATGGACCAATTCTCTATAGCCTTTTGCAAGGAGTTGTTCCCCCAGCCTTAAGTCTAATCGTCTTAATTGCAATTATCGCTGCTTCTATTTCGACTGCGGATGGGGCAATTCTTGGCACGGCTTCGGTGATGTCTCATAATATTATTGGGATTCGCCATGATGAACGTGATGCGGGTGGTGGTGATAAGCTGTTGTTGATTACTCGCATTATGGCAGTGGTAATTACCTTATTGGGTATTTTCTTTGCATTACGAGTTCCGCAAACAGGGATTTTGTTATTACTGGCGTTTGATTTAGGGTTTGCGGGATTATTGATTCCCTTAGCGGGGGGACTCTATTGGACAAAGGCGAATAAATATGGCGCGATCGCGTGTATCATAATTGGCACAGTTACCCGTTTAACTTTTTTTGTCTTAATGCCCACAGTATTTGGAATTGACAACACGCTTTTATATCTTCCGAACGATATCTTCACCCCTGATTTTGATGGCTTCCCCACTTTGATTAGTCCTTTAATCGGATTACTAGTTTTTATTTCAATCTCTTACCTCACCCAAGGAAGTGACGGAGGTAGCCCAGAGAAATTATCCATAGAGGAAAAGCAATTCGTTAACAGTGAGATAGTTTCCGATAATCCCTAAAGGAACTAGACTAGATAAAGCCTATCAATGGCACTAGTCAAAAAAAAAGCTCTAATAGCTATTTAGGAAAATATGGAAGTCCACTTTCGTGAATTTGATCCCTTTAATTTGTGGATTTGGTTAGAGTTTGAAACCGTCGCTTCTCCACAGGAAAAACAGTATATTGAGGAACTGTTTAACTCCTGGTTTTATATTGGCAAATTAGGCGGATTTAATGCAGAGAATCTGCAAGTCCAAGAAACGGGAGTTGAGATTAGCTACATGGATTATGACCTAGATGCCGTAAGTGAGGCAATGATGGCACCAATGCATAATATGTCAGACTTTGAGTATCTAGGTACTTGGGGAAGGTGTTGGTTTGACTTAGGTACTAGCGACCTTCTAGCGATTGATGTTCTCATTAATGCCTTAGAACAGATGAGTCGCAGTTTTGTCCCAGTGAAACAGCTTATTGTCGGAGGTAAAAATGAAGACTGGGAAGTAGAAAACCGTGAGGAAGATATGTTTGCGGACAATTAACTCGCATTTCTTAACATCTTCGACTTCCCCTAATTATCCACTTTGGGCTAAAATTGCCCCATGACTTTACCTCGAACTATTTGTCTCGGCTTTTTAGCGGTTATTACCGTTGGAACACTGCTACTACTGCTTCCCTTTGCGACGAGTGACGGGAGTTGGAATGATCCCCTTGTTGCACTATTTACCGCCACCTCTGCGGTTTGTGTGACAGGGTTAATTATTGTTGATACAGGTACTTATTTCTCGACTTGGGGACAGTTTATTATTCTGCTTCTCATTCAAGCGGGAGGTTTAGGTTATATGACCCTGACAACTTTTTTGATGCTTTTACTCGGACGACGCTTAGGGTTTCAAGAAAAGATTGCAATTGAAGAATCTTTTGACCGCCCCTTTTTAATGGGTAGTAAAAATCTAATTACTTCGATATTAGCAACTACGCTTCTTTTTGAACTTAGCGGAATTATTATACTACTAGGTTTATTTAGCCAAGAGTATGGCTTATCTAGAGGGCTTTGGCTGGCTATATTCCATAGTATCAGTGCCTGGAATAATGCTGGATTTAGTCTATTTCCCGATAGCTTGGTTCGCTATCAAAATTCTTTGATCATTAACTTTACAATTCCTGCTTTAATTATCTTTGGCGGAATTGGCTACCAGGTAATTATTGAGATGTATTACTGGTTTGTCGTTAAAGTTTTACGTAGAAAGAAAGTTCGTTTTATTTTTTCTTTAAACTTCAAAGTTGTTACTAGCACTACTTTTTTTCTCTTAGTTTTTGGCACAATTAGCTTCTTCTTTACAGAATTGGCTAATCCAGCAATTTTTGGAGAACTCAGTTTCCGAGAAAAGGTTTTGTCAGCTTGGTTTCAGTCTGTGACAACTCGCACTGCTGGCTTTAATACCATTGACTTGAGTGTGATGACAACCGCCGGTTTATTCCTGACAACTGCACTGATGTTTTTTGGTGCAAGTCCGAGTGGAACTGGAGGAGGGGCAAAAACTACAACCCTACGTATTTTAGCTAATTCTACTCGCTCTGTCTTACAGGGAAAGGAAGAAGTTCACTTATATGAGCGTGAAGTCCCTTACACTCTAATAATTAAGGCGATTGGAATTGTTTTTGGTTCGGGAATGATCATTGTTATTGGGGTAACTTTAATCTCTGCGGTAGATAGCCAATTTGATTTTATTGCCATTTTCTTTGAGGTTGTCTCTGCTTTTGCGACTGTGGGTTTATCGACAGGGATTACCGCGAGTATCTCAGCTTTCAGTAAATTCGTTTTGATTTGTCTTATGTACATTGGGCGCGTCAGTGTTTTACTTTTTATGACCGCAATTTTGGGAGAAACGCCACCGAGTAGCATCAAATATCCTGAAGAAAATTTGCTTGTGGGTTAATATCAGTAATCAGTAAACATTATCCGTGGATAATATTCGTCCAAAAAGTGGGGATTTCGTGGCTACGGATCAAAAAAAATCTCGTTCTCTCGCAGGCATTGCAGGCATTGTTGCCCTTGCTACCCTAATTAGCAAAATTTTCGGTTTAGTGCGTGAACAGGTCATTGCAGCAGCCTTTGGGGTAGGACCTGTGGTTAATGGTTATGCCTATGCCTATGTTATTCCTGGTTTTCTCTTAATCTTACTGGGGGGAATTAATGGACCGTTTCATAGTGCTTTGGTGAGTGTGCTATCGAGGCGGAAAAAGGAAGAGGCTGCGCCTTTGGTGGAAACGGTTACAACTCTGGTAAGTGGGGTTTTATTGTTAGTTACGATTTTACTAATTATTTTTGCCCCTGCTTTTATTGATTTGGTTGCTCCTGGTTTAAGTATAGGGGGGGAATCTGTCCGCGCGATCGCGATTTTGCAACTGCGCATTATGGCACCCCTCGCCCTACTCTCTGGCTTAATTGGGATTGGCTTTGGTACACTTAACGCTGCGGATCAATATTGGCTACCGAGTGTTAGCCCTCTTTTCTCAAGTTTGGCGGTTATTATCGGGGTAGGAGGCTTATTCTTCTTTCTCGGCGAAGAAATTGCTGCACCTGGTTACGCCCGTATCGGTGGAATTGTCTTAGCAGGTGGTACTCTAATTGGGGCAATTTGGCAATGGTTAGCCCAACTTATCGCCCAATGGCGTTCAGGGATGGGGGGATTACGCTTTAGTTTGAACTGGCGGATTCCTGGGGTGACAGAAGTGATTAAAATCATGACCCCTGCTACCTTCTCATCGGGGATGCTGCATATTAATGTTTATACAGACCTTTTCTTTGCTTCTTATATCGCCAATGCTGCTGCTGCTTTAAAATACGCTAATCTCATCGCCTTAACTCCCTTGGGAATTATCTCCAATATGATTTTAGTTCCCCTTCTCCCCGTGATGTCCAAGCTAGTAGCACCAGAAAACTGGGGAGAATTAAAGCAACGTATTCGTCAGGGACTTCTCTTAACAGGTTTGACCATGTTACCCCTGAGCGCAATTTTCGCTTCCTTAGCTATTCCCATTGTGCAGATTATCTACGAACGGGGGGCATTTGATTTGGAAGCAACGGAAATTGTTGCACCAGTGCTTTTAGCCTATGGGTTAGGGATGTTCTTTTATCTCGGGCGAGATATCTTAGTACGGGTTTTCTACGCTTTAGGAGATGGACAAACTCCTTTTAGGATTAGTATTTTCAATATTTTGTTGAATGTGGTTCTAGATTATTTGCTTGTTAATGCTTTTGCTACTCCAGGTTTAGTCCTCGCGACTGTCGGTGTTAATATCACCTCGATGGTCATTATGTTGGCAATTTTAAATCGCCGTCTCAATGGCTTACCCTTACTAGAATGGAGTGGTATTCTCTTGGCATTAACAGGGGCAAGTTTTGTTGCTGGCTTAGGGAGTTATTGGACGAGTTATGGTTTAGATTTACTTTTTGTTGACACAAATTTATTTTTCCAACTATTACAAGTAGGCTTATCTGCCTCAGTCGCGATCGCGCTTTTTGCGATTATTGCCCTACAACTTAAACTTCCAGAAGTTAATATTTTAATGAACCGCATTCGCCAAAAATTCTCTCGTTAAAACAAGCCCTTATGCCAATATAGCCAAACATAAAATAGAGTTAATTTCATTTGACCGCATAATCCTTAAGATCATTGAGAGAAACAACCTCTAAAGCTCTCATGTGGGTAGCTTCTAGAACCACAGGAGGAGCTACACCCGCCTCTAAAGCTTCTTGCCAACGAGAAGCACACAGACACCAGCAATCCCCTGATTTTAAGCCTGGAAAACTATATTGAGGCATCGGCGTAATCAAATCATTCCCCTTAGATCGAGAAAAATCTAGAAACTCAGCTGTCGCTTGAACACAGATCACATGAACCCCAAAATCTTGCCCCCCAGTTCGACAGAAACCATCGCGGTAAAATCCCGTCATTGGATCAGTGCAACAAGATTTTAATTCACTACCTAAAACATTTTGTGCGTCTATCATGATTTGCTTGATATTGATAAATATCTATAATCTTAGCGACCAAAGTATCTCAAAAGCTAGGTGGGCAGTTTATTTAAAAGTTGCCCATTTTTTGGATTTTTTCAATAATTTTAGTAGTAGAGCAATCGCCAACAAAAGGTAAGATTTTAATTGTTGCCCCAATTGCGTCAACAATGGGGGTTTCGGGTAAGGTGTCCCTGGTATAATCTCCCCCTTTAACATAGATATCAGGAGAAATGAGTTTTAAAAGTGCTACAGGGCTTGATTCTTGGAATGGTACTATATAGTCTACACTTTCTAGGGCAGCTAAAAGAATAGCGCGATCGCGCAAGCAATTAATTGGACGCTGTGAACCTTTCAAGGACTTGATACTCTCATCACTATTTAACCCCACGATTAAAATATCTCCCAAGGCTTTCGCTTCCTGAAGATAAATCACATGACCTGGATGAAGAATATCAAAACAGCCGTTAGTAAAAACTAGAGACTGCTGAAAGTCATCATTCTTTCCACAAAGACTGGCTAACTTCTCTCGGTCTAAAATAATTTTCCGATGATTGCAATAAAATTGTTCCATAGGTTTAAAATACAGCAAGAGCTATCTTAGTTTATATCTCTTATTTGATCTAATAAGGAGTGAGCCAATATCCATCAAATTCAGTTCATCTCAGGATAGTTTAATCAATGTATCAACCCTTACTAGGAGGCTCGGTTTTTCTTCGCGCTCTCTAATCGCAAGGTTTTCAACCGCAGAATTTTGATGACTTTAATGCAACCTCCCTCGAAATTTAAACTAGATGGTAAATCTACGACCCGTAATTTGGGGCGACCCTCCCAATCCATCTTCATTATGTTTTTGATGAGCCTATTTCTCTTTGGCGGAATTGGTTCACGGTTAGTTTACCTACAATTGGTCGAAGGAAAAAGTAACCTTGCTTTAGCAAATAGTAACCATATTCGTCTGATTCCCAAACAACCAGTACGGGGTAACATTTTTGATCGCAATGGTGAAATTTTAGCCACTAGTGGACTTTCTCACTCTGTTTTTATTTGGCCTCTCTCCCATAAAAAACCAGGTTGGTCGCAAACTGTCAAAAGACTCTCAGAAATTCTCGAAGTTCCTGAAGCAGACATCTTAGCCCCCCTAGAAAAACAAGGGTTCGATTCTACAACCTTGGTGCGTATTGCTCGTGGTATTACAACTGCTCAAGCGATCGCGATTGAAGAATATAATCAAGAATTAGTCGGAGTAGAAGTTGATATTGAACCAGTCCGACAATACCCAAACAAAGCAATTGCAGCCCATGTTCTTGGCTATACTGGCGAGCTAGATGCAGAAGAATTAGCCGTCCGCAGACATTTAGGTTATCGCTTAGGAGATATCGTCGGTCAGATGGGAGTTGAAGCCTCCTTTGAGCAACATTTACGAGGAGAATGGGGCGGACAAGAAATTGAAGTCGATGGTTCGGGAAAAATGCTCAGAATCTTGGGGGAAAGAAAGGCTAAATCGGGTAAAGACCTCCATCTCACCATAGATTTAAAAGTACAAGAAGCAGCAGAAAAGGCTTTAGGAAACCGCAAAGGGGCAATTGTGGCAATTAATCCCAGTAATGGGGAAGTTTTAGCAATGGTTAGCCGTCCCACCTTTGATCCGAATATTTTTTCAGGACGTATTACCTCAGAAACTTGGGCGGAAGTTCAATCTCAGGGTAATCCTTTCGTCAACCGTGCGCTTAGGGGCTTTCCCCCTGCTTCTACCTTTAAAATAGTTACCGCAACAGCAGGAATGGAGTCAGGGAAGTTTCCAGCTAATACGGTTTTATCTACTTTTCCTTATTTGAGTGTGGGGGGAGTACGTTTTTATGAATGGAATCGTGCTGGATTTGGGGCTGCTGGATATCATAAAGCGATGGCTTGGAGTAGTAACACCTTTTTTGGTCAAGTTGGTAAAGGTGTGGGTGAATCTATTTTGATTCAATGGTCACGGCGGTTTGGCTTTGGCGAAAAAACAGGCATAGAATTAGATGCGGAATCTTCTGGGTTAATAGCAGATGATACCTGGAAACGCGATCGGCTTAATTGGGGCTGGACGGTGGGAGATACGGTGAATATGTCTATTGGTCAAGGCTTTACCCAAGCGACCCCTTTACAAGTCGCAGTTATGTTCGCTGTTCCTGCTAATGGGGGTTATCGAGTCCATCCCCATCTGTTGAAAAAAGAAGTTGATCTCGAGGAAATGCGAGACTCTTTAGACCTTGATCCACAAACCATAAAAACTGTAAGAGAGGGACTGCGACAGGTTATCACCCAAGGAACAGGGAAAGGTGCTACTTCTCCTGATCTACCCCCCGTTGCAGGTAAAAGTGGTACAGCAGAAGCTCCCCCAGGACTTTCTCATGCTTGGTTTGGTGGGTTTGCTCCCTATGATAATCCTGAAATT
>JBBQDV010000024.1:0-23425 GCA_038320005.1 Cyanophyceae cyanobacterium
TGTTACTAAGGGCAAGAAGGTTGGCAGGTATGTCGGACGATTACTGTGTAGGGCTACAGGTAGTTTCGATATTGTCACTAAATCTGGGAGGGTATCAGGTATCAGTTATAAATATTGTTCATCAATACACAAGAAGGATGGCTATTTTTATGGCTTTTGAAACAATACGCCTAAAGACGCAATTTCCTTTTCCTCCCCGATGCTCAAGCCACAGGGCTTCCAAGTGCCGAGGTATTTTCGTGAGTGAGATTCCTTTTTTTAACTCTATCAATTTTCAATTGACTTTAACCTTTGAGTCAGTTTTTCAACAAGCTTCTGCAATTCTGGTAATGAAGCAACAGGAGTGGGGTTAAATTGAGTCCGAAGCTTGATTTGGGTGAGCTTTCGGTCTAGTTGTTGGGCTAGTTGTAATGTTTCTTGAGCGAGTTTGTCCATCTGGTGTTTTTGGTAAAACATTAAAGCCTTTCCTCGCAATATTTGTAGTGTGGCTTCGTCACCATACTTGTTCGCCATTAAGCGTAAGCGCAGTAACAAAGGTTTATTTTCGTAAAGGCGAGCAATCTCTAGCTTTTTAGTCTTTTGAATGGGGTCAGCATTTAAGTGAGCAAGCTTTTTCAGTTCGTCAATCGTTCCTTGAAATGTTTCTAGAGGAAGATGGTCAACAACAGTTTGAGCAGTACCGTTTCGACTAGCTAAAATTCGACCACTATGAAGATTTCGTTCCCAATAAAGCCGACCAATTCCCCCATTAAGCAAGACTTGACCAAGTAGTTCCGCCAAAAGTTGCTCTGCTGGTAAAGTAGCTAAAAATTCAGGTGAGTTAGATAAATGTTGAGGGTAAATATCTAGAGAACGCAGAAATTTTAGTGTCGATAAACGCTCTGAATCTGACGAAGAAGCTTTTTTAGATAAGGGGGGCTTTTCCTGTTCTGCCTTTCTTGGCTCTAGTTTATCAAGAATTAAAGTAGACTTCTCAACTAACGTAGTTGGTTGAACTGCTTTAGAGTTCGAGAGGTTGCGATGATGATAAACTGATAAAATCGCCTTGACTGTATCTTTATCAATGGTCGCAATCTTGAGATTACAACTATAGTCAACAGATTCCAAAATACTATTGACAAAATTTAAAGCTGAAGTATCGTCAGGTTCTACCATCGCTAAGGTCAGACATTGACTATTCATAGCTAAAGGTAAAATTTCATGATAGAAGCAATCTTGGTGAGAAAACAAATGGTCAACCAGACGAAAGGTTTCTTCTAAGTTAATATTAGTTGCGATAACGTGATTCATTTCATCTAATAAATCACCAGATTGACTTAAATCTGAGAAATCGGACTTATCAGGAGAGGACATGCTATTTATCCAAAATGGTTTAATGACTGAGAGATAAGATCTTAGCTAGAGGATAGTCATCACTTTAAGAACGCAAGGATGTTATCTTAAAGATAAAATGTTAAGCTTGTAGTAAAAATTATCATCTTAACACAAATGGGTATTGAAGAAAGAGTAGAAGCTACTAAAAAGAACATCGAAGGAAAAGTGCAAGCAGCAGCGGGAGAACTAACTGGCGATTCTAAAGACCAAGCTGAAGGAAAACTTAAGCAACAACAAGCAGCAGCAATACATACCAAAGAGGATCTCAAAGACAAGGCTAAAGAAGTTATTGATAACGCTTAAGTTTGTCATTGCTCAAATTTGCGCTAAACTTTTCCCCCGCACTTTGGTCGGGGGATTTTGTATTTATTGTTTAAATCCCTAACTAACTATCAGAAATTTCGTTCTTAAAGCTTAGGTAATACCCGATACGATAGCTACCATAGCAGGGATAAACAAGAAGTCCTCGCTCTACTTTTCTGGAGTCTGCCACTTTACTCAGCAAACTTGAAGGGATTAGCTAGAATAATAGGTAAGCATGATTAATCGTTTATCAAAGCGATGGCTAACAGCTAATGGTATTATTTTAGCGAAATAGATGGGGACTAAATCCTGATATAGCTATCAGTCTTATTAATTTGCCGATAGTGATCTAGTGTAGAGTAAATAATATTTAAATATTAATTAGGATGCGAGATTTTCAACTAGACTCAATGACAACAGACAATATTCATCTGCGTTCAGAATTTCTGAATACTCAGATTATTACTAGCGATACGGGAAAACGTTTGGGAGTAGTCAAGGAACTGTTGGTTGATATTGACCAACGAGAAGTAGTGGCTTTAGGGCTACGGGACAATATCCTGTCTCTGGCTGGTATGCCTAAATATATGTATCTTGACAGCATTCAAAGAAGTGGTGATGTTGTTCTCGTTGAAAATGAGGACATATTGGCAGATGTAGAAATAGAAGCCTATAGCAAGTTGATTAATAGTGAGGTCATTACTGAAACTGGAGAACTTCTTGGTAAGGTAAGAGATTTTCAATTTAGTCTTCCTGATGGTAAAGTTTCTTCTTTGATTATCGCTTCTGTGGGGCTACCTCAAATTCCAGACCAAGTCATTAGTACTTATGAGTTGCCAATTGAGGAAATTGTCAGCAGTGGACCAAATCGCCTAATTGTTTTTGAAGGTGCTGAAGAACGTCTTGTCCAGTTGACAGTGGGCTTTTTAGAGCGGATTGGTGTGGGTAAACCACCCTGGGAAAGAGAAGCTGAAGATCTCTACTATACGCCAACGGCTCGTCCAGAGAATCAATTAGGGACAGGAGTACCCGTTCCGCCCCCAAGAAGGTCTCGACCGATTGAAACCCCGATTGAGCCTGCTTATGAAGAAACCTGGAATGAGGATTATGGAGAAAGGGAAGCCCGACCTGTACCTCGACGACAGGCAGAATCTATTCGCTATGAAGAATATGCTGAAGAAGATAATTGGAGTGATGTCCCTGAAGAGAAACAAACTATCTCTTATCAAGAAGAGGCTTATTTAGAGCCAGAACCGTCTGCATCGACTAGTGATAGTAAGGCTCAAGACTATGAGTATGATATTGCAGAAGATGTCTGGGATGATGATGTGTCGGCTGAACCCTATGAACCGCCCCAGGTTAACTTTCCAGAAAAGCAAAAAGCTCCCGAATATTATGAAGAAACTGATTATTAATTGAGAATCTAATCTTTTATTCAGGACTTACAAGAAACGAGGTTAAAAGCTGCTGTCTTCGCTTTTGATGTAAGTCCCCTAGAAAAGCACCAAAAATAGCTATGGATATCGTGACAATTGACAACTTGAGCCTTAACAGTTGGTTGGGGCTATTATCTTTCGCTGCTCTTATTGTCAGTCTCGCCACTGTTCTAAGAAATCAAAAAAAAAGAGAGGGTGCTGAAAGTCTAGATTCCTTAGACTCCTTTTGGGAGCTACCTGTGGGAGTAGTGATTTTTGGAGAAAGCTCAGAAATACTCCAGATTAATGCTACTGCTAAAAAAATTCTTAATTTCCAGGAAGAGGAAGAATCAGCGCAAAGCTTTACTCGCTATAGTAAATATTACCATTTTGTTGATGAAGAAGGTAAACCTTTTGAGAAGGAGAACTTCCCTGTTGATCAAGCAATTAAGAATCAAAGTGCTATCTTTAACCGCATTATTGGTATTTCTAGCCAGAGTAGCAGCAAAATTACTTGGTTACTGGTCAATGTCCATCCTCAGATTATTCCTGGTAAGGTAAAGCAATTCGTCTGTGTTCTTACTGATATTAGTGACACTTCGGCTCAAGAAAAGCAAAATATCACTCATAGTGACCACCGAGATTCAAACTATAACCTCGAAAAGCAAACCCAAGAACTGCAACTAACAGTTCAGCATCTTACGGTAGAAGCCAAGCAAAGAAAACGACAAACGAAGTCTCTCCAATTTGAACGGGAATTTCTCAAAGCCCTGCTGAATAATATTAAAGATGGAATTATTGCTTGTGATGCGGATGGTGACATTACCCTCTGTAACGCTACGATTCGCCAATATCCTGAACTCTCTTCTTCGCAACTTGCTATTCCAGTGGAAATAGATGAGGTTAATTTATATTATCTTAATGGGGACGCGATCGCGACAGAAGCAACTCCTTTACATCGCGCCTTACGGGGAGAAACTATTGAAAATATGGAAGTTACGGTCAATGGACTGGAAAATCCCCGTATTCTTCTCGCTAGTGGACAACCGATTATAGACCCCAAGGGGCAAAAACTTGGTGCCGTAATCACCACCCATGATATCACAGAACGTAAACAAGCAGAAATCGCGCTACAACATTACCAGGAAAAGCTAGAAACCCTAGTCACGAAACGCACTACCCAACTACAACAAGAAATTCAAGAACGGATTAAAACAGAAAATGCCCTACGTCTGAGTGAAGAACGCTATGAAATGGCAGTAAGTGGCTCTCAGGTAGGAGTTTGGGACTGGAACATAGATAGCCACGAACTTTATGTCACCCCTAATCTCAAAACTATTCTTGGCTATAGAGATGAGGAAATCCCCAATAAGCTTGGGGATTGGGCAGATAAAATCCATCCTGATGACCTTGAAATTGCTCTTACTGCTGTTAACGATAATATTCGCGGGAGAAGTACAAATTATGAAATTGAACATCGTATGCTATGCCGAAACGGAGAAATTCGTTGGTTCTTAGGGCGAGGGCGAGTGATTTGTGAGAACCTAAATCATGTTTGTCGGCTGATTGGGACAGAAACTGATATTACTGAGCGCAAAATTGCTGAAGAAAAGTTACGCAGTAACCGCGACCAATTAGAAATACGGGTGCAAGAACGCACTGCTGAACTGGAAGCTCAAATCCAAGACAGGATTCGGGCGGAACAAGCTCTCCAAAATATTGTCAGTGGGACAGCATCCGTCACTGCTGAAGAATTTTTTCCTGCTCTGGTTCGACACTTAGGGACAGCGATGAAGGTACGTTATGCTTTAGTTGCTCAAACTTTAGATAACGAACGTATCCTCTCAAAAGCATTTTGGTCAGATAATGCTTTCCAAGATAATATTGAATATAAATTAGCAGGAACGCCCTGTGAAGAGGTACTCAAGACGGGAAAGATGCAGTACTATCCAGACCAACTGCAAAAGCTTTTTCCTGATGCGCCCCTACTAAAAGCGATGAATGCTTTTTGTTATTTAGGAGTTCCCCTTCATGATGCCTCTCAAAAAGTGGTGGGACATCTCTGCATTATGCACGATGAACCGCTGGTAAAAGCGGAAATTGCCCAAGCGATTATGCAGGTATTTGCAGCAAGAGCTTCGGCGGAACTTCAGCGTGCCTGGGTGGAGAAAGAATTACGAGATACTCAAGAAGAACTCGAAGAAAGAGTAAAAGCAAGAACTCTAGAGTTAGAAATAGAGATATTAGAACGTAAAGAAACTGAAGCACAGTTACGCCTATTTGAATCCGTTGTCGTCAATGTCAACGATGCAGTATTAATTACCAATGCAGAATCTTTTGATCGTCCTGGTCCCCAGGTAGTTTATGTGAATGAAGCCTTCACAAAGATGACAGGTTATTTACCAGAAGATATTATTGGCAAAACCCCGCGAATTTTACAGGGAGAAAAGACTGATCGCAAGAAGCTAAATCAAATTCGCCAGGCTCTTGAAAATTGTTCCTCTCTACGCATTGAACTAATTAACTACCGTAAGGATGGTTCAGAATTTTGGGTAGAATTGATGATTGTGCCGATTATGAATTCCGAAGGGTGTTACACTCATCGGGTTTCAGTGCAGCGAGATATTACGGAACGCAAAGAAGTAGAACGTGCTTTACGTCATTCTCAAGAACAGTTTCAGAGTATTCTTAACTCTTTAGAAGACTGTGTTTGGTCAGCTAGATTTGATACTTTGGAGCTAATTCATCTCAGTCCTGCGACGGAACGCATTTATGGTCGTTCTCTTGAAGAATTTCACCAAGACCCGCAGCTATCTTTTAAAGTTGTTCACCCAGATGATAAAAAAGCGGTGAGTAAGAACTTTGAGCGATTGATGGCTGAAGGCTATAAAGATGAGGAATATCGCATCATACGCCCCCAGGGAGAGGTGCTTTGGATTCGTAGTCGGGCAACTGTAATTTATGATCAAGGGGGAAAACCGATTCGCATTGATGGTATTGTAGCTGATGTTACTGAACGCAAAGATTATGAAGTTAAACTTGAACAGGAAAGACGACATCTACAACAAATTGTTGAAAATGCGCCAGTGGCGATGGCAATGTTAGATCAGGAATTGCGCTATATTGCTTACAGCAAACAGTGGCTTACTGATTATGATTTAGACGCAGAAACTATTGACGGGAAATTACATTCCCAAGTTTTACCTTATCTCTACAATCAACATCAAGATTCTTACCAAAAAGCTTTACAAGGAGAGGTGGTATCTAATCCTGAAGATAAGATTTCTTTCCCTAATGGTGAGAAAATTTATCTCCGTTGGGCGATACAACCTTGGTATGCCTTAGATAAAGAAGTTGGGGGGGTGGTAATTGTCACAGAGGTGATTAATGAACTGGTTGAAGCTAGGGAATCGGCTTTAGATGCTTCTCGGATGAAGTCGCAATTTTTGGCTAATATGAGTCATGAAATTCGTACTCCGATGAATGGGGTGATTGGGATGACTGATTTACTATTACAAACTCCCTTGAACCATCAACAATATGAGTTTGTGGAAACTTTACAAGAGAGTGGTAATAATCTCTTACTCTTGATTAATGATATTCTGGATTTCTCTAAACTTGAAGCAGGAGAAATGCGGGTGGAGAAAATTGATTTTAATCTTAATCGCTGTATTGAGTTGGTGGTAGAACTATTGGCGATACAAAAAGCTGCTAAACCTATCGAAATTTATACTCTTATTGATCCTGCTATTCCAGAGGATTTTCGTGGTGATCCTTCCCGTTTACGTCAGATATTAATAAATTTGGCAGGAAACGCGATTAAGTTTACGGAAGAGGGGGAAATCATTATCCAAGTTATTTGTGTTGAGGATGATTTGGAGAAGGATAATGTTACTTTACGTTTTGAAATCAGGGATACGGGAATCGGTATTAGTCAAGAAAATCAAGAGAAACTTTTCAAATCTTTTTCTCAAGTCGATGCTTCGACTACACGCTGTTATGGGGGGACGGGACTGGGACTGGCTATTTCTCAGCAACTAGTAGAGTTGATGGGAAGCAAGATTAAGGTGGAAAGTGAAATTGGTCAGGGTTCGACGTTCTCTTTTACTATTGAACTTGAACGTTCGCAGGTGGCTACCCCAATTTACAAGAATCCTGATGCTGATCAAGATAATTTTGCTTTAGCTGGACTAAGACTGTTGTTGCTTGACCGTAGTTCTACTAGTCGTCAGATTATTCGTTCTTATCTAAATGCTTGGGGAATGCAATGTGATGAGGCGGAATCTGTCGAAAGCGCGATAGCTTCGCTGTGCCCAAAGGGCATCGCGATTTTAAACCAAGAGAAAAATAAGCAATCAAATATTTATAATCTCGTCCTTGCAGATCTAGAAACTTTACAGTTCAATCCAGAAATGCTTTCCCTATTCCGCTATAAGCAGTCTCAAGATATTCCTTTACCTTGGATTATAATCGGGTCTGTATTCCAAAACAGCGAGGTGAAAAGTCTTCTTGACCAGGGGGCATCAAATTATCTAGTTAAACCGATTAAAGCTTCTAGTTTAAGGAAATGCTTGTTAGAAGCAGCTTATGGAACAACTATTGGCGCAAGCTGTTTTCTCTTTCAGAAGAAAGTGGAAATTGTCGCCCCCTCTTTACTATCTTTCTCTCCCTCAAGTTTAACGGAGCAAAAAGTGCTTTTGGTTGAAGATACGCCCCTTAATCAAAAAGTAATTTTAAATCAACTTCGGATCATTGGCTGTACAGCAACTTGCGTCAATAATGGCGAAGAAGCCTTAGAACTATTAAGTAGAGAAAGCTTTGATGTTGTCTTAATGGATTGTCTTATGCCTGTGCTAGATGGCTATGAAACAACGAAAGCAATTCGTCAACGAGAAGGAAGTGAAAGTCATACCCTAATTATTGCTATGACCGCTAGTGCGATTAAGGGGGAAAGGGAAAAATGTTTAGCTGCGGGGATGGATGATTATCTCAGTAAGCCGGTAAAAATTGAGGGTCTGAAACAGACTTTTGCTAAATGGATGGAAGTTACGAGGAATAAGGCTTCTGCGCTCCCCTCTGTTAATCAGCAGGGCAGTGGTAAGCAGTCTTTATTGAAGAATACTGAGGTGGTAGATTTAGAACGCTTAGAGGAGCTTTCAGGAGGCGATCGCGAATTTCAAGTTGATCTTTTGGAAACCTTTTTAGAAGATGCTCCCACTTATATCGCTGAAATTAGATCTTCCCTAGTTGAGGGGAATCTCGATAATGTTTCTCTCCGCGCTCACCAGCTTAAAGGGGCGAGTAGTATGGTTGCTATTTATCGTATGCCTGATTTAGCTAAACAGATCGAACTTCAGGCAGATGAACATCAATCGGACAACTTACTAGAGCTTGTGACAGAATTAGAGGACATCCTCGCTAAAGTTGAGAGCTTTATTGAAGTTTTTAAAAATATAGGAAAATAAAACTATGGGCGCGATCGCGGTAATTGATTATGATATGGGTAATTTACACTCTGCTTGTAAAGGTCTAGAAAAAGCAGGTGCAATCCCCCTAATTACAGATTCTGCCCAGGAAATCATGAAAGCCGATGCGGTAGTTTTACCTGGGGTGGGAGCGTTTGATCCAGCAATCCAACATTTGCGATCGCGCGATTTAATCCAACCGATTAAAGATGTAATTGCGATGGGTAAACCCTTTCTTGGTATTTGTTTAGGATTACAAATTTTATTTGATGCTTCTGAAGAAGGTAAAGAAGCAGGTTTAGGCATAATTCCTGGTCAAGTTCGTCACTTTCGCCGAGAACCAGAAATTAGAATCCCGCACATGGGTTGGAATCAGCTTGAATTCACCCAAGGGGATCATCACCTCTGGGAAAATATTCCGAACCAAACTAGGGTTTATTTTGTCCATTCTTACTATGTTGAACCTCTTGATACAAGTTGGAATGCAGCGACAGTAACTCATGGGACTCAAACCGTAACAAGCGCGATCGCGAAAGATAATCTCATGGCGGTTCAGTTCCACCCCGAAAAATCTTCTACTGCTGGCTTACAACTACTCTCAAATTTTGTCGCACAAGTTTAAGCAAAAGTATCGCTAGAGTTTAATCACATTAGCTGTAATCTACTGTATATTAAGTATTTTATATTAGGGAAATTCAGTTGGGTTTCGTTTACTAATTTATGACGCGATCGCGAATTCAAAAAATAAGGGGCGAATCTTGTTCACCCCCCATCTAACCTATTTAACTGTTAAGTTATTCACTAACTAAGCAGCAGCCTCTTGACGCTCTTTAGTTTCCTTAATCACTTCTTCCGCAATATTATTTGGGCAAGGAGCATAGTGAGAAAATTCCATCGAGAACTGTCCGCGACCAGAAGTCATCGTCCGCAAATCGCCGATGTAACCAAACATTTCGCTCAGAGGTACATCTGATTTGATCCGAACCCCCATAGGGCTGGTATTCTGAGACTTAATCATGCCACGACGACGGTTAAGATCGCCAATTACGTCTCCCATGTAATCATCTGGAGTAAAGACATCCACATCCATGATCGGCTCTAGCAGTTGTGGTCTAGCTTTCGGAATAGATTGACGATAGGCAGCTTTGGCTGCTAATTCAAACGCTATAGCGGAAGAATCCACCGCGTGAAAAGCTCCATCTGTAAGAGTAACTTTAAGATCCACAATCGGGAATCCAGCCAAAACACCCTTGACGATACTAGTTTCAAAACCCTTCTGAACCGCAGGCCAAAATTCTCTGGGTACATTTCCCCCAGTTACTTTCGACTCAAACTGGAAGCCACTACCAGTCTCTCCAGGTTCAATAATATAATCAATCTTACCGTACTGACCTGAACCACCAGATTGTTTCTTGTGGGTGTAGCTATCTTTTAAAAGCTGGGTAATTGCTTCACGGTAAGCAACTTGAGGTTGACCCATTTCAACTTCTACGCCATGAGTGCGCTTAAGGATATCCATCTTAATATCTAGGTGCAACTCACCCATTCCCTTCAAGATAGTCTCACCACTTTCTTGGTCAGTTTCCACATAGAAAGAAGGATCTTCTTGAACCATCTTGGTTAGAGCCATCCCTAACTTCTCCATCATGCCCTTATTCGTCGTCTTAACGGCAATAGAAATAACAGGGTCAGGGAAAACCATGGGTTCAAGGGTCGCAGGGTTATCGGGATCAGTGATTGTATGACCAGTCTGAATACCTTTAAGACCAACAAGGGCGATAATATCTCCTGCTTGGGCAGAATTTACTTCTTGGCGAGAATTGGCGTGCATTTCGACAATCCGACCAACCCGTTCAGTTTTACCTGTTGCAGTGTCGAGGACTGTATCACCTTTTGTAATTGTTCCTGAATAGATACGGGTAAAGGTTAAAGCACCAAAACGGTCATCCATGATTTTGAAGGCTAAAGCGCGTAAAGGCTTCTCAGGGTCAACAATGGCATAACTACCAGTGTGATTACCTTCTAAATCAATTTCTGGTTGAGGCTTGACTTCATGAGGGGCAGGTAAATAATCGACAACTGCATCAAGAACTAGTTGTACACCCTTATTTTTGAAAGATGAACCGCAATAAGTTGGGAAGAAAACTAATTCATTTGTGCCTTTGCGAATTGCTCTTTTTAGCTCTTCGATACTAACCTCTTCTCCTTCTAGATATCTTTCGAGAAGTTCTTCATCTTGCTCCACCGCAGCTTCAACTAGTTCGGTGCGATATTTTTCTACCTGCTCCGCCATATCAGCGGGAACATCGGTGATTTCGTAATTCAAGGGATCGCCAGAATCATCCCAAATCCAAGCTTTACGGGTCAATAGATCAACTACACCACGAAACTCTTCTTCAACACCGATAGGGAGTACCATGACCAAGGGTTTGGCTGCCAAGATTTCATCAACTTGCTTGACAACAGAGAAAAAGTCTGCTCCAGTGCGATCTAGTTTATTGATATAGATAAGGCGAGAAACCTTAGAATCGTTAGCGTAACGCCAGTTTGTTTCTGATTGAGGTTCTACACCTCCAGAGCCACAGAACACCCCAATACCGCCATCTAAGACTTTTAGAGAGCGATAAACTTCGATAGTGAAGTCAACGTGACCAGGGGTATCAATGATATTAAGTTGATGGTCTTTCCAAAAACAGGAAGTTGCAGCGGACTGAATTGTGATCCCACGCTCTTGTTCTTGTTCCATGAAGTCGGTTGTGGCTGCACCGTCATGGACTTCACCGATTTTGTGAATTTTACCAGTGAGTTTTAGGATTCTTTCTGTGGTTGTAGTTTTGCCTGCATCTACGTGGGCAAAGATACCAATGTTGCGATAGCGCGTGAGGTCTTTCATCTTGTATTGTTTACGTTAATTGTTACGATTGTTTGTTCATCATCCAGTGGATCTGAACTAGAAGGAATAAGTGTTATACTTATAGGTTAGCTTTAGTCGATTTTCCCTGATCTAAAACAGTAATAATAATCTTCAGTTAAAGAACTAACTGTAATATATCTTAATGGATAGAGGTCAGGGGAGACTAAGATTCATTTGAGTCGGTTTATTTCCCACGCTGCTATGAGAAATGATCTCTAACTATCTTAAAGATTGGTCAGGGCATTACTATTTTTGCTTTATTCTGGATCAGGGAAGAAGTTATTCATCATGTTACTTTATTGTAACAAAGCGTAAATCAAGGTGAGCTTTTGCCCACCCGATTAATTCTCAACTTATTCTTGAATGACTTGACTAATGGTCGGAGTATCTATTTGCAAAATAGGCAAATTTACAATTGCGGTTTGATGCAACATCGGGGTATTGATGACGGAATTGTTTGCCAGGGTAAAGAGGGGATTGGATAAAATTCCTGCCAAGGAAGTGGCGATAACAGATAAAACTAAGCCAATTTGGAGAGGACGCATTCCGCGTAAGTTCCAACGCACTTCTGGATAGTTTTTCACTGCATCGGACATTTCATGTGGTTCTTTGACAACCATCATTTTTACTACACGGATGTAGTAATAAATTGAGACTACGGTAGCGACCAAGCCGAGTAAGACTAAGCCATAGAGTCCTGCTTGCCAACCTGCCCAAAACAAGTAAATTTTACCAAAGAAGCCAGCCAGGGGGGGAATTCCTCCTAGAGAAAGGAGACTGATGCTTAAGCAAAAGGTGATTAGGGGATCTTTTTGATATAGTCCTGCATATTCACTAATTTGGTCAGTTCCCGTTTGGAGAGAGAACAAGATTACACAGGTAAACGCCCCTAAGTTCATAAAGAGATAGACGAACAGATAGAACAAGACACTAGCATAGCCCGCATCTGTTCCAGCAATAATCCCAATCATGATAAATCCAGCTTGGGCAATGGAAGAGTAAGCTAGTAAGCGTTTCATGCTGGTTTGCGCAATAGCGACAGCGTTACCCAAGATTAAACTTAATACGGCGAGGGCGGTGAAGATGGTGTGCCATTCATCGGTGACAAGGGAGAATCCCATAGTTAGTAAGCGAATGGCGAGGGCAAAACCAGCAGCTTTTGAACCCACTGATAAAAAGGCGACAACGGGGGTTGGTGATCCTTCGTAAACGTCTGGAGTCCACTGATGGAAGGGAACTGCCGAGATTTTAAAGGCGATACCAGCAATTACAAAGACTAGCGCGATCGCGATCGCTAAAGATTCCCCCGTAGTATTAAGATTAAGACCTTGGGCAATCGCATTGAGGTTGGTTTCTCCTCCAGATAAACCATAGATGATCGATGCACCATAAAGAAATATTCCTGAACTGGCTGCCCCAATCAATAAATATTTCAAAGCTGCCTCATTAGAGCGAGGATCACGCTTCATATACCCCGTCAGCAAGTAAGATGAAATACTGAGAGTTTCTAGGGAGATGAAGATCATCACCAAATCATTAGCAGCAGATAAAAACATTCCCCCCAAGGTCGCAGTCATCAAAATAGCAATGAATTCCGCTAAGGATGTGCCAGTTTGTTCAACATAGCGAATTGACATCAAAATCGTCAGTGCTGTTGAAAGGGCAATAATCCCCCGAAACATAATGCTTAGATCATCCCCATTAAATGAACCCAGGAAAGCTATCGGGTTATCAGCATTCCAGACGAAATAGAGAGAAGCCGTTGCGGTCAGAAGTCCCCCAATCGCGAAGTAGGGAGTCCAACGGGATGAAGCAACACGCCCGACAATGAGATCTCCCACAATCACAATTAGGAGGGTAATGAGAACAATACTCTCAGGCAAAATCGCGATCGCGTTTAGTTGACTAGCAACTTCAGTTGTAAAATCCATATTTTATTTAAGATAAAGGCACTCGAAAATAATAGCTAACTTAGTTGAAAACTTATCCATCCCAAATTGTACCGCGCCACTGAAACTTGATTTACCTTTTGCCTGTATTTTGATCACAAGCCCAAAAATAAGACTTGACAAAATTACGCCTTTAGTATCTATGATGGATAGGATAATAAAACCGCAACCCAAGACCATGATCCCTCATGGCGAGCTATGGTAAAACCTCTTGCGAATTAGTCATAGCTTGCTAAAGTGAAAATTAATTGTGTCATAAAAGTGACCGCAGCATATTCCCCCAATTGCTAAAGAGTCATCTTGCTCTTAACTCTAGCAACTTATCACTAACTGCCCTTCTTCGTTGATTAGATAACCCCCTTATGTCCAAACTCGTCATTGTCGAATCCCCCACCAAAGCTCGCACCATTCGTAACTATTTGCCTGCTGGCTATCGAGTTGAGGCATCAATGGGTCATGTCCGCGACCTTCCCTCCTCCGCCGATGAAATTCCTGCTGCTTACAAAAAAGAAGACTGGGCGCAGTTAGGCGTTAATGTCCATGATCACTTCAGCCCCATTTACGTTGTTCCCAAAACGAAAAAAAAGATTGTCCGAGAACTCAAAGAAGCTCTGAAACTAGCTGATGAGTTGATTCTTGCCACAGACGAAGACCGCGAAGGAGAAAGCATTAGTTGGCACTTAAAACAACTTCTCAATCCGAAAGTTCCCGTTAAACGCATGGTCTTCCATGAAATTACCTCTGAAGCCATCAACAAAGCCTTAGAAGATTGTCGTGACATTGACGAGAACCTGGTTCACGCCCAAGAAACCCGTCGTATTTTAGACCGTCTTGTGGGTTATACCCTCTCGCCCCTACTTTGGAAGAAAATTGCCTGGGGACTCTCTGCTGGACGGGTTCAGTCTGTTGCTGTGCGTCTGACAGTTAATAAAGAACGCGATCGTCGTGCCTTCCAATCTGGGGGATATTGGGATCTCAAAGCCTTATTGGAAAAAGATAAAAATAGCTTTGAAGCGAAATTAATTACCCTCGCAGGTAAGCGTTTAGCAACTGGAAGTGATTTTGATGCAGACACAGGAAAAATTGCCAAAGGTCGGGATGTTGTTCTCCTCAACGAAAACGAAGCCAATGCCCTGCAAGCAAAAATAGCCGATAAAACTTGGACAGTTAGCGAAGTAGAAGAACGCCCCACCAAGCGTAAACCTTCCCCACCCTTCACCACCTCCACCCTACAACAAGAAGCCAACCGCAAACTGAAACTCTCCGCGAGAGATACCATGCGAGTTGCCCAGGGTCTGTATGAACGCGGTTACATCACCTATATGCGTACAGATTCCGTGCATCTATCCCAAGAGGCAATTACCGCAGCCAGGTCTTGTGTAGAACAGAAATATGGCAAAGAGTACCTCAGCCCTAAACCCCGTCAGTACGCCACCAAAAGCAAAGGCGCACAGGAAGCACACGAAGCCATTCGCCCCTCTGGAAAAACCTTTCGCGTTCCCAATAATACCGAATTATCAGGGCGCGATCTCTCTCTCTATGACCTGATTTGGAAACGGACAGTAGCTTGTCAAATGGCAGAAGCAAGACTAACCCAGATTAGTATTCATATTGATGTAGAAGATGCTGGTTTTCGGTCTTCGGGTAAGCGCATTGACTTCCCTGGCTTTTTCCGCGCTTATGTAGAAGGATCAGATGATCCCGATGCTGCGATTGATGACCAAGAAGTAATTCTTCCCAAGCTAGTTAAAGGAGATCATCCTAACTGTAAAGAACTAGAAGTCCTGGGACACGAAACCCAACCCCCTGCCCGTTATACAGAAGCATCCCTCGTCAAAACTCTAGAAAGTGAAGGAATTGGTCGCCCTAGTACCTACGCCAGCATCATCAGCACAATCATTGATCGAGGCTATGTACAAATGCGCGGGAATGCATTAGTTCCCACCTTTACCGCCTTTGCTGTGACAAGCTTACTAGAATCTCATTTTCCTGACCTCGTTGATCCTAGCTTTACCTCCAAAATGGAGCAAACCTTAGATAATATTGCCAGAGGCGAAGTAGAATGGTTGCCCTATCTCCAGAAGTTTTATCTCGGTAAAGAAGGTCTAGATACTCAAGTTAAAGAACAAATTGATCAAATTGATCCGAGTAATGCAAAAGCGATACAACTAGAAAACCTATCTGTTAAGGTACGGATTGGTAAATTTGGTCCTTTTATCGAATCTCAAAATGGAGAAGAAGTAATCACCGCTTCTATTCCCCAAGACTTAACCCCTGCTGACCTCAATCCTGAACAAGTAGAAACTCTCCTGAAGCAAAAAACAGAAGGTCCTGAACAATTAGGCACTCATCCTGAAACAGAAGACCCTATTTTCCTGCTGATTGGTAGCTATGGTCCTTATGTGCAGCTAGGAGAAGCCACAGAAGAGAAGAAAAAGCCAAAACGAGCTTCTCTACCAAAAGGGGTAAAGGTAGAGGATGTCACCCTAGATATGGCGGTTGGTTTACTTTCCTTACCTCGTGCTTTAGGGACTCATCCAGATACTGGTGCGCCAATAAAAGCTGGCTTAGGGCGTTTCGGTCCTTATGTGTTTCATGACCAGGGTAAGGAAGGAAAAGATTATCGTTCCTTGAAGAAGGAGGATGATGTCTTAACTGTCGGTTTAGACCGTGCTTTAGAGCTTCTTGCTCAACCGAAACTAGGACGAGGGAAACGAGCGCCTATACGAGAAATAGGTCTGCACCCAGAAGATAATGAACCTGTAAACATTTATGAAGGACCCTATGGGAAGTATATTAAGCACCAAAAGGTAAATGCTTCTATTCCTGAAGGGGAGACTGTTGAGGGGATTACTTTAGAAACTGCTGTAACTTTATTAGTGGAGAAAGCAGCGACTAAGAAGACTAAGCGGAAGTCAACGAAATCTACTAAAACTAAGGCTAAGTCAACATCTAAAGCTAAATCTACTTCGACCCGCAAGAAAAAGGCTGCTGAGTAAGTTTTTATCTACCTATCTGGGTTTTCTGGATCGTGTGATTTGCAATATTTTCCAGCGCGTCGGGGGTGGCTATCCCTTTATACACGGCTATCTACATCAGTATTTTGCCGAGTTACCAGATTAACTTCTCTATGGTACAAATCCGCCTCGATATCAACTGTTAGATTTTTTTGTAGGGGCAAAGCATGCTCTGCCCCTACGGAGGGGTATGATATAAATTAAATTAACTTAATACCCAGTTAACCAAAGTCCGCACAGGAAAACCTGTTGCACCCGCATTATTAAAACCGCCTTCCTTGTCCGCCCAAACAGGACCTGCAATATCAAGATGCGCCCAAGGGGTTTTTTCTACAAACTGCTTTAAGAAAAGAGTAGCGGTGATTGCGCCCCCAGCGCGAGGTCCAGTATTTTTCATGTCAGCAATGGGAGACTTTAAGCCCTCAAAATACTTCTCTTGCATCGGCATTGCCCAGAAGGATTCTCCTGCGGATTCAGAGGCTTGTTCTAGCTGTTTGAGGAGTGCTTCATCTGAACTCCAAACTCCGCCAATATCGTCTCCTAATGCTACGACACAAGCTCCAGTGAGGGTTGCCAGATCTACAATTGCATCGACTCCCAGTTTTTCTGCAAATACTAAAGCATCAGCGAGGGTTAAGCGACCTTCCGCATCAGTATTGTTAACTTCAATAGTTTTACCGTTGGAAGCGGTGAGGATATCCCCTGGGCGCATCGCATGACCACTAATCATATTTTCTGTCGCAGCACTAATAAAGTGTACTTCAACATCGGGCTTCAGTTGAGCAATAGCTTTAGCAGCCCCTAAAGTTGCGCCACCACCTCCCATATCCATTTTCATGTTTTCGATACCACTAGCAGCAGATTTGACATTAAGTCCGCCAGAGTCGAAGGTGACACCCTTCCCAACGATAGCTAGTTTACGGCGCGGAGTTCCTTCAGGTTTATAGGTGAGGTGAATGAATTTGGGGGGTAAGTCGGAAGCTTTAGCCACTCCGAGGAATGCGCCCATTCCTAGCTTTTCACAATCTTCTCTTTCTAAGATTTCTATGGATAAACCGTATTCAGAAGCAATACTTTGGGCGGTTTCTGCCATTGTAGTTGCTGTGACTTCGTTAGCTGGGGCAGCAACTAGTTCTCTTGCCAGAATAACACCAGAGCATATTTTTTGCGCTTTGTCAATGGCTGCTTCTTGATTACCTAATCCTAAAATCTCAATGTTTTCTAGTTTCAGTTGTCCATTTTCTTCCGATTTGAAGCGATTATCTTCATGTAAGGCGAGGATTACCCCTTCTGTAATGGCTTCTGTGGTAAGGGTGGGATTATTATTTGCAATGGGGAGATGGATAGCGAGGGTTTTGACTTTTTGTTCTTTTGCCGATCGCGCGATCGCGCTAGACGCAACCCTGATATGATCTAGTTTTAGCTCTTTTTCTTCTCCCAAGCCAACAATTATAATTTTGCGAATCGGACTCTTACCACCGACGCGAGTAACAGCAATACTATCGAGTTTTCCCTCAAATTCTGTCTCAGCGATTAACTCTTCAAGAGTGCCATCAAGCGTAGCATTTAACTCACTTAATTCTCCTGTTATCTCTGTTCCTGCATATAAGCCAATGGCTAAAGCATCACCAGTCCAGTTTTGAAACAATGTCTCTGTTGCACGAATTTCCATACTTGTCTTCTAAGCTATAGTTTTCTATTTGACCTTCCTTCACTATAATCTCTGATTCGTCCCAGGTCGTTCATGTTCAAAATGTAGGGTTCTTTTCCCTCGCAATAACGGATTCCCTCACCGCCATCTCTAACAAACTCCTGGTGAATCGCGTTAATTTAGAAGCAGGAAAAGTAATTATAAGTGAAATAGTAAAGATTTTTATGACCAACGCAACCATAGCTCAAAATCCCTTACTGATTGGACAAGGGCTTCCCCCCTTTCAAGATATTAAAGCAGAACATGTCATTCCAGGGATGACGCAGTTATTGCAAGAATTAGAAACAACTTTTACTAATCTCGAAGCAAATCTTACCCCCACTTGGGAAGGCTTAGTTAACCCCCTCACAGAAATAGAAGAACGCCTGACCTGGAGTTGGGGTGTTGTTGGACATCTACTCAGCGTCAAAAATAGCCCTGAGTTAAGGGAAGCCCATGAAGCCATGCAACCGCAGATGGTTCAGTTTGGCAATAAATTGAGTCAAAGTAAACCTATATATGAAGGATTTAAAGCCCTGCGAGATAGTGGAGAATGGGATAAACTCGAACCTGCGCAAAAACGGATTGTGGAAGCTGCGATTCAGGATGCGGAACTCTCTGGGATAGGTTTAGAAGGAGAACAACAGGAAAGATTTAACGCTATTCAACTCGAACTCGCAGAACTGTCTACGAAGTTTTCTAATAATGTTCTTGATGCGACTAAAGCTTTTAAAATGAAGCTGACTACGCAAGAAGAAGTAGCTGGTTTACCTCCAAGTTTACTTAGTTTAGCAGCCCAAACCGCTAGAGCAGAAGGTGAGGAAAATGCCACTGCTGAAAATGGTCCTTGGATTATTACTTTAGATTATCCTAGCTATGTTCCCTTCATGCAGCATAGTCAGCGTAGTAACTTACGAGAAAAAGTCTATCGAGCTTCTATTAGTCGCGCTTCTGAGGGAGAATTAGATAATAATCCTGCTATTGACCAAATTCTATCCCTCCGTAAGGAAAAGGCACAATTACTCGGTTTTAACAACTTTGCTGAACTAAGTTTAGAACGGAAAATGGCGCCCAATGTGGAAGGGGTGGAAGTTCTTATCGAAGAATTACGCAGTGCGAGTTATGATGCTGCTGTACAAGAATTTAACGAGTTAAAAGAGTTTGCTATCAGCCAAGGAGGAGATAAGGAACTAAAAAATTGGGACACTGCTTTTTGGTCAGAACGTCAACGGGAAGCTAGGTTCTCTTACAAAGATGAAGAGTTACGCCCTTATTTCCCCTTACCTCAAGTATTAGAAGGTCTATTTGGACTCGCTAAACGCATCTTTGGCGTTAACATTACTTCTGCGAATGGTAAAGCCCCAGTTTGGCATGAAGATGTGCAATATTTCCAGGTTGCGAATGAAGAAAATGAAGTAATTGCTAATTTCTATCTTGACCCCTATTCTCGTCCAGGGGAAAAGCGTGGCGGTGCTTGGATGAATGATTGCATTGGTCGGGCAAAATTGCAAGTAGATGGAGAGGTGACTACTCGTTTACCTGTTGCTTATTTAATTTGTAACCAAAGCCCTCCTGTAGAAGCTAAACCCAGTTTAATGACCTTCTATGAGGTGACAACTCTCTTCCATGAGTTCGGACACGGATTGCAACATATGTTGACCTCCGTTGACTATGCAGGGGCATCTGGGATTAATAATGTCGAGTGGGATGCGGTGGAGTTACCAAGTCAGTTCATGGAAAACTGGTGTTACGATCGCGCTACTCTATTTAGTATGGCAAAGCACTATGAAACTGGAGAACCCTTACCAGAACACTACTACCAGAAACTCCTTGCTGCAAAGAACTATATGAGTGGTTCAGGAATGCTGCGTCAGTTGCACTTTACCAAATTAGACCTGGAACTCCATTCTCACTATATCCCAGGGGGAGCAGAAACACCTGCCCAAGTGCGCGATCGCGTTGCAAAAAATACCACCGTCTTACCTCCTCTCCCCGAAGATGCTTTCCTATGCGCTTTCGGTCATATCTTCGCTGGAGGCTATGCTGCGGGTTACTATAGCTACAAATGGGCAGAAGTATTGAGTGCCGATGCTTTTGCAGCCTTTGAAGAAGCAGGTTTAGAAGACGAAACCGCCGTTGCGACCATTGGTAAACTCTTCCGCGATACCGTCTTAGGTTTAGGAGGTAGCTTACATCCCATGGAAGTATTCAAAACCTTCCGAGGACGAGAACCCCAAACTTCGGCGTTACTTCGTCATAGTGGTTTAGTATCCGCGTAAACTTACGTAAATAAGACTTAGATAGCTAAACCCACTATCTGATAGATTATAGTTGGGGTTTATTTTAAACTAAGCCTCAGCTATAAATTCACCTTGAAATCTTTTGCAGCAGAAGGTGTCAAATTTTGGTAATTTATTATTTGCGGAATAACATTAAAATTTTACTCAGTTTGGGTAATTACTCATAAAAATTTGCTGTATTGGGAGAACAAAAACTATGACTATTCTTTTTCAAATATCACTAGCAGCTTTAGTCTTCTTATCCTTCGTTTTGGTGGTTGGCGTACCTGTTGCTTATGCTTCCCCCCAAAATTGGGAACAGTCTAAAAGTCTTATCTGGCTTGGTTCAGGAGTCTGGACTGCTTTAGTCGTTGCTGTCGGCGTGTTAAACTTCTTTGTGGTTTAAAAACCAAAATTAAGAGTAACTAATCATTATTTGAGCTTATGGCAGTATTTGAGGGGACATTTGCCCAGGACACTTCCGCATTAAAATTTGCCATTGTTATTGGTCGTTTTAATGACTTAGTAACGGGTAAATTACTATCGGGGTGTCAAGATTGTCTAAAACGTCATGGTATGGATATCAATCCTCATGGTACACAAGTAGATTATGTCTGGGTGCCAGGGAGTTTCGAGCTTCCCTTAGTCGCACGTCAACTGGCTATTTCACGCCGTTACAACGCCATTATTTGCTTAGGGGCAATCATTCGAGGTCAAACCCCTCATTTTGATTATGTTGCCAATGAAGCTGCTAAAGGAGTTGCTGCTGTTGCTTTTCAAACAGGTATTCCTGTCATCTTTGGTGTATTGACCACAGATACCATGCAACAGGCGCTTGAAAGGGCTGGAATCAAAAGCAATTTGGGCTGGACTTATGGTATGGATGCCCTAGAAATGGCAAGCTTGATGACCCAAATGTATAGCCAAATACCCTCTGCTGATGCTGTTTATCCTGGTTTACCAGAAAATATTCAACCAAATCTTTTGGAATCGGGTAAAGAGCAAATTCAGGCATCAGAAACAACCAAGAAAGGCAAGAAAAGCTAACATTTGCACCGAAGAGAAGGGAAGCGAAACAGTGGCTTCCCCATTCTTGGGAAAAAGATCAGAAAAACCCTTGACAAAACTATTTTTTTAGAGCATAATGGTTTTTATTGCGGGTATAGCTCAGTGGTAGAGCGTCACCTTGCCAAGGTGAATGTCGCGCGTTCGAATCGCGTTACCCGCTTGTTAGGGATATAAATAAAAAGTTAATCGTGAAGGCTTATAAATAAACTTTGACGGATAGATTTATAAGGCTTTGTTTGCTAAGATAGCCTAATCAATTTAGAATCAAGAGAATTGAATTAACAATAGTGCCATCTCAGAAAGCTCAGAAAATAGATTTTAACGCTGAGTATCCCTGTCCTTGTCGTCGGCGTGGGCGTTTGCAACCGATTGTCCTAACCGAAGCCTTGGGATGTAACCTCTGTCAACGTATTTTTGTTGTTGAAGAAGAAGGGCGCAGTGTCGAAGAATTATCAACGACTTATCCCTACAAACGGCGTTGGTTTTGGACAGGACATCGCTGGTTAGCGATACAAGCAGGAGTGGGATATGACTACTTTCGGTTATTATTTGGAATTTTCATGCTTCTAGCCTTGAT
Source organism: Cyanophyceae cyanobacterium (assembly GCA_038320005.1). Taxonomy (GTDB): domain Bacteria; phylum Cyanobacteriota; class Cyanobacteriia; order Cyanobacteriales; family SIO1D9; genus JBBQDV01. Next base: position 22,052 of record JBBQDV010000024.1, read on the forward strand.
TAGCTTGATTTTGGCTCTACATAGTTCTAATCTGATTTTTATGATTTTCTTTGGACTGGTAATATCAATGATGTTAGTGTTGATTTTTGGGTTAGCTTATCGCCCCTAAAGGAAAGAGTTTCATGGATGAACAAAGTAATGTACCCAAAAGTTTGAAGGGAACAGTAGAGCAAGCTTATCAAGCTTCTTTAGTTTTGGCAAAGATCAAAGGAACAGAACGTTCTCGGGGGGTGGAGGCGATGGCATCCGCGCTGCAATCTGCTTCTGATGATATCCTGGAAGCTAATACCCTAGATCTCGAAATTTGTCGAGATATGGCTGTTCCAGATATTGTTTTAGACTGGTTGAAGCTAACTCCAGAAAGATTGCAAAGAAGTATTGCGATTTTGCACAGTCTCGCCAAGTTAAATGACCCGATTGGGCAAATTCAGACGGCGGTTTATCAGCTTGATCCTTCGCAAACCTATTGTCAACAGATGCCTTTGGGGGTTATTGCTTTAGTATATGAGGCTTTTCCTGAATTGGGCGCGATCGCGTCAGGATTATGTCTCAAAACTGGAAATAGTCTCATTCTCCGAGGCGGAAACGAAGCGAGTCACTCCAACCAAGTTATTTTCCAAGCCTTGCAAATCGCCCTCGAAGATAGCAACTTACCGGCTAATAGTTTACAAGCCATCTCCTCAGACTCAGGGGCATCTATTCAAGATTTAGTGACTCAAGACCAATATATTAACTTAGTCATCCCCTACGGTCGCCCTAGCCTTGTCCAACAGGTTGTTCAACTCGCTACCGCCCCCATTTTGAAATCAGCGATGGGAAATTGCTATCTTTATTGGTCGCCGAGTGCAGAATTAGATCAAGTTCGTTCGATTATTGTTGATAGCCATGCGAGTGAACCGGATGCGGTAAATGCGGTTGAGAAAGTGCTTGTTAATCGCAGTCTTCATCCTTCTTCTTTGGTGAGACTCCTTAATCGTTTGCAAGAAAAGGGCTTTCAATTAGGAGGAGATGAAGAACTTTGTGCTGATTTTCCTGAACAATTGACTGCGGTTAAAGCTTCCGAATGGCGTAGTGCTTATCTGACGAAGAAGATAGCTTTTAAGGTAGTAGATGACATAGAAAGCGCGATCGCGTGGATAAATCGTTACAGTAGTAGTCATGCAGACTGCTTAGTAAGCGAATCTTATCAAGAAAGTCGCCAATTTGCCCTTGAAGTTGATAGTTCCCTAGTTTATATCAACACCTCCCCTCGTTTTTACCGTCATTCCCAAAAAGGAGACGCGGTATTCCTGGGAATGTCCAATCAAAAAGGCTATCGACGTGGTTTAATCGGCATGGAAGCCCTAACTACCCTTAAACAAGTAGTACAGAGCG
>JBBQDV010000025.1:0-22026 GCA_038320005.1 Cyanophyceae cyanobacterium
TGCTTGCCAGCCTCTCGCTCTATCGTTAACTATTAAACATCTTTACAAGGGGTAAGGAAGTGTAGTTAGCCTCACAAGCCTAGATAACATTGACGAGGCAAACATTACCCGCTTTGCGGAGTTGGGGGCAACCATACCCCCGCCCTTTTAGGGTTGACTGCGCCTAAAGACGCAATTTCCTTTTCCTCCCTAGGCTGAAGCCACAGGGCTTCCAAGTACCGAGGTATTTTCGTGAGTTTGATGAGAGCGCAGGCATTACTAATTTTGGACTAGGATAGAAGAGAAACCGAGATAAAAGCCAGGAGGTTGTTCTTTTGAATCAAGACCCAAGATCACTACAACTTAAGTTTTCTGGAATTGGTTGCTGGCTACCTTTTCTGCTTATTGGGATATTGTTGTGGTCAGTCGGATTAAGCTGGGTTGTCAATGGCTTTTTTATTCTGATTGCTGTGGTGACATTACTCCCCTTTGTCGGTTTATTCGGGTTTCGATGGTGGGTCAGACGTAACTTAGTTGAAGCTAATTGCCCTGTTTGTCAATATGAATTTACTGGATTCAACGGGACTAATTGCCGTTGTCCCAACTGCGATGAACCACTTAAAGTTGAAAACAATCAGTTTCAACGGGAGTCTCCACCAGGGATAATTGATGTCGCAGCAGTGGAAATCGAACAAACTCAACGCCTGGAATGAAAATTCTCAATCTATCCAGTGAACCTGCAACAATTAATAGCAGTTACCCCAAAACGAGTGCGACTCAACCTTATAATAAAAGGAGTGAGTTACAATTTGTTGCATTATTAAGGAGATAGTCACGACCTACAGTGTTTAATCTTATCGGCTATGAATATCTTTTAGGCTTTCTGCTCGCAAGTAGCTTAGTCCCAATTTTGGCACTAACTGCATCCAAACTCCTGCGACCTAGTAGTAATCGACCAGAAGGGCGTACGACCTACGAGTCAGGAATGGAACCCATTGGCGGAGCTTGGATTCAATTTAACATTCGCTATTATATGTTTGCCCTAGTTTTTGTCATTTTTGATGTCGAAACCGTCTTTCTCTATCCTTGGGCAGTAGCATTTAGTCAACTTGGTTTGTTGGCATTTGTCGAGGCACTTATTTTTATTGCAATTCTGGTCATTGCACTGGTTTATGCATGGCGCAAAGGAGCATTAGAATGGTCATAAATAACACAACTTTAGACAATACTGCTTTTGATGAGCAGCAAAAAGAGAAACTACTTAGTCCAAGTGGTCGTCCTGAAATTACCCAAGAACTATCTGAAAACGTTGTTCTAACAAGCGTTGATGATTTATATAATTGGGCGAGGCTTTCCAGTCTTTGGCCTTTATTGTACGGTACAGCTTGCTGCTTTATTGAAGTTGCAGCGATGATTGGTTCACGGTTCGACTTTGACCGTTTCGGCTTAGTCCCCCGTTCCAGCCCCAGACAAGCAGATTTGATCATCACCGCAGGAACACTGACGATGAAAATGGCACCTGCTTTAGTCCGCTTATATGAGGAGATGCCAGAGCCTAAGTATGTGATTGCTATGGGAGCTTGTACCATTACTGGGGGGATGTTTAGTGTTGATTCTCCGACAGCAGTACGTGGGGTGGATAAACTAATTCCCGTAGATGTGTATCTTCCTGGTTGTCCCCCTCGCCCTGAAGCGATTATGGATGCCATTATCAAGTTGCGGAAAAAGATTGCTAATGAGTCAATCCAAGAGCGGTCACAGATGCAGCAGCAAACCCACCGCTATTACTGTACTACTCATGAGATGAAGGTTGTCGAACCAATTCTTAATGGTAAGTATCTCCAAAGCGAAACTCGTCAACAACCCCCGAAAGAGCTAACCGAAGCAATGGGAATGGCTGTTCCCCCAGCACTAAAATCGACACAAAAGCAAAAGGAGGTAGAAGGTGGCTGAGGACAATCAAGAACAACAACAGCAAGAAGAAACGGCAATTGTTGAGGCGGGTGATGTTTCTGGCTGGTTAACAGAAAATGGTTTCGCCCACGACTCTTTGGAAAAAGACCATCTAGGCGTTGAGATGATTAGGGTAGAGCCAGAATTTTTGATTCCTATTGCTACGGCTCTTTATGCCTATGGGTTTAATTATCTTCAGTGTCAAGGGGGCTATGATGATGGTCCAGGAAAAGAGTTGGTTAGTTTCTATCACTTGATCAAAGTGGGTGATAATATAACCGAGCCTGAAGAGATTCGTCTAAAAGTCTTCTTACCAAGGAACAATCCAAAAGTACCTTCTGTCTATTGGATCTGGAAAGCTGCGGATTGGCAGGAACGAGAAACCTACGATATGTATGGGATTGAGTTTGCAGGACATCCAAATCTTAAACGTTTATTGATGCCAGAAGATTGGGTTGGTTGGCCTTTGCGTAAGGATTATATCTCTCCTGACTTCTATGAGTTACAGGATGCCTACTAAGGTTCTGTAGATTGACTTGCATCAGGCTTAGGTCTGGTGTGAGCCAAATAAAAATCTTATTTACCCCGTAGCAAAATACTATTTTTTGTTATATTTATCTGATGAAAACATTTTCTAGTCTAAAGTTAGCATTAGTCACTATTGGTTTTGTGACTTTATCCTCTTCCCAGCCAGTTTATAGTCAAATGGTAAGCTCAAGTGATGGGGTAATTCAGAGAGTGCTGAATGTTACGGGAGAAGGCAAAGTAAATATTCCGACAACTATTACTCAGGTAAGCTTGGGTGTAGAAAGGAGAATGGCTACGGCACAGGAGGCGCAGGAGGCAGTAGCAGCAAGTTCACAAGCATTAGTAGAACTACTGAAAGACCGAGGGGTGAATAAGTTACAAACGACAGGTATTCGCCTCAATCCTAATTATGAGTACACTGAAGATCGCCAAAGGTTGATTGGTTATACAGCAACAAATTTGGTTAGTTTTGAGGTAGAAACATCCCAAGCAGGAAATATTCTCGATGCTGCGGTAAGAGTGGGAGCAACTCGTATTGATAGTGTTAGCTTTATGGCGACGGAAAACGCGATCGCGATCGCGCAACAAGAAGCAATTCAAAAAGCAGTACAATCCGCAAGACAGCAGGGAGATACAGCTTTGCGCATACTTAACTTAAATGCTCAAGAAGTGGTTGGGATTTCGATTAATAACGCCAGTGGTATGCCCCCCCAACCCAGATTTCGTCAACAAGCCCTATCAGCAGATCAGTCCTTTCCTAAAGCGGTAACTGCTGTTGAAGGAGGAGAACAAGAAGTCAATGCTTCTGTTACCCTACATATTCGCTATTAAAAGATGATCATGGACTGGCAAGAAGTATCTGGGGGTTGGGTTTGGCTTCCCCGTCAACCGAGGGGAATTATTCACTTTCTCGGTGGGGCGTTTGTTGCTACTGCTCCCCAAGTAACCTATCGTTGTCTTTTAGAATTTTTGGGTAAGCAGGGGTATGGTATTATTGCCACACCTTTTGTTAATACTCTCGATCATAGCGCGATCGCGCGTAAAGTTCTCAACCGCTTCGAGAGCATACTAGAACGCCTCCAACAAACTAATCGCCTCAGTGGGGGCTATCTCCCCATCTATGGAGTCGGACATAGCATGGGCTGTAAACTTCATTTACTGATTGGTAGTCTGTACACCGTCAAGAGATCTGGAAATGTATTAATTTCCTACAACAACTATCCAGCCAACCGTGCCATTCCATTCCTCGAACAAATACAGATTAATGCTGCTCCTTTTTTAAAGCAATTGCAGATGGATATTAATGCCATCAATGTTGAGTTTAGCCCCTCGCCAACAGAAACCAACGCCATTATTGCCGAAAATTATAGCGTTCGTCGCAATCTCTTAATCACCTTTACCGACGATAGCATTGACCAGTCCGCGCTCCTAAACCCCGTCTTACAAGCTCGTTTCCCCCAAATGGTCACAATAAAAACCCTACAAGGAAATCATCTTACTCCCCTCAGCCAAGATCTCCAATGGCAAATGGGCAAAGACTTTACCCCCTTTGATGCAGTCGGACAGTGGCTAAAGCAAAACCTTTCACGGGATCTCAATGTCCTCAATCAAGAAATTATCCGCTGGCTCAATCCTGTCCTACCGCCATCAAATTAGGGGCGAAATCAATTATTTACTACCAACAGGGATTTTTACTTCATCAGGACGATCTTCTGTGGGGGAGATACTAGAACCTTCGATAAACGAACGCAGCATCCACGCCATTTCCTCATGTTGTTCTGCTAAACCATTAATAAAATCTTGCGTAACAGGATCATTAAAGTCAGCTTCGCATTTTTGACCATGAGTGCGTAAATTACGAATAACTTGCTCATGATCTACTACCAAATTTTCTACCATGTGAAAAGCATCGGGTAGTTTACCAGGGTCTTCATTAATAGTGGCGTGTTTAAGGAAATCCGCAGCCGTCCCAATCGGATAGCCCCCTAAAGCACGAATTCGTTCTGCAACTGCATCAATACTAATTTGCAAAGCTTCATAATGTTCCTCCCACAGTTGATGAAGAGAACGGAATTGAGGACCAACGACATCCCAGTGATATTTTTTAGTTTTGATCAAGAGAAGATAAGCATTAGCTAAGTCACTGTTGAGCATACTAATGATTCCTTCTCGCTGTTGATCGTTTAAGCCGATATTAATTGGACGCATATATATTTACTCCATATATTTCTGTTACTTTCCATTGAAGCGAATATAAATATTTGTAACATCATTCAAAGGAATGATAATTAAGATTCAACAGGACTTACTTTAGCCCGATGCAGCAGTTTTCCTCCGTATTTATATCCAGCATTACGAATCCTAACTAACTCTCCAGGTTGAGCAACTCCTGCTAACAAATCATGCACCTGGGGATTATAAGCAACTTCTTCCCCAACATAAGCAGTCATCTCAACGCCCCATTCTGCAACCAACTGCTCAACTGGTTTAACTAACGGTAGCAGACGCACAGCTGGTAACTGAGGATTATCCTTCGCAGCAGCAGCAGCAGCAGACCAATAAATTAACCAAGATTCCAAGATTTCTAAACTCGCCAGTTGGAATTCTTGTGATAATTCTTCCCGTTGCTGTGCCATTTTTTCTTGTAAGCGTTCATATTCTTGTTTTAGCGTGACAGATTCTCCATACTGCTGAGAATATTGGGGCGAAAACTGTTTGCGCAAATCATCTAGAGATATTTCCAACACCTGCGATAATTTCAGCAAAACCTCTAACCGCATCTGATTAATCTCCCCCCGACGCAAGCGTAAGATTTGTCCCTGGGAAACTCCTGCTAAATTCCGCAGCTGCTTAAAAGAAGAAATACCAAGAGACTGCATATACTGATGTAAACGTTGGCTATAATCGCAAGATTGATCGCTCATGAACTTTCCGAATTCTGTTATTGGATAGATGTCTAAAACAACAATAAAGGCTAAGAATGAATAGAGACAAAAAATGCTGATTTAGGAATAAATATTTATGACAGCAACTCTTGCTGCACCCAAATCTATCGAATCTTGGTTAGGAGATGAAGCAGAAAGTCTTTTAAACCATAAAGCAAAAATCAACTCAGATCTTTTAACTCTACCTGGTGCTGATATTATTGATCGCGTTTATGCACATAGCGATCGCACTCCCCAAGTTTTACGCTCTCTCCAGCAACTCTACAGCACAGGGAGACTAGCTAACACAGGATATGTTTCTATTTTACCTGTAGATCAGGGGATAGAACACTCTGGAGCAGCTTCCTTTGCCCCTAACCCCATCTACTTCGACCCAGAAAATATCCTCAGACTTGCCCTAGAAGGGGGCTGTAACGCCGTTGCGACAACGCTGGGGGCTTTAGGGATGGTATCGCGCAAATATGCCCATCGTATCCCCTTCATCGTCAAGCTGAATCATAACGAACTCCTAACCTATCCCAATAAATATGATGAAATCATGTTTGGGAGCGTTGAACAAGCCTGGAATATGGGCGCAGTTGCAGTTGGGGCGACTATTTACTTTGGTTCACCCGAATCTGGTCGTCAGATTCAAGAAGTCAGTAAAGCTTTTGCTCGCGCCCATGAGTTAGGAATGGCGACTATTCTCTGGTGCTATCTCCGCAATAGTGTTTTTAAGCAAGACCAAGACTATCATCTCTCTGCTGACCTCACTGGACAGGCGAACCACATGGGAGTGACCATTGAAGCGGATATTATTAAGCAGAAGTTACCAGAAAACAATGGGGGTTATCAAGCTGTGGCTCAAGCGACTGGAGAAAGTTATGGTAAAACCGATGAGCGAGTTTACTCAGAATTATCTAGTGAGCATCCCATTGATTTAACTCGTTACCAGGTTCTCAATTGTTATGCTGGACGGGCTGGTTTAATTAATTCTGGTGGTTCTTCTGGGAAAAATGACTTTGCTGAGGCTGTCCGCACCGCAGTGATTAATAAGCGGGCTGGAGGCTGTGGTTTGATCTCTGGACGCAAGACTTTCCAACGTCCAATGGAAGAAGGGATAAAACTATTCCACGCAATTCAGGATGTTTATCTGGCTTCAGATGTAACTATCGCTTAGTTATCCTGTTTTGGCTTAAGCAGATACAGCACAAAAAAAGGGGCATCTGCCCCTAGACAAACCTATTTAGTTTTGTTAACTGTATTCTATGCTTGGGGTTCAATGCGACCGTAGAAGATACCTTGGATTTTCAGTTCTTCGGCTTCTTTCGCACCTAAATCTGTATCGGAAGGTTGTTCACTGACGAAAGTACCAGCAATTTCTCCAGTTTCCGCGTCAACCTTAGCAACTTGTAGAGAAATTTCCCCACGTCCAGTGTCATATTGCTTGACATTAGCTGTTGATAGTTTTTCAGAATCTGCTTTGGAAGGAAGAGCCACCGCATTATCATAACCACTAGAAATACCACGACCTTTAGGATCTAGGAACACATTACCGCGATAGGAAGGAACATAAAATTCTCCTTCAAAGTCGGTGGAGGTATTGATTATTTCTCCAGTCTGAGCTTTAGCAACTAAGTCTTTGACAGTAAACAAGAAAGGAACTTGCTCACCCCCAGGGAGTTGAACGGTAATAGGCTGAAAATCTAGTCCATTGTTTTCAGTGAAGACCAATTGACCACTTTCATCGAAGGTGAGAGAGCCACTAATTTGGTCAAGACTAGATGTTAAACGAGTCAAGATTTTGCTAGGTACAAATTCTGCTTCTCTACGTTTATTAGTTGGTTCTTCCTTGACAAAAAAATCAACTGGTTGTATGCAAAAATCTCTGAGTTCGTAGGACTGATCTGGATCGATGGTGATAAAACCGCGAGCAGTTTCTGAAAGCTGAGGACAGTTATTAGCCATCCCCGTATTTCTGACTTGATCGTAAGTTAAAGTGTCTGTCGCCTTTGCGCTAACAGCAGAGTCACTGCATGCAGGCAATACACCCAGGCACAATACAATAAATGCAATAATTAATGTACGAAACTTCATGTTTAACCTCTTATCTTAATTTTGTTTTTGGAGTTTGTCTTTTGTCTTGGTAGTTTTGTCAAAGTCAACTAATCTAGTAACTTGATGTCATTGAGGAAACTACCATCTAGCTGAACCAAATGCTAGTTAAACTAGAAAGCTATAGGAAATATCCCATAGTATTGTACACGATGGACTCACCGCCTTTGTTGAGAAAATCAAAGAAACTTATCTATTTGCATTTACTAACAACTTTCCTATAGAGTTATATCTACTTTTTTTCTTGAACACCGTTATGAATCAAAATCAAGCAGTAAATTTAGAGCTAGAAGCAAATCAGCAGCAAGAGCTTGAATCTTTGGTTCTGGCTTGGGCAAAATCTTGTCAAGGAGATACGATAAAGCTTCTTGGACTCTTAAGAATATTAGAAGAACTTCATCGTCAGATTCGAGAAGGAGTATTTCGGAAGTCTCTCCCTGATAATCGTCAACATTTGTATCATTTATTGAGAGATATTGAAGAGTCTGGGGGTTGGCCTTATATTCAACGATTAAAAATAAGGAATTTACTGGTCAATTTGGAGGAGGAAGACAAGGCTAATGAATCATGAAGCCTAAACCTTAAGTCAGTATTATCACTTAATATGGTAGGATAATCTTGTCCAATAAAAGAGCTGTAAGTCAATGCCAGTTAACGTAAATCCGATCAAGTTTGGGACTGATGGTTGGCGAGGTCTCATTGCTGCTGATTTTACCTTTGAAAGGGTGGTCAAGGTGGCTTCCTTATCTGCTCAGGTATTAAGGGATAATTACGGAAAGGAGCATAAACCCCTGGTAGTAGTGGGCTATGACCAACGTTTTTTGGCGGAGGAATTTGCTCTTGCTGCTGCGGAAGCGGTTGCTGCGGAAGGATTTGAGGTTAATTTGGCGGAGGGTTATGCTTCGACTCCAGCTTTTAGTTGGGCTGCTTTTGAGCAGAAGGCTTTAGGGGCGTTGGTGCTGACTGCGAGTCATAATCCTTCAGGTTATTTGGGTTTGAAGGTTAAAGGGGCATTTGGGGGGTCGATTCCGCCCGATGTGACGCAACAGATTGAAGCCTTAATTCCTGATGCTAAAATTCCTGAGATTGAGATTAAAAAACTTAAGATAACTCGTTTTGATCCTTGGAAAAGTTATATTCAGGAGTTGCAGTCTAAGGTTGATTTAGGCAAAATTAAAAACGCGATCGCGACTGGTGAAATAACTGTTATTGCTGATGTCATGCATGGTTCAGCAGCGGGAGGCTTAAGTCGGCTTCTGGAAATGCCGATTGAGGAGATTAATCGCGATCGCGATCCCCTTTTTGGGGGAAATCCCCCTGAACCCTTACCTCGATATCTCTCTAAACTATTTCGCTGTATTCGTACTGAAGCGAGAAAAAACCCGAACAATTTGCGCGTCGGTTTTGTCTTTGATGGTGATGGAGATCGCATTGCTGCGGTAGATGGGTCGGGACACTTCTTAAGTTCACAAATCTTAGTACCAATTTTAATTGAACATCTTGCTAAACGGCGTGGACTAACGGGAGAAGTGATCAAAACCGTCAGTGGTTCAGATCTTATTCCCCGTCTTGCGCATCTCTATAATTTACCTATCCACGAAACCCCGATTGGTTACAAGTATATTGCGGAGCGGATGCTGACGGAAAAAGTCTTGATGGGGGGTGAAGAATCGGGAGGTATTGGCTACGGGACAAATATTCCTGAACGGGATGGTTTATTATCCGCTTTGTATCTCCTAGAAGCGATTGTGGAGTCTGGAAAAGACTTAAGCACCCTTTACCAGAATTTACAACAGCAAACGGGCTTTACGTCCGCCTATGACCGTATTGATTTACCTTTAAAGGATATGACGGTTCGGCAAAAGTTAGTAGATAAACTCGCATCTGAATCCCTATCGGAGATTGCAGGTAAACAGGTTATTGATTGCTTAAGTATTGACGGCTATAAATTCCGTTTAGAAGATAGCAGTTGGTTATTAATTCGCTTCAGTGGTACTGAACCTGTATTACGCTTATATTGTGAGGCTGCTGATTTAACTCAGGTGCATCAAACTTTATCCTGGGCAAAAAATTGGGCAGCACAAGTTTAAGGGAAATTGAAATGAGAAAACTAATTGTCGCAACAGACAATCCAGGGAAGGTAAGAGAGTTTCAAGCTTATCTCAAGGATTTGGATTGGGAACTGCATCTTAAACCCTCAGAGATTGAAATTGAAGAAATCGGCACGACTTTTGCGGAAAATGCACGGTTAAAAGCTTCTCAAACAGCAAAAGCCATGGGAGAGTACGCGATCGCGGATGATTCAGGATTGGCTGTATCCGCTCTAGAAGGCGCACCAGGGCTTTATTCTGCTCGTTATGGCGCGACAGATGCTGATCGTATTGAACGTCTGTTACAGGAGCTAGGAGATAATTCTCATCGTGATGCTAAATTTGTTTGCGCGATCGCGATCGCGAATCCTGATGGCGAGATAATCTTAGAAACCGAAGGCACTTGTCCAGGGGAAATACTTTCTCAACCCCAAGGAGAAGGTGGTTTTGGTTACGACCCGATTTTTTATGTCCCCTCACAGCAACAAACCTTTGCAGAAATGCCAGCAGAGACTAAACATGAGATAAGTCATCGGGGTCAAGCATTTGCAGCCTTACTACCACAATTGGCAAATTTATAACAATCTTTTTGAGATAAGATTTTCTTAAAGTAGGGGCGAATGCAGTTTTCGCCCTAACATTGTTTTTAGACCGCCTCTAAATTGCGCTCTCCAGTGCGAATCCGAATGATTTCGTCAACGGAGGTAATAAAGATTTTACCATCGCCAATTTCACCAGTTTTGGCAGCAGCGATGATTTTATCCACCACCATATCTACCTGATTATCTTCAATGACAATCTCAACTTTAAGCTTCTGGAGAAATTCCACCGTATATTCCGAACCGCGGTAGCGTTCAGTCTGCCCTTTCTGCCGTCCAAATCCCCGCACTTCTGAAACCGTCATACCAACAATTCCAGCATTGACAAGAGCGATTTTAACCTCATCAAGCTTAAAGGGACGGATAATTGCTTCTACCTTTTTCAAACTTTCAACTCCTCAAGTTAATTTGTCTTTTTATATTTATAGGGTAAACCTCTCATTTTCTAACATTGCTTACCCAGGAAGTTTTGTAACTTTTGTAACTTTTTCTCGATTTAGAATCCAAAAAGCCTAAAAACTGAGAGCAATCCGGTAATCGGTGAGAAAATAGTCCCTAACGTATCAGCGACTCTCGTAACTCCCGAACGTCTAACTACGATAACGTCATTATTCCGCAAAGCTGGATTTCCTTCTTCATTAATACCACGGGTGAAATCTAATTCAATTTCACGTTTAGTTACGGTCCCATCAGAATTAAGACGAACTAAGTCAACAACCTGTTTATTTGCTCGGCGGTTATCAAAACTTCCTGCTGCTAAGAGAACCTGGTTTAAGGGCGTGTTGGGCGGAACTACGGTTGCTCCAGGTTGATCTACTTCCCCAACAACATTAACCTTAATAGTTTCTGGAGAAAAAGTTGCCGAAGCAATATCGCCCACTTCAGAAGGGTTAATTTCGCTAGCAACGGGGACAGCTATTATATCTCCCTCTTGCAAGATGACATCTTGACGGGCATTTCCAGATTGGAGAAGTTCCCATAAATTAACAGTTAAAGTCTGTTGAGTACCATCTCGGGTGGTGCGACGTAGCTCTACATTACGGACATCAGCAGAGGGGGTAATACCTCCAGCAGAGGCAATTGCTCCTGTAACTCTTTTACTTCCCTGTCCAGTAAGCCCTTCTCCCGCTGCTCTCTCTACGCTTCCTTGTTGGAGAGTATGAACACCAGGACGGTTCACTTCACCGATCACAGAAACTTGGATGGGTCCTTCTTCCCCAGCAAAACTAGCCTCAGAAAGAGTACGGGTTTCAATAGGGTCAATTTGCGCGGTTTGGGGAATAAAGATAGAGTCTCCATCTCGTAAAGTTACATCTTCTCCTGAATTTCCATTTTGCAATAAATCCCAGAGATTGATGTTATAGACCTGTTGTCGCCCTTGAACAGATCGACGCAATTGTACCTGACGAACCCCAGCAGAGCGAGTTATGCCTCCAGCCATTTCGACCGCATTCGTGATGGTGGGAAAGCTCCCTGACTCCCCTTCTCCCACTCGATAAGATCCAGGTCGATTGACTTCTCCCGCGATCGCGATTCTGATTGGACGAGGAGAAAGTAAACTTACTGTTACTAGGGGTCGTCTCAGGAAAGGACTATACAAGCGAGAAATTAATTCAGTAGCTTGGGCGATATTCAAGTCCCTGACCGGAACAACACCAACTATTGGTAAGTTAAGAGTGCCATCAACAAGTACCTGATATTCACCACTATACTCAGGGACATTAAACACCGTCACCCCAACGCGATCGCCTGCTCCCAATGTATAAGGAGTTTCTATCCTTTGAGCCATGAGTGTTGGACTGTTCTGAGTTAGCAATAACTCTAAGTTTTCTTGTGCCTGCACTGCCTGGGGTGCTAGGTTCATCGAAGCAAGTAGCACTAAACTACTGGTCAAGGTAAAGGTCACTCTATTCATAACTTCTTAGATCAGTATTAATAATTAATAATTTATTTTATGCTTATGTTTATCCCCATCCCCATCCCTACTTTTCAGTCGTATAATAGCTTTGATAATAGTAAGAGGAATTAGACTGAGAACTCCGTTTTACACCATTAGCAACTGTACCGAGTAGTTTTGCTGGAGACAAGCGAATTCCCTCTATCGTTGATTTTAAGACAATACGTTCCGTCTTGGATAATCCAACTACCATTAACATCCCATCGGTATGAGCGCCGACGATTCTAGCATCTGCCATGCCTAATGTTGGTGGGGTATCATAAACCACAAGATCAAAAGATTCTCGAAACTCTTGCATCAGACTTTTCATTTTCTCAGAAGAAATTAGCGAGGTCGGGTCTGGGGGAATTTGACCTGAGGTTAGAACATACAGATTTTGATCATTTGGTGATTGTTGGATAACTTCTTTTGGACTGAGATTGGCGGAAATAATATTAGATAAGCCCCAGACATTGGGCAAATCCATCCGTTTATGAATCTGGGGCTTGCGCAAATCCACATCAACTAATAATACTCTTTGTCCCATCGCTGCTGCGGTACGCGCTAAATTAACCGAAACTGTGGACTTCCCTTCCGCTGGTACTGAAGAGGTAACTACAATTGAGTTTAACTGCTTATCTGGACTCATGAAATGCAGATTGGTATGCAAAGAGCGAAATGCCTCAGTAAATATCGAAGCGCGATAGCGACCAAAACCTACTGTTGATACAGTTTGAGATTCAGTCTCACTTTTCTCCTTAAAGTCTTTGACGAAAGGAATAACTCCGAGTAGAGGTAAGCCCGTTGCATCTTTAAGTTCTTCAGGAGAGTGGAAGGTATTATCTAGCTGTTCAGCCACTGCTGCTGCCCCAGCACCTAGCAATAGCCCTGCTAGGATACCCAGGGTCATATCGCGCGGAATACTGGGCGAAACAGGTGTTTCGGGGACGCGAATATCGGAAATAACCTGCCAGGGCTGCTCTTTTTGTGCTTCTTGAAGTTGAAGTTCTTGTTCAACAGAGAGAAAACGATTTAAACTTTCTGTTGATAACGTCAGGTCTCGCTCTAAGTCCGTATATTGGCGAATTACCGTTGCCATATTTTGAACTTGCTGACGCATTTGAGTTTCAGCAGATCCTAAAGCTTGCTGGCGCACATTTAAAGTTAAAATATTGTTAGTTGTATTAATAAGCTGCTGAGTAATATCTGAACGAATCTCATTAGGAGATGCAGCCATGACAGAATTTGTTCCCAGAACTTGATCAGTCCCTAATACTGCGACAGCTTCTTGATTCAGAAGGGGAATTAAGTTTTGTCTTTCTTCTTCGAGGGCAAGAACTTCTGGACTATTCGAGCTAAAGCGAGTTGTTTCTGTCGCGAGTTTAGTCTCTACCTCTTGCAGTCGGTTTAGCAGTGCCTGATAACGAGGAGCTTGACTTAAAGCGGAGATGGTTACAGCTTGATTAAGGTCTAATCCGAGCTGTCCAGCTAAGGTTTGGTATAAGGTTTGGGCTTCTCCCAACTGAATTTGAGCTTGTTGACGTTCTTCACTAATTTTACTTAGTTGATTGGCAACAGATTCTGATTGAACTTGCGGATCAATTAAATTATATTGTTGTCGAAACTGTTCCAATTGTCCTTGTAGGAGGTCAACCCTCTCTTCAAGTTCAGGTAGCTGCTCTTGAGCAAATTGTAGTCCCTGCTGAGAGCCAACTCGCTGCTCATTTATGGAAAAACTGATATAGCCACTGGCAATTTGGTCAAGGACATATTTGATTTCTTCTGGGTCAGAACTTTCGTAATTTACGGTTAATATTGTTGTTTCTCGCAGACGAGCGATTGACAAGGGATTCTTATTTTCGTTCCCAGCTAGTTCACGATAAGTTAGGTCTGGATACCGCGCCTGAATTGCTTGAAGAATGGGGGTAAGAACTTGCGCACTTTTGAGGACTTCAATTCTGGTATCAAAATCTTCTTGAGTGTTGCTGAAATTCCCTTGCAGGAGTTGGAGTTCTTCAGGTAAACTTGGTTGTCCCGATACTGACCCTAACAGAAGTTGAAAATTCCCGCTATAAACAGGTTCTTGGGTTAATGTTCTTGCTCCCACGCCAACGCCAACGATAAGGGCAACACCTAGAATAAGAGGCCAGCGACGACGAACGATTGTGCCAATCTGGGACAGGTCAATCTCATCTTCGTCTTCTTCGACCACTGCTGGAATTACTGGTGGTAAGTAGGTTTGCTCTGGTACGTAATGACCGTTGTTATTAGTTTCTGGTAGCTGGGAACTCTTATTTGTAACCATAGAACCCGGTCTGTAAATAATAAAGGTTAGAAATTTCTTTTATTCTAGATTAATCTAAATGTAGCAGAGGTCTTATGAAGCGATCATTAATTAAGCCCTAAACCTGCTTACTGGTTACTGCTAAAAAAGTGCATTCCCAAACTAAACGAGATTGGACGTAGCCGAGAAGTGCTTGACGTGCTTTTTCAAGCTTTTCCAGGATACTACCTTGTTGCATTTTTTGCCAATAATGATATTGTAAATACTCAATCAGCCACAGTTGTGTTTCGTTATCTAGTTCTTTATCGACTTCTTGGGCGAGTTGAAGGGCATCAAGGGGGGTGTGAGGTGGTTGTTTAAGCTTGGAGAGTAGGGTTTGGGGAATTTCTGCTAATTTTTGCCAAGCTATTATCGCTGTACCTGGACTTCCTTGCGCGATCGCGATTATGGCTTCGTCTCCTAAAATTTCATTATAACCCTGTTGTTGTAAGATTTTACCCACATTCTCACGGCTAAGGCGGGAGAAAGGAATCCGCTGACAACGGGAAACCAAGGTGGGTAAAAGAGAATCTGCATCTGGTGCAATTAAAATGATCGTCGCTTTTCCTGGTTCTTCTAAGGTCTTCAATAGGGCATTTGCTGAACCTTCTGCCATAGTTTCTGCCTGTTCAATCACCACCAAACAACGCTTTGCTTCTAAAGGGGGATGACTAAGAAATTCACTAATTTCCCGAATTTGCTCAATTCTGATTTTGGGGGGGGCTTTGCGCTTTAGCCCAGCCTCGTCTGCTTCTTTGGCATTTAGGCGTTTACCTTGATGCTGATAGGTCGGTTCTACCCAGAGTAGGTCGGGGTGGTTGCGAGATTCTAGTTGTTGTCTAACACGCTCTTGTTTTTGGGAACTAATTTCTTGACAAAATAACAATTCCGTGAAGCATTTAGCTGTGAGTTTGCGTCCAATCCCAGCAGAACCGACAAATAGATAAGCAGGAGGAACGCGATCGCGCTTTACTGCCTGTTCTAATAAGTTTACTGCTTGTGGTTGCCCAATCACCGATGCAAAAAAATCCATGACATGAAATTAATACTAAAGGGACTGCTTTTTTCTCAGGGATGCCCTAACATGTTACCGAATTGAAATAAGGCTTTCAGGATTATGACAACTTATCTGATTACTGGCACAAATCGAGGTATTGGTTTAGCTTACGCTCAAGAACTAAAAAAACGCGGTGAAACAGTGATTGCTGTTTGTCGTGAACCTTCAGCGGAACTCAAAGAAGTGGGAGTAAAAATTGAAGCAGGAATTGACGTTAGTTCTGATGAACAAGTTGCTGATCTCGCCCAACGTCTAAAAGGTACGACAATAGATGTTTTAATTAATAATGCTGGTATTATTGAAAAAGATAGTCTTAATGATCTTGATTTCAATAGTCTCCTGAAACAGTTTGATGTTAATACTTTAGGAGCATTGCGTGTGACTAAAATGCTTCTCCCTCAACTTACAGCGGGGGCAAAAATTGCACTGATGACCAGTCGGATGGGGTCAATTGAGGATAATTCTTCTGGAGGCTACTATGGTTATCGGATGTCTAAGTCCGCTTTATGTATGGCGGGTAAATGTTTAGCCATTGATCTAAAACCCAAAAAGATTGCGGTGGCTATTCTCCATCCTGGTATGATTAAAACTCGCATGACTGGTTTTAGTGGAACTTCTCCTCAAGAAGCGGTGCAAGGTCTTCTCGCCCGTATTGAGCAACTGAATATGAACAATTCTGGCACATTTTGGCACGCAAATGGTGAAATACTGCCTTGGTAATTGAAATTAGATCTAGAATTGGAACTGATTTTCTAACTGAGCCGTCAAGGGGATGGAAGGAATTTTCTCGGTTTCTAGTCAAATTGGAAATGATCCTATTTTTGAGAGGATTTATTATCACTTAATTCTAGCCAAGTTTGTGTTAACTAAAAAGAGAAAATAAATTAAGAGAATCCAAGGATAAATAATAATGAAAGCATTTGTTCGCTTGAGTACCGTAGGTATAATTGGTACTGCAATTTTGGGTAGTTTGTTTGGTGGGAATATACCAGCCCAAGCTTTACCCCAAGCAGAAGTAGTTGAAACCTTGCGCTATGTACCTGTTTTTGCCGTAATTGGTGAGGGAGGTGCGCCTTTAGTGGCGAATGCGGAGGGACGGAATATTTCTGGGGTGTTTATTAGCCAACAGGATGCTGTTGCATTTATTAATAAGCTGAAACAAGAAAATCCAGAATTAGGAAACCAAGTTAGGGTACAACCTACATCCTTAAGCGAAATTTATAAGTTAGATCAGCAACAAGATGCTCAGGAAAATAGTTTAGACTTTGCTTTTGTGCCGATGCAACAACAGGTACAATCAGCAAAGGATGTTCTGCGTCAGCAAGGGGAACAAGTTGAACAGTTTAATGGTGTTCCTTTATTTGTTGCTCGTGGGGGAGCAGACCAAGGTTACTTGACTTTACAGCAAGATAATCAGCAAGTTATTCCTTTCTTTTTTGAACGGGAACAGTTACAACAACTGGTAGATCGCTTTCAGCGTCAGCAACCGAATGAAGTTTCTAATATTACGGTGGAAGTAATTCCCCTCGAAAATGTTATTGCGACTTTAGAACAAAGTAATGATGCACAACTGAAAAATATTATGTTAGTTCCTTCACGGGAATCACTCCAGTTTCTTCAGTCGGTACAGCAACAACAATCTGCACCCACTCCATAGAGAGGGAGAGGGAGAGATAGGGAAAGGTGTTATTCGAGATATCCGCTCAAAGTTTAGTTAAATGGCGTGACGAGGCGAAAACCGCAGCAAAAAAGGTCGGGGTAGATCTCCAAGAAGTCGATTGGCTTCTTGTGGAAATGGGGGTAGACCCTTTAATTTTAAGATTAGGAGCTTATCCCTCTCGTGATCTTCAGCTGCGGTTGACTTTGACGCAGTTAAATGAACTCTGGGAAAAACGATTACAAGAAAGAGTCCCAATTCAATATTTGGTGGGGAGAACTCCCTGGCGAAACTTCCTTTTGAAGGTATCCCCCCAGGTGTTAATTCCTCGTCCAGAAACGGAATATATAATTGACCTTGCGGTTGCTGCGGTGGAAGGACAGGGGAAAGATTTCAGTGGAGGTGATTGGGTGGATTTGGGGACGGGTAGTGGCGCGATCGCGATCGCGCTTTGTGATCTATTTCCCACTGCTACCATCCACGCTGTTGATCTTAGTCCTGAAGCCCTTTCTATTGCCCAAGAAAATGCCCAAAACTGTAATTTGGCAACAAAGATCAAATTTTATCAAGGCAGTTGGTGGCAACCCTTACACAAGTTAAGGGGTAAGGTAAGTGGTATGGTTTCTAACCCTCCCTATATTCCCTCTGCTATACTACCGCAGCTACAGCCAGAGGTATTTCAGCACGAACCTCATCGTGCTTTAGACGGCGGTGAAGATGGCTTAGGCTGTATTCGTCATTTAATCGCAACTGCACCGGAATATCTGCGTCCTGGGGGAATCTGGCTAATTGAAATGATGTCAGGACAAGCAGAAGCTATAACCGAATTATTAGCACAAGATTCTCGTTATACTAACATTGAGATCTTTCCTGACTTAGCTGGAATTGAACGCTTTGCTCTCGCTTTTTTAAAATGACTCAAGTATCCCAAACTGATTTAATTATTGCTGCAAAAGCAGGTAGAGTTGTTAGTTTTCCTACCGATACCGTTCCAGCTTTAGCGGTAAAACCAGAGCAATCTCAGCTAATTTTCACCGTTAAGCAACGTTCAGCCACTAAACCGCTTATTCTGATGGGAGCAACCTTTAGAGACTTGTTACCCTACATTCAAGGTAGCCCAGAGGAAATAAAATTGTGGCAAAAAATCGCAAAGAAATACTTTCCAGGGGCTTTAACCTTAGTCCTTCCCGCCTCAAACGCCGTACCCAAAGGGATGAACCCTACCAACCCCAAAACTATTGGAATTCGAGTTCCTGATTGTAAAATTACGCAAGAAATCTTAGCCCAAACCGCCCCCCTCGCCACCACTAGCGCGAATCTTTCGGGACAGCCTCCCCTAGAAACCATGACCGCAATCGAATCCGCTTTTGGACAAGTGCTTACCCTTAATTGGGAAAAATCAGACCTTGTGGTGGGTAGTGGCTTACCCTCAACTGTGGCAAAATGGATGGGTAAAGATTGGCAGATTTTGCGTCAAGGTACTGTTGTCCTTAGTTCGCCATAACAAAAAACTAATCCACAGTTTCAGTTCGCGTCTAGGAACTTTCTCGCTAGACTAAAGTAGATTAAAATTGAGACTACCCTTGTTGAATTAGCTGCTACCCATGCCTAGTACAAAAAGAAAGAAAAAGCTATCTACCCAAAGCACTACAAAGATTAAAGATAATAGCCTTTCCTCTCCTTCTCCGAGTGAACGCATTAAGTTTCTTGGAAAAAAGCATAAAAAAATGCTGACTCAGGTGAAGCGCAAACGCACGGAGTTAGAAAACTTTACTACCCAAATGAGGGATGTTGCCTCAGAAATGTTCCAAAAAGGAACGCCTTTATATGATCAAGCAAGAAAGATGGATCAAGAAATTCATGAGCTTTTTGAGGAAATTTTAACCAAACGCCGTCTGGGAAAAAGCTCTAAGCAAGAGATTGAGGAAGTCTATCAGATGCTTCAGTTGACAGGAAAAATCAGCCCTAATCCTGATGCTTTTCAGACTTCTGAACAAGAGGATGAAGATAGTGAGGAAGATTTTGATTTTGACCCTGATGACTTTTTTGGGGGGAACAGACAAGGATTTCATCAACGAGAAGAAGAATGGGAGGATGTCAGCGCACCCCGACCCACTGGGGATATTCGCAAGCTATTTCTGCGACTTGCGGAACGATTTCATCCTGATAAGGTGGTAGATGAGAAGACCCGCGCTCATTTCACGGAAATCATGAAGGAGATTAATATTGCTTATCGTAGTGGAGATTTTGCTCGTTTACTAGAAATAGATAGTCAATCTGAAACAACTATTGAGGTATCTCAGCAAAGTGGTGAGGGTCAAGAATGTATCCGTCTAGAGAAAGAAATAGAAGTTCTCAAGGAACAGTATGAAAAGCTAAAGGGTGAATTGCAGAAGATACGCTATACTCCTCAAGGAGAAATGGTGAAGGAGTATCGTCGAGCGGAGAAAGCTGGCGAAAACTTGATTGATCTATTTTTGGGAGATGCAAAAACAGAGGTGGCGGATTTAGAAGAAATACGCGATTTTGTGCAAGCTTTTCGTAATAAAAAGATTACGATTAAGAAATTTATTCAAGGTCCTGCTTCAGCCTTTCCAGAAAATGAGTTAGACGCAATGTTAGCGGAACTTTTTGAGGGTGGAGTAAGAGTAAGATAGTTCATCGAGTTGGTTGAACAGGCTAGGCTTGGTTTTGGTCAGTGGTTTCGGTGAGATCGATTACCATACCTTCTTTTGCTAATTTAATATTGGGGAAAATTTCTTGTATTTTTTGCTCAACTTCCTCTAGGAATTTATCGTCATGGTCAGGGTTATAGATGGATATTAAGATTCTTTTTACTCCTGCGGTTTGGGCTAAGTTTATATTTTTTCGCCAAGTGGAGTTTTGTAAATAAGTGATTGCATCTTTTGGTTTACCAATGCCTAAGTCTGGACTATCAAGAATTAATAAGTCAACGTTTTTGATCAGAGTAGAGAAGTCGTGATCTGAAATTGTCTCATCTGCTTCTAAACTTGAGGTATCCGTAGCATAAACCGCACTGTAACCTTGCGAGGAAACCCGATAGCAGATTGAACGCTGGGAGTAATTAAGAAATATTGCTTCGACCTCAACTCCCCCGATGTTAATTTTATCTTTGGGGGTAAGGCTATGAAATTTTAGATCGGATTGCATCACTTCTAGGGGGACTGGAAAATTGGGATGTAACATATGTTGAGTCAGGTTTTCTTGAAATGATGCGCCATTGACTGCAACTGCACCATAAATTTCAAAGAGATTTCCAGGGATGAAGGCGGGGACAAAAAAGGGAAAGCCTTGAATCCTATCCCAATGACAATGGGTAAAGAAGAGATGAGCGGTTATGGGCATTTGGGAAAGTAAAGTGTTTCCAAATTGGCGCAATCCTGTCCCACCATCGAAAATGAGCCGTTGGTTAGCAACTTGCATTTCAATACAGGCGGTGTTTCCCCCATAGCGTAAGGTTTCTTGACCTGGGGTAGCAATTTTTCCCCGTACTCCCCAGACTTTGACGAAAAACGGTTTGACTGAACTAGTGAGGTTGGCAGGGGTTTGAGAGTTTACCATTTTTTACGTCCAATTTGCTCTGAATAGGTTTTTGTCAGTAAGGCAGGCATTACCCACCCTACTTTAAGAGGAAAAAGAAAGCTCAGTGTATGCTATTTTGCCCCTGCTTTGACGCATTTCTCGACTAAAGGCATAACTTCTTCAACGTCCTTCCAACCAAGAATTTCGGTGGTTTTCTTTTCTAGGTTTTTATAGGTTTTGAAGAATTCAGCAATTTCGTCAAGACGATGGGAAGGGACATCTTTGAGAGATTTATAATCTTTATAGCGAGGGTCGTCAACGGGAACACAGAGGACTTTCTCATCGCGATCGCCACCATCAATCATTTCTAACATCCCAATGGGTCGAGCAGCAATAATACAACCTGGGAAGGTAGGTTCGTCAATCAGGACTAAGCCATCGAGGGGATCTCCATCATCTGCTAAGGTATTGGGGATAAATCCGTAATCATAGGGATATTGAACGGAGGCGAATAGAACCCGATCTAAAATCATCGCGTTCATGTCCTTATCAAATTCGTATTTATTTTTACTTCCCCCTGTGATTTCGATTAAAACATTAAGAACACCAGGTTTTGGTTGAGCAGGAATTTTGGTTAAGTCTAACAAAATATTTTCTCCGTATGAATACAGTACACGATTGATATTATAGGGGTGGAGAGAGAATTTCTCTAAGGTAATATGTCCGAGAGCATGAGAAAATAATTAGCAAAGGGAACAGGAGAGGCATATTTTCTCTGATTATTGGCAGCTTTACTGAGAAAATGGTCAATCATGATTAAGATCCCACAACCTAAACCTTTAATAATTGTAATTTTTTTTCTTATTCTGCGTTTATGATGGTTAATTCCCGTACTAATTCCCAATCAACAACGACCAGCACAAGGGTAAACCCCCTCAATGATCGCATTCTCGCTGCAATTGATGTGGGAACAAACTCGATTCATATGGTGGTTGTCCAGATTCAACCCTCTTTACCTGCGTTTACGATTATCGCCCGCCATAAGGATATGGTTCGTCTAGGCGATCGCGATCCTGATACAGGTCGTTTAACTCCCTCAGCGATGGAACGGGGATTGCTGGCTTTACGCCATTGTCAAGATTTAGCACAAAGTTTCAATGCGGAACAAATTATTGCTGTCGCCACTAGTGCGATGCGAGAAGCCCCCAATGGGAAGGACTATCTTAAACAGATTGAATCGGAGTTAGGATTACAAATTAATTTGATTGCTGGACAAGAAGAAGCCCGACGCATCTATCTGGGGGTCTTATCTGGGATGGAGT
>JBBQDV010000026.1:0-21951 GCA_038320005.1 Cyanophyceae cyanobacterium
CCCTCTGATAACTGGAATGAAAGAATACCAGAAATTGCAGCGCGTTTTAATCGCGAATATCAAGGTAAAAATGTTGAACTTCCCACCGAAGTACAAGCCCTCCCCATCTTTAGAGAGTGGGTAAGTGGTAAACTCTCCGTCTCCGTTGCTTCTCCTTTTTGGAAAATTGCTCAACCCAAGAAGAATCAACACTGTTTAGATATTGGTTGTGGGGTCAGCTTCCTGATTTATCCCTGGCGAGATTGGCAAGCTTTATTCTACGGTCAAGAAATTAGTTCCGAAGCTCAAACAATACTCCAGTCTAGAGGTCCTCAGTTAAACTCGAAGTTATTTAAAGAAGTTAAAATTGGCTCTGCGCACCATTTGCAATATCCAGACTCAACCTTTGACCTCGTAATCGCTACAGGCTTTAGTTGCTATTTCCCCCCAGAATATTGGAATGCTGTTCTCGCTGATGTAAAACGAGTCTTAAAACCAGAAGGACAGTTTGTTTTTGATGTCCTGAATCCAGAAGCCCCTCTAGCAGAAGATTGGGCTGTTCTGGAAACCTATCTAGGGGCAGAAGTTTTTCTAGAATCAATTGCAAAGTGGGAGAAAACGATTAAAACAGAAGGTGCAAAAGTTTTAGCACAGAAATCTGGAGAATTATTTGATTTATATAAAGTGCGTTTTTGAAATAACAATCTCTGTTAGTTAATCTGTTCGTCATTCAAACCCAATTGTTAGTAATGGTAAAAGTTTTGGAGTGCGACCATATTAGTTGATACCTAATAATCTTGGGAATTAGTTACGGAAAAACAGCACCTTGACTTACTCCATGCTGAGTTAAACGATCATATTCAATATCTCGTTGGCTATAATTTTTGATAACTTGGTTGGCAGCAGCATTTGCAGCAACTTCTAGTTGTGCGCAAGTAGGATAAGCTGACATAGAGAGGAGTGTTCGCAACACTTCCTTCCCTGCATCAATCCCATTCTGTTTGTGACCATTTTCATGAACTTGCAATGCTTGAATATAACGATTCCATTTATTTTTTAAAGCTGGGGAAATAGAACTAGAAGCAGTCCATCTCGGCAGTGTAATCTTAACATCTGTATGAACATTGGCTGAGCTAATTCTGCAACGACTGGCTTGCGTCTGATAGCGGTAATTCCAACGAACATACCAGTTTGTATAGGCATCATAACGTTCTCCATTCGGGGGATGAATAACTCCCCGTTGATTCAGTTGAGAACGAAGTTCATTAGCTGTTGAACCTGTAATAGAATAGTAAACCGTTTGAGCAGAAACTTGATGATTCGGAGATTGAGCAAAACTTACAGGAGAAAAATGAACCGCGTCAAACTGGGTTAATAGAAGGGGAAAAGCTTGGTTGCAAAACAGAATAACAGCGATTGAAAAAATTACTCTCAAAATAAAGGGTTTCAGTTTCATCATGATGAGAAAAGTAATCTGCACAACCGTTGAATCTCTTAAGCATACATGAATATTCCACAGATTAGGTAGAGCCAAGCGAAGCGATGAAGAGATCATCAACCTTCTCCTGCTACAATGTATCTCTGTCTGCTCATCTACAAGAACACATGACTGCTATTGACTCCTCCCCCTTTTCCCCTGACGAAATCACCTCAGAAGGTATTCGACCCGAAGAATATGAAGATATTGTCCAAAGATTGGGCAGACACCCCAACAAGGCTGAATTAGGGATGTTTGGAGTGATGTGGTCAGAGCATTGCTGCTACAAGAATTCTCGTCCTCTACTCTCTCAATTTCCCACTACAGGCGATCGCGTTTTAGTTGGACCAGGAGAAAACGCAGGAGTGGTAGACTTAGGTAATGGGCTACGTCTTGCTTTTAAAATTGAATCCCACAATCATCCTTCCGCTGTCGAACCCTTCCAAGGTGCAGCCACAGGGGTCGGAGGCATACTAAGAGATATCTTTACGATGGGGGCGCGTCCCATTGCAATCCTCAACTCCCTCCGTTTTGGTTCACTGGACAACCCTCGTACTCGCCGAATTTTTACGGGGGTAGTAGATGGCATAAGTCATTACGGTAACTGCGTGGGTGTTCCCACTGTTGGCGGAGAAGTCTATTTCGATAAAGCCTATAGCGGAAATCCTCTGGTTAATGCGATGGCGTTGGGATTGATGGAAACTGAGGAAATTGTTAAATCTGGTGCTAGTGGAATTGGTAATCCTGTCTTATATGTCGGTTCGACCACAGGGCGCGATGGTATGGGGGGCGCAAGTTTTGCTAGTGCAGAATTAAGTGATAAATCCCTCGATGACCGTCCAGCGGTTCAGGTGGGAGATCCTTTTACAGAAAAATCCTTAATTGAAGCCTGTTTAGAAGCCTTTAAAACGGGGGCGGTTGTTGCAGCCCAAGATATGGGTGCAGCAGGACTAACTTGTTCAACCTCAGAGATGGCGGTGAATGGAGGCGTTGGTATTGAACTAGATTTAGATAAAATTCCGGTAAGAGAAACGGGGATGACCCCTTATGAATATCTCTTATCTGAATCCCAAGAAAGAATGTTATTTGTGGCACAAAAGGGACGGGAACAGGAGTTAATTGATATTTTTCACCGCTGGGAACTTCATGCTGTAGTTGCGGGAAGCGTGATTGCAGAACCCATCGTCAGAATCTTATTTCAAAATGAAATAGCAGCAGAAATTCCTGCTTCGGCTTTAGCGGATAATACCCCAATTTATCACCGCGAATTATTAGCTGAACCGCCAGAATATGCCCAAAAGGCTTGGGAATGGAAAGCTGACAGTTTACCTAGTTGTGATGAAAAGGGAATTGGTAATCAAACCTGGAACGATATCTTATTACAACTATTAGATACGCCGACAATTGCTTCTAAGCATTGGGTTTATCGCCAATATGACCATCAAGTGCAAAATAATACCGTCATGCTACCTGGGGGCGCAGATGCAGCGGTTATTAGGGTGCGTCCTCTTAATGATTCCCCTGCGGACTCAACTATAGGCGTTGCTGCTACTACTGATTGTAACCCTCGCTATGTTTATTTAAATCCCTACGAAGGGGCTAAGTATGCGGTGGCTGAATCTGCCCGCAATTTAAGCTGTGTGGGGGCAGAACCGATTGCAATCACCGATAACCTCAATTTTGGCAGCCCAGAAAAACCCGTCGGTTACTGGCAGTTAGCAAACGCTTGTCGAGGCATTGCGGAAGCTTGTGAAATCTTGAAAACTCCTGTTACGGGGGGAAATGTTTCTCTGTATAACGAAACCTTAGATTCTCAAGGTCATCCCCAACCGATTTATCCAACTCCTGTGATTGGAATGGTGGGCTTAATTCCTGATATTACTAAAGTTTGTGGGCAAGGATGGCAAGAGATTGGGGATATTATTTATTTAATTGGAACTCGCTTGGATTCAGAATCTGTGACTTTGGGCGGTTCGGAATATCTCGCCACTGTTCATGATACGATAGCAGGACAACCTCCTTTTGTGGATTTCGAGTTAGAACAAAAGGTGCAAATTGCTTGTCGCTACGGGATTAAGGAGGGATGGTTGAATTCTGCCCATGATTGCAGTGAAGGGGGTCTAACGGTCGCTTTGGCGGAATCTTGTCTGAGTGGAAATAAGGGCGCAACTATCAATTTAGGAATTACAAATAATCCTAATCGTTGGGATGAAGTGCTATTTGGTGAATCCGCGAGTCGGATTGTGGTATCGCTGAAGCCAGAAGCAGCAGCAAGTTGGGAGTTTTATTTAAGTGAGACTCTAGGGGCAGATTGGCGTAAAATTGGGGTTGTCTCCTCAGAAGATAAGCTTAGTGTTTCTCCAACGGAAGATAATGCTTTAATTGAAGTGGGGATGGTGGAAATGCGCGATCGCGATTTTAATGCCATCACCAGACGGTTACAGCTAAAATAGTGTCCAAGAAAATTATCGCTTACCTCTATAGCAATCCGTTGTTAGAATCTCCTTGTGAGGCTGATATCTGGGGTTTGGAGGTAGATCGGGTCTATCGGGATTTAGGAGGGCGCAAAGAACTCGAAGAGTTACTAGAAAACTGTCTCAAGAATCCCCCTGAATATCTCTTGATTCGTAAATTAGATGAGTTGGGAGATACTTTGTCTGCTGTTACTCAAAACTTAATCCAACTCGAAAACTTAGGGATTGAAGTAATTACCACTGAACAAAATTATAGTTCCTCAAAGCTGACTAATCCCCAGGAAATTAAAGCTAACCTATCCCAATTACTACAGCAAGTTAGCGAGGGTCATCGCAATCGCCGTTTACGCCAAGGACACGCCCGTAACCGCATTAAAACGTCTCCCCCCCCAGGAAAAGCCCCCTATGGCTATCGCAGAGGCAAGGAACGCTATATTATTGACCGCAGTACTGCCCCTGTAGTTAAGGATTTTTTTGAACGCTTTTTGTTATTTGGCTCTTTAAGGGGTGCTGTGCGTTATCTAGAAAATAAGTATGGTAAAAAGATATCTGTTTCAACAGGTCGCCGTTGGCTGACTAATGTGGTTTATCGGGGTGATACGGCGTACCAAAATCAGGAGGTTATTCTTGATACTCATGTGCCGATTATTTCTCGGGAAGAATTTGCGCAAATTGACCGTTTACTAAGGAGAAATAGCTCGTTACCCCCTCGGACTGCGAGTGCAAATCGTTCCCTTGCTGGTTTAGTAATTTGTCAAGAATGTCAGTCAAAGCTGAAAATAGTTCGGGTTACGCAACGAGGAAAACAGAAGGAATATCTCTATCTCGCCCCGATTAGTTGTCCGAATAAACCGAAGTGTAAGGGGATTCCTTATCAAGAGATTCTTCATAGCACAGTTAAGCGTATTTGTCAAGATTTGCCCAAGGCGGTTGCGGAAATTAATGCACCGAATATTGGCAGGATGAGGGAGGAAATTAGAAACGCGATCGCGCAAAAAAGACAAATCCTTATTCAAGTCCGTAACCTCGAAGCAGAAGGGATTCTCGACACTGAAAGCGCAGATTTACGCAGCTATAAACTTAATACTGAAATCTCTCAATTACAGAGTCAAATCTCTCAACTTCCTCCTGTGAATTTAAACGCGATCGCGCAGACCGTATCCTTACCCCAATTTTGGTGGGATTTATCCGAATCAGAACGCCGTTTCTACTTCCGTGAGTTTCTGCGCCAAATTGAAATAGTCCGTCAAGCTGATCACAGTTGGATCTTAGAACTTGTCTTCATCTTTTAGGATTAACCTACCTATTGGGTAACTCCAGGGAAATTTGTCCGATTAAACCTTTACGAAAATCATTTAAAATCTCCATCGCCGTACGTTCCACATTACCTTGATGACGATGTTCTGCTAACTTGTGCAGATATTCCTCGCCACTTTGTAAATCGAGAGGGAATCCATAGCGAGACTCTAAAGCGGGCGCAAATTCCGAAGTTGCGAGAAGATCAACTAATGCGGAAGTCACACGCTGATTGTCATAGGAAGCTGCGCCAATATCATCACAAATAGCAAGTTTTATCGCATTTCCTTGATCAGTGAGTTGCCAAGGAATTACCCCTGGGGCATCTAACATCTCGATCTCGTCCGATATCCGCACCCAACGCAGTTGCTTAGTCACCCCCGCCTTTCGCGCACTTTCGACAATCTTACGCCCAATTAAACGGTTAATCAGAGCAGATTTACCGACGTTAGGAAGTCCAATCACCACCGCCCTGACTGGACGAGGAAGCATACCGCGATCGCGCCGACGTTGGTTCATATATACTCCTGCTGCTTGGGCTGCCTTTTTAACCCCCTTAACCCCTTTCCCTTTTTTCGCATCCGTGAAATAGACTGTTTCCCCCTGGGCTTTATACCAGTCCAACCATTCTTGCTTTACCCAATCAGGAATCATATCAACACGATTGAGGACTAAAACTCTTGGCTTGTCCTCAATCCAACCTTCTACCTGGGGATGTTGAGAAGCAAGAGGAATGCGAGAATCAATCACTTCTAGCACCACATCAACACGCTTGAGTTGTTCTTTAAGTTGACGTTCCGCTTTGGCAATATGCCCAGGATACCATTGAATAGGAGGTGAAGTCATTTGAAAATAGCAGGAGTTAGTACAGAATCGATCACATGGATAACTCCATTATCCGTTAGAATATCAGCCCACACAACTATAGCTTGATTAACTTGCCTGTAATCCTATTTACTGGAAACAATTCCCCTTTTTTGCAATTGTTCAATAAAAAATTCTTCTAAGGTTGTCCGCGCCATTGTCATATTAATCAGTTTGGCATCCATTAAACCAATTGACCCTAAAAATTCTTGAGGATTACCTTGCAGTTCACCATGCCAGGTTTCATCTTTGTAGTCAAGATTGGGAATCCAACGTTTAAGAATATCATGGCTTCCCCCTTGTCCCTTCACTTGATAAAAGTCCACTGTTCCCAAGAGTTCATCTAAAGACCCACTACAAATTATCTCTCCTTGGGCGAGAATGGCAATCTGATCACAAATTTGTTCCACATCCGCAAGAACATGGGAATTAAAGAAAATCGTTTTTCCCTGTTCTTTGAGTAATACAATAATTTCCCGAATCCGAAAGCGTCCCATGGGGTCAAGTCCTGACATCGGTTCATCGAGAAAGACTACTTCAGGATCATTGATCAAGGCTTGCGCCATTCCCACCCGTTGCATCATTCCTTTAGAATATTTACGGAGTTGCTTTTTCTTAGCGGTTTTTTGATCTAAACCAACTAGATCAAACAGTTCGGGAATCCTAGTCTTGCGAATAGATCTCGGTATCTTAAATAGTCCAGCAGTATAGTCTAGAAACTCCCAGGCGGTGAGAAAGTCATAAAAATAGGCATTTTCGGGTAAATAGCCAATTCTTTCTTTAACAGCGCGATCGCCAATGGGACGACCAAGGAGAACGCCTCGTCCTGCTGTAGGTTTAGTAATACCGAGTAAGATTTTTAAAAGGGTGGTTTTCCCTGCGCCATTAGGACCAAGTAAACCAAAGGTTTCCCCAGGATTAACAGTCAAAGAACATCCTTTCAGGGATTCGTTTTTCTGATTCATCCAGAAGCCAACGCGGTACACTTTCTCTAAATCCCAGGTTTGTACTATGGGAGTGACATCTGGTTGAGTTGATTCTTTGGATAAGTTAGCAAGGGAACTCATAGTTGTTTTATAAATAATTCGTACCTTATATTTTATATTCCCAAAATTAGTCCTAATTCTTTCTTCTTGAACGGAAAATTTTTAGATGATGAAGATAGAATCGAAAACCTGAAAAGCGAATTGAACAATTTAAGGTACAATTGGGGGCTGTATTTAGTTGGGAAACACAGATGTTAAAAAATGATCGGTGGATTATTGAACAAGCAAATAAAGGCATGATTGAGCCTTGTGAGGAAACTTCTGTTAGAAGAATGGAAGTTGATTTAGGCAAGGAGCTACCTATTTTGAGTTTTGGATTAAGTTCCTATGGTTATGATATAAGATTATCTCCCCACGATTTTAGAATATTTCGGCATATCCCTGGCACGGTTGTCGATCCTAAGCATTTTAATCCTAAAAATTTAGAACAGGCTGAATTACATCATGATCCAGATGGAGCTGCTTATTTTATAATTCCTGCCAATAGTTATGGCTTAGGTGCGTCACTAGAAAGTATAAAAATGCCTCCTAATGTTACAGCTATTTGTCTTGGAAAATCTACCTATGCGCGGGTTGGAGTTATTGCTAACATTACGCCTCTGGAGGCTTCGTGGCAGGGCAAAAGTGTTACCCTAGAGTTCTCAAATGCCTCTAGTGCTGATGTTAAAATATACGCGAATGAGGGGGTCGTACAGTTATTATTTTTTGAAGGAGAACCTTGTCAGACAACTTATGCAGATAGGGGTGGAAAATATCAAAATCAAGGTTCTGGAGTCACTTTACCGAAAGTTTAGTTGGAACATACATTTTCAAGGAGACTAATGGCAAGTATTGATACATATATCCTAAGATAACTCTCTCTAACGACATAGTTACCCACTCATTCTTCTACTCAACCCGATCGATCGCGAACAATTTCTTTTAGCTCTTGTTCATAAGATTGATAATTCCCCAAATATGCTTGCATTAAACACTTCCATAATCTGCCGTGATTAGGAATTTGCAGGTGAAGGAGTTCATTAATGATCGCGTAATCTTGAAGGTGAGGGGGTAACTCTAACAAGGCAGTATCAAAGTTTAAGCGTTCAGCAGAAGAAAAGGATGCCCATTTGTTTCGCATTGAGCGTAACATGATGGACTGAACTTAAACATCGAGATTGTCTGCCCATTCCCATACTCGTGTTTATTCTTCGAGCGCTGATTATCGTATTTATGCCAATGAAGGGATTGTCCAACTTCTCTTTTTAGAGGGACAACCCGATGAAATTAGCTATGAAGCTAGACAGGATAAATATCAGAATCAGTTACAAATGGTTACGCCTGCTCGTGTTTGGTTTCCTCTGAATGATTAACAGTTATTCCTGTTTTCCCAAAACCCCCCCTTCCTCTAGAAGTGTCACTCAAGCTATCAACTTCCTCTACTTCAACTCGGATAACTGGTGCAATAACCATTTGAGCAATTCTCGTTCCTTTCTCGACTTTGAAGATAGTTTTGCCATGATTAATTAAGATAACACCGATTTCTCCTCGATAACTTTCGGGGTAACAACTCTAGCTTTTCCTTCGGTCTTGCCATTTTCCTTGATTCTCGCCTTCACTTTCTTCATTATCCATTTTATTTGCAGCGTGAGGTACTAGGTTAGCAAATTTCTTTCGGAGCGATAGCAAAATTATGGTCAATGCTCAGGCTGCATCAACCATAACTATGTTACATTGGTTCAGCTAGAGGAACCTAAGCTGTGAAGTTTAGCTGAAAAACAGCATCATTAAAGTCGTTATCACTAATACCCAAGTTAGCAGGCAAGTCTTCAAAGCCGAATACACCATTACCACGATTTTGTAAGTGAGAAACCCCATCGGGGTTTGCACCGAGGAAAGAGAAGTAAGCAACTAAATCTTCACGAAACTCAGCAGCATTATTAAACTCACTACTTTCCGCATCTTCATTGGCAATAAAGCCATCGAAACCAACATCACCACCATTAGCAATAACAAATGTCGCATAGAAACGACCACCATTGAGAAGGACATCGCCAAAATCCTCCGCTGTTGTATTAAAGTCTGAGTCTCCTTCTCCACCTGCTAAGATCGCAAAGTTATTAACACGATTGGTAATTGCTGCCCGTGCATAACCTGTCTCGTTAGGATTCAAAATTGTATCCGCAACGCCATCATTATCTGTATCAATATTGATACCGCCATTTTCATTAGCTACTTCGTACAAACCAATGAGGTTTTTGAACTCAGCGTCAGTGCCCAAATCCTCGTCAGTTATGCTGCTGCGGATCTCAGTCCCATCAGGAATGGCTGTTGTATCGTAAGCAAAGCGATTAATCAAATTATCAGCATTAGCTTCAAAAATAGTCTCGATTAGTTGACTAATATCACTGCTAATGGTGAAAGTTTGCTCAGAACTGGTATCTATATCATCAGAAAGGGTAACGCGAACAGTGGAGGTACCGGCAACATTATCTAAAAGAGTATAACTGAGTGTGCCAGTTAGAGGGTCAATAATTGGGTTTTCGGCAAAAATGTCATCCCCTTCGGTGTCTATCTCAAAGCTCAGAGTTTGCTCATCTTCGTTCGCTGCACCAGGGTTAATGTTTGTCACAAAGTCAATAACGGTGACAGATTCACCTGGAACAGAAACTTGGTTAGAATTGTTGCCCAAGGCAAAACTAGGGACATCATTAACCGCAGCAAGGTTAATTGTGACAGTTGCTTCCCCAGAATCATCCGTTCCATCAGAGGCAGTGACGTTAAAGGTAAATTCACCGTTGTTATCGTTAGCTGGAGTATAGCGGAGATTTTCTAGTTGCCCTGCGAGGATTTCTTGATCTTCTATGACAATTTCACCATTGAGACTCAAGCTTCCTGCTGCGGGTAAGGTTATGAACTTCACCGATTGTAGATCGTCATCATCTTCATCGGTAAAGGCTGAGGTGAAGTCCGCGGTGGTGAATGCAACTTCCTGGTCTTCCGTACCTTCAACACTGATTGGCTCAAGAGTTGGTGCTTGATTGTCTTCAGCAACTTCAATATTGACGGTGACGTTTGCTGTGGGAGCAGCAAGGTTATTATTCCCCGCAGCATCAGTGACAGTTCCCGCAGGCACATTAATCGTGAGGTTTCCTTCACCAGTGGGGGTAATATCAGCGGTGTAGGTATCGCCATCAACAGCGTTAAAGTTATTAGCTGTTCCATTTCCTACCGCGATATCGCTTAATTCAAAGCCTGTAACATCTTCACTAAACTCAAAGGTGATATTGAAGGGGTTGGTGTTGGTGATGCTATCTGGTTCGCCTTGAATCTCTACTTCTGGAGGAGTGGTGTCAGCACTATTTTCAAGACTAATTTCTGTTGGTGAGGATGCTAAATCGTAGAAGGCGAAAGTAGTGGGATCGAAGGTAACAAAGTCAGGTTGAGTAAATTCAATAGTTGTCCCATCAAATTCAGTAGTCGTGTTGAAAGTGACTGTGTAGAGAACTACGCCACCTCCCGCAGCAGATGTATCTTGATTGGGGAAGTTTTGAGCACCAGGGATATAGTTAACTTGAATGGCTGAGTCTGTATCTGGGTTGCCATCATCTGCACTATCAGGAATGTCTGGAATATTATTATTCGGAACAGTATCGACAACTTGCACTAATCTCTCACTGGAATTTAATAAAAGATTGCTGAGTGCTTCATTGACATTACCGTTAGGAAGAGACAGATCACTACTATCAAAATGCAAATATAGTTGTAAACCCGATAGGGTGTCATCAACTGGATCTTGCGTTGTATAAATGACATCGAAACTAAACGTGCTATCTGGTAAGACTGACTCAGGTGCATTGGTGGTAATAATGAATTCTGACATTTTATAAGTTCCTCACAATGTTGACAATGTTGAATTTGAGTTAAGAAGATTTCGAGTGGTCGAAGCTTTAAATAAAGCGATTATTTAAATTTTAGAAAATTTGATGGGTGAGTTAACGTTACCATGATTTTTTATTCACAATTTCACCTTCACCTATTCTTAGACTGACGAAACTAATGGGGTCAAGAAGGCTTCAATAGTTGCAGCAGTTTGTCGTTCTCCTCCTAAAGTTTCTAAGGGTAGCCCGTTGACTAGAGCATCACCCCGTCCTCCCCCGATAAAACGCTGGGCTAAAATGCCATCAACGGTGGGCAATAATCTCCCATCACCATCCACATCAAGAAACTCAACCTCTTCAAGAAAACTCTCAATAGTTGCAGCAGTTTGTCGTTCTCCTCCTAAAGTTTCTAAGGGTAGCCCGTTGACTAGAGCATCACCCCGCCCTCCCCCGATAAAACGTTGGACTAAAATGCCATCAACGGTGGGGAGTAAACGCTCGTCTCCATCAATATCTAGGGTCGCTCTTAACGCCTCATTAATATTGATGGTGAAGGTGTCGGTTGCAGTTTGCCCAAGTAGATTAGTAGCTTCAATACGAATATCAGCAGATCCGGTTTGGTCTGGCTGATAATCGAGGACAAGTTCACCCTCGTTATTTATGCTGGCTGCTACCAGATTAGGATTTGAGTTGCTGGTGACGGTAAATTCAAGTTCATTTACCTCGAACACCGTAATATCATTGAAGACAACTAACTCTTCGTCGCTATTGATGGCGGGATTTTCAGGAGCATCCACATCAACAGGGAGGTTGGTAAAGGCTGGCTCATTAAATAAGGTTCTACCGTCAAAGACTGGAATTTGCGCGATCGCGTCAATGGTTACTAAGTCTGCTGCAACTACCTGACCAAAAACCGTAAATCCATCGTTTTGGTTATCTAAGTCGCTGGAACTACCAGCATTATTGTCCGCTAGATTAAAAAACCACTGACTGGTGGCACTATCAGGATCACCACTCACTTTTGCAAAGGCAATAGTCCCACGGAGATTAGAACGCGCTTCAGAAAATTCATTCTCAACGGGAGGATCACTGGGAACATCACTAATTGCTAAATCATCAATGCTGAAACCACCCCCCTGAATAATGAAACCAGGAAGGGAACGATGAATAATTGTATTTCTATAATCACCATCTTCAGCGTAGTTACGGAAATTTGCGACACTATTGGGCGCACCAGCCCCCGACTGATCGAACAAAACAACTTCAATAATGCCGTTGTTGCCCAGAGTGGTATCCTTAAGGCTAAAAGTAGCAATCAACCCTGTTGTAAACGGGTCATCAAAGTTGTCAAATAGATCAATAATGTCATTTTGAGCGTTTACCGTAACACTTAGATCGTCTAAGGGATTAGTAATCCTTACTTCCACAGTATTTATACCTCTTTAAAACTAGTCAACTATTACACAGAGCAATAGTCCCTAGAATACACGACTGAGAGCAAAATTCTGAATTACTCTCAAACAGAAGGCAAAAAAGGAGTCAAGAAACTCTCAAGGGCAGCAGCAATTTGTCTTTCGCCTCCTAAAGTTTCTAAAGGTAGCCCGTTAATTAGAGCATCACCTCGTCCTCCCCCGATAAAACGCTGGGCTAAAATGCCGTCAACAGTAGGCAATAATCTCCCATCACCATCCACATCGAGAAATTCAATGCCTTCGAGAAAGCCTTCAAGGGCAGCAGCGGTTTGTCTTTCGCCCCCTAAAGTTTCTAAAGGTAGCCCGTTAATTAAGGCATCACCCCGTCCTCCCCCAATAAAACGCTGGGCTAAAATGCCATCAACAGTGGGCAATAATCTCCCATCACCATCAATGTCTAAGCTAGGGTTAGTCCCAACTATGTTTTCTAACTCCAAAGCGCGATTTAAAAGATCATCAATTGCGTCCTCAATCCCATCATCCGTTAGACCTGTAGCGGAATCGAAGCCAACCCCTGGATCATTCCAGGAAAAGTTGCGGAAATCATCACCGCGATCGCGCAAATTTTGCGCTAGGTCATCATAGGCTATTGTCCCACCAGCAAACTCAAAGGTTTCAAGACGATTAGTCTCATCTTCCCAGTTGAATATATAAACACTTTGCCTAGCATTGACATCGGTGATGAATAGGTGTCGTCCTTCAATTTCAGCAAAAGAACTACCATCGAGACTAATACCACTAGCATTTAAAACGTCACCAGTGGAGCTACCCGCATCTAAAATCACCATCACCGAATCACTCAGCAGAGTATATCGATCCGCACCAGTCCCACCCACAAAGATAGGTGGAGTGCGGGTTGTCACCCCCTGTACCGTATCATCAGGACTTAAAAGATCATCGCCAGCTAAACCGTAAACGATCTCTAGGTCTAGAGCCGTGAGACTTTCGGGTTCTGGTGTACCTAAAACTTCTGTATAGTTACCAACAGTCATCTTTTTTCTTCTTATCGCTTGTTTAGATAGCAAAAGAGTACGAGCGAGCTGTACCCTTTTGCTTAAAAAATTCGTCGCTGTCTTTAGCTCTTAGACAAACCGACCGCTCGCCACCTTACGACGAATACCAATAATCGCAGGACGAGAAGGCATCATGCCACCAAAGCTTTCTCCAGTGATATTACCAGGGAAATTGCTACCGCGAGGTACACTGCGTTGCTGAGGATAAAGATTACCATCCAGGTCAATCATTTCAATCTCACGACTGAGAATTTCTTGAGGCTCAAAAGGTGAACTTTCCCCAGGGTGTTGTACTGCCAATAATAGGGTATCACCGATGAAAGTAGGTCCAGTCATCTCACAACGAGGAGGTCCGTAAGCAAAGGGCACAACCTGCCCAGCATTTTCACCTTCTAAGGGAACATAAAAGAGCCAGTTGTTACCAAATACACCAACGAGTTCTTCGTTTCCGCCCGTGAAGTTATGATCAATCGTGCGCTCTGATGGTTCTGCGCCAGTGCTAAAACCATTATGG
This sequence comes from Cyanophyceae cyanobacterium, assembly GCA_038320005.1. Classification (GTDB taxonomy): domain Bacteria; phylum Cyanobacteriota; class Cyanobacteriia; order Cyanobacteriales; family SIO1D9; genus JBBQDV01. The sequence goes on from JBBQDV010000026.1 coordinate 13,996, forward strand.
TTACCAGTACCCATATCTGTTACACCCCAGACATTGTTCTCACTATCAAAACCAAGGTTATCCAAATTGGTGTAACCACCACCATCAAGAGTAGCAGCTTCGCCAGAAGGAACAAAGTTCTCCCAGGTAAAGGTATTACCAGTACCATCAGCACTACCTTCAATGATTTTGTACAAACCACCAAAAGGTTGAGCTGCGGTAGGGTCAGGACTGAGTTTTGCAACTTGGAAGATGCGCGAGTCAGGGTAGCCATCGCCACCAGCAACACCACTGGTATAAGCAATGATCACTTCTTTGTTACGGGGGTTAACTTCTAAGTCTTCAGGGCGAGCGCCTGGAGTTCCACCGACTAAGTTACCAGCGAGGAACGCATCAACTAAGATGGCTCCTTGAGTTGGGTAGAAGTCTCTGAGGGTTTTGTTTTGGTAATCTCCCAGGGTTGCTGCTTCGTTGCTGCGAGTTACTTCAAAGTTACCACCATCTTCCGTTGCACCAGCGATGCCAGCCCGCTTCGGTAGGCGGATATGACCATCACGCTGTGCTTCGCCAAGGGCAGCAAATTCAACTTCAGAAAGAACTGTGGGGGGAATGGGGTTAGTGGGGGTATCGAGGGTAACAGGAATCCACTCTCCAGTGCCATCAGGATTGAATCTGGCAACATAAAGCGTACCATCTTCAAATAACTCACTATTGCTAGTGCTGAAAGGGTTCATTACTGTACCACGGCTGACAAACTTCCAAGTATGTCCACCACGACGGTCATCACCTTGGTAAGCGATGAGGGGGTTGCCTGGGTCAACTCGGAAAGCAACGTTTTCGTGGCGGAAGCGACCTAAGTAGCTGTGCTTACGTCCTTGGAAACCTGGGTCACGGGGATCAATTTCGACCATCCAGCCGTACTTCTCGCCCACTAAGCCAAATTCTGCGCCACCCGTATTTTCTCGGTAGCCAGTTTGGGTTCCATTAGGAAGAACTTCTTGTTGAACTGTACCTTGGAAATTCTCTTCTGCGGTGAGGACAGTTCCCCAGGGAGTCGTACCACCAGAACAGTTGAAAGCAGTACCAATAATGCGATTGCCTAAGCCATCAGAGCTATTGGGAAAGACTTCAAAGGCAGCGGGACCAGTGCCGAGAAGGAAGTTTTGGTCTCCTTGTTGGTGAGAGCGACTTCCCCAAGCGGTAACGCTTTGGTAGCCGTCGGTGCGGTCTTGGTTGATAGCTAGTCCAGACAAGCCATGATAGCGACGGTTGTTGGGGTCGTTGCCATCGACAACGAATTGACCGCCACGGCTTTGACGGTTGAGACGAACAACGGAGCCACCTTGGTTATAAAGGGCTTCTCCGATAAACTCACGGTTAATTTCTGGGATGTTGAAGCCAATGACGAGGGGGAAGCTATCAGGGAAATCAGCTAAATCCGCATCAGCAATGAGTCGGCTGTAGGGATAGGAGACATATTCATGGTTAATCCATAAGTAACCGTCGTTGCTGCTTCTATCTAGAGGGATAAAGGAGGTGTAGTCGTTGTTGTAGCCTACATAGTCATCTTCGTTGGGGAAAACGCGATCGCCCCAACTAACAATGACGTAGCGTTCATATTCGGGAGGAACAACTACGTCGTCTATTACATTAAAACTAGGTAGTTGTAGATTATTAGACGCATTTAAAATAGTTCCCTCACCCATGCCGGTAGCGAGGTAACTGTTGTTAGTTTGATAACAAGATAAGGCATGGGGGAGACGAACTGGGGTAAAGTTCAGTCCACTGGCAGCATTAGCAACATTGCTTTGCATGCCAAATATTTTATTTTCTACAAAGGGGCTGAGTGCAGCAACACCAGCAGTTGCACCGAAAAACGTTAGTAGCTGTCTCCGAGAATACTTGGTCATGGAACTTTCTTTGCTCTCCTCTAAATTGATAAAAATGATTGCGGTAATATTTAAGCTTCGAGAAGGCAATGCTCAAGCTAGTTACCGTTTGTTAATGAATTAATTGAGCTTAAAGAGAATAAGTTTCTCTGTTGATTTTTGATATCCAACATTTACTCTTAATTCTCCTAAATTAAAAGTCAAATTTCATTAATGAACTATGTTGCTATTGCCCTCTTGAAATACAATATTTGTATTTTTATTTTCTCTCACTGCATATGTTATGAATCAAAGATTAAGAAGACTTTATCAAAAGGTTAATTTAAAAAGAATTTATAAAAACAGGTCTGAAACAAGTTTATCCTTATCGTAATCAATAGAAAAGCTTTAACTACCCTTAACCAATTCTCTTGTTTTAAATAGGCAAGAACACACTAGACTAATAATAATCCATTTGCTAAAAAGCTATAGGTATTGATTAGCTAAATAGTCAAAAATAGGTAAACACTATTGAAGGGTAAACATAATGATTCTTAACGGTGGGTTTGAAAATAACTTTAATTCATGGGAAACAATTGGTGAAGTAAACATTACTACTGCGGATTTTGGAATTGAGCCAACACAAGGAGAGCAAATGGCATTTTTGTCAACTGCTTTTAACGAAGTCGTTGGCTTAGATACCAGTACAACTCCCTTTACAGAAATTAGTGGTGGTGCTGCGGTCATTGCCGAGTTTATCAGCAACTTTCCAAATTTGCCAGAGTTCCTGGGTTTGCCTTCTGGCTTCTTGGGTGGGTCTAGCTTACAAAGTCTTGTCGATGAGTTTTCCGCAGGAATATTAACAGAAGATGATCCCCAACCTGTACCGATTGAAGGTTCAGGGTTGCAGCAAACTTTTAGCGCGGGGTTAGGAGATACTCTTTCCTTTGATTGGAATTTCTTAACTAACGAGTCTGTTGGTACCGCTGCTGTCGAAGATAACACTTTTCCTTTCTTTAATGATTTTGCTTTTGTTAGTGTCCGCACTGACTCAGGACTAGTGTTTATAGAACCTTTAGCAGATACTCAGTCTATATTTAGCGATACTGAACCCGATAACTTCTTTGATAAAGAAACTGGCTTTGGTACTTTTGAGTATCTTGTTCCCACTGCGGGGGAATATACAGTTGGTTTTGGAGTAGTTGATGTCAGTATTGATGGAACAGGGGAAAGAGTTTCTGCTTTGTTAGTTGATGACGTTGAAGTTGCTGCTACCCAACCTCAACTGTTTTTTGGTGGTGATCTCGCGGATAGTCTAGAAATTGGTATTGACTTCAGCGCACCTCGAAATCTTCTCTTTACTGGTCCAGAGCAAGATTTTGTTGATACTAGCTTAGTCGAAAGTGACATAGCTTTCCCCTTCCGTAATCGTGTCTATACGGGAAGCGATAATGATGAGGTGATTGTGGGCGATCGCGATCGCGCTTTCGGTGGCGAAGGAAACGACGAACTCACCGCCCTTGGCGACAACAACCGCCTCTACGGTGGTAATGGCGATGACGAACTTACCGTCGTCGATGGCGCAAATAACCGCCTCTTTGGTGGCGAAGGTAACGATATCCTGGATGCTACCGCTGGTGATGGTGGCAACCGCCTCTATGGTGGTGAAGGCGACGATCTCCTCTTCGCTGGTACGGGTGATACCCTCGTGGGTGGAGAAGGTGATGATCTTCTCTTCAATAACGGTATGGGAGATAATACCTTTACTGGTGGTGCAGGTGCTGACCAGTTCTGGATCGTCAACAGCAACCTCGATATGATCACCGAAGTAACTACTATCACAGACTTCGTCCTTGGTACAGATGTTATCAGACTTGGTGGTGCTGGAGTTACTAGCTTTGATGCCCTCAACGTTACTGAAGTTAATAGTAATAGTCTGATTGCCCTTAATGGTCAAGATCTAGCGATGGTAAATGGTGTCACAGGCTTAGATGCAGGTAATTTTGCTTTTGCTTAAGCTGACTCATTAATAACCAATTTTGAAACCCTTGTAGATAGAGAATATATCTACAAGGGGTCTAAACAGAGACACATAACAGCAATTTTACACCTTGAGGAGTATGACCAATGACGACATTAAAAGGTTTTGCCGTTTTACCCGCAGATTCATTCGACGAAGATTTCTTTGAAATTGATAGCCCCCCCGCAGGCGCAGCAGTAGATGCAAACGGACGCACTGGACCTTTCCCTGCCCAACCGATTCAAGGGTTTAGTGGAGTCCAATTTGCCGACGCAGAGGGAAGTTTCTGGTTTATCTCCGATAACGGTTTTGGTTCTCAAGACAATAGTGCTGACTATCTCCTACGTATCTATCAGGTTAATCCTAGCTTTAGTGGCAGAGAAAATGGGGACAGCGCGATCGCGATTGAAGATTTCATTCAATTATCTGATCCCAATAACCTCATTCCCTTCGAGATTATCAACAGTGAAACACGCCAACTAACAGGGGCTGACTTTGATATCGAGTCCTTTGTAATTGATGAGAGTGGAGATATCTGGATTGGGGAGGAGTTTGGTCCCTATATCCTGCATTTTGATGAAAATGGGACATTACTCAAAGCCCCTATTGCAACACCAAATTTCGTTGAACTAAATACGCTCAATGGTCAAGAACCTTTAGTTATCGGACATCGGGGGGCATCAGGAGACTTTCCAGAACATACTCTTGCTGCTTATCGGGCTGCGATCGCGGGAGGAGCGGATTTTATTGAACCCGACCTTGTAACCACCTCTGATGGTATTCTAATTGCTCGCCACGAACCAATTTTAGACAATACCACAAATGTTGCCGAAGTAGTCCCAGACCGTCAAAATACAAAAATGCTTGATGGGGAGGAAGTAACTGCGTACTTTGCAGAAGACTTTACCCTCGCTGAAATTAAGCAACTCCGTGCTGTGCAATCTCTCCCAGGCTTTCGGGATCAAGGCTTCGATGGCTTGTTTGAAGTTCCCACTTTCCAAGAAGTGATTGAACTAGTGCAGGAAGTAGAAGCACAAACAGGGGTTGCGGTGGGTATTTATCCTGAAACCAAGCACCCGACCTTCTTTGATGAGCAAGGTTTATCTTTAGAAGAGCCTTTAGTTGCAACCCTGCAAGCTACGGGCTTTACTGACCCCAATCGTATCTTTATCCAGTCTTTTGAGATTGCCAATCTCATCGATTTGCAAAATAATATCTTATCCACTGCGGGGTTAGAGAATATCCCCTTAGTTCAGCTTTATGGGGATGTAGAAGATGCCTTCTTAAACGCAAGCGGAGCTGGCTTTTCCGCGCCTTATGATCTCATTGCCAATTTTAGCAATCCCGACTTCACTTCAGCAGATGCTGATGCAACTTACGGGAACTTAGTCGATATTGTGCCTGACTTTGGGGCAGATGTCACGGGAGATGGCATTCCTGACACCACCTATGCAGACTTAGCCACAGAAGCTGTATTCAACGCTATTGGCGAGGCTTATGCTGAGGGTATTGGACCTTGGAAAAATAGCTTTATTCTCCGGCAATCCTTAGAAACTCCTGTAGATGGGAATGGGGATGGCAATGCAGAAATTACCTCCCAGCTCACCGGAGAAGTCCGTCCTTACATCGAATGGGCGCATAATGCAGGGATGCAGATTCACCCCTATACCCTCCGCAATGAAGAACGTTACCTAACTCTCAATCCTGACGGTACAACCCAAAGCGCGACAGAAGAATTTACCCAACTGATTAATCTGGGTGTCGATGGCTTCTTTACTGACTTTGCCCGTACTGGAGATAAAGTTCGAGATGCGGTAACCGCCAATGAAGTCCGTGCGCCCCAAAACCCTGACTTTAGTTTTAATACCTTGACGGGGAATCCTCCCTTGGTGATCGGACATCGAGGGGCATCAGGCACTTTTCCTGAGCATACTTTGGCTTCTTATCGTCTCGCGATCGCGCAAGGAGCAGATTTCATTGAACCCGACCTCGTAACCACCTCCGACGGTATTTTAATTGCCCGTCACGAACCGATTTTAGACGACACCACCAACATTGCTGAGGTCTTTGGCGAAGAACGTAAATCGACTAAAATGCTCGATGGCGTTGAAGTAACTGCTTACTTTGCAGAAGACTTTACCCTCGCTGAAATTAAGCAACTCCGTGCTGTCCAATCCCTCAACTTCCGCAATCTTAGCTACGATGGTCAGTTCGAGATTCCCACCTTCCAAGAGGTGATCGAACTAGTGCAAGAAATGGAACAGTTTGGCTTTGAAGCTGGCATTTATCCCGAAACCAAACACCCAACTTTCTTTGACTTGCAAGGGCTATCTTTAGAAGAATCTCTAATTCAAACCCTACAAGATACAGGTTTTACTGACCCCAATCGCCTCTTCATCCAATCCTTTGAGTTTCAAAACCTCATTGAATTGCAAAGCTCTCTAGAAGCGGTAGGATTAGGTAACATTCCCTTAGTACAGCTTTACGGCAATACCACCGAGTCCGCCAATCCTGATAGTAACTTCTCCTTCCCCTACGATATTCGCTATAACGTTGAGCAAGGTAACGATTTAGTAGCCATTTATGGTCAAGATTTCCTAGCTGCTGCGGAAAATCCCCTATCCGCCAATACCGTTTACGGAGACCTTGATAATGCAGAGTTTCTCGAAGTTATCAGTCGTCAGTATGCTGAAGGTGCAGGACCTTGGAAAAACAACTTCCTCTTGCGTGAACCATTAGAAACTCCCGTTGATGGCAATGGGGATGGAGTTGCCCAAATCACCTCCCAGTTGACAGGAGAAGTAACTTCCTTTGTTGAAGATGCCCATGTTGCGGGGTTACAAGTTCACCCCTACACCCTCCGAAATGAGGAGCGTTTTTTGACCCTCAATCCCGACGGAACGTCCCAAACCCCTGGTGATGAATTCCGCCAGTTGACTGAGATTGGTGTTGATGGCTTCTTTACAGATTTCCCAGGTACGGCACGTATCACCCTTGAACCCCTGATCGAAGAGGCGAATTTACCAACTTCTCGCGGTTACGAAGGCATGGCATTTAGCCCTGACCGTACCACTCTCTACCCAATGCTAGAAGGGACTGTCACGGGAGATCCAGACAACAGTTTACGGATTTATGAGTTTGATGTCGCAACAGGAGAATTCACTGGTTTAATAGGCTTCTATCCTAAATCTAATCCTGCCCATGCCATTGGTGATTTCACCCCGATTAATGAGACAGAGTTTCTCGTAATTGAACGTGATGGCGGACAGGGTGATGCTGCTACCTTTAAGAAAGTCTTCAAGATCGACTTTTCTCAGATCGATGAGGATGGTTTCGTTGTCAAAGAAGAAGTTGTGGATCTACTCAATATTGACGATCCCAATGACTTAAATGCTGATGGCGAAACTACTTATACAATGCCTTTCGTCACCATTGAAAATATCTTAGTGATTGACGAAAACACGATCCTTATTGCCAACGATAACAACTATCCATTCTCTATCGGTCGTCCTCCTGGAATTGATAATAACGAAGTTGTCTTAATTGAACTCGATGAATCTCTCAACCTGGATTCTCGTTTAGGAGTTCAATCTGGTGAAAATTCAGAACCAAGACTCATCTTTGGCAGTCCTGAGCCAGAAGTATTTGATTCTGAAGTCAGTAATAACTTTTCTAATGGTAATCGGGAGCTACTTTTTGCAGGAGCAGGAGACGATGCTATTTTCACCAGTGGAGGAGTTGAAGAGAACCGTATCTATGCTGGTAGTGGTGAAGATGAGATAATTTTGGGAAATAATGATGTCTCTAGAGGGCAAAGCGATCGCGCTTTCGGTGGCGAAGGAAACGACGAACTCACCACCCTTGGGGACAACAACCGCCTCTACGGTGGTAATGGCGATGACGAACTTACCGTCGTCGATGGCGCAAATAACCGCCTCTTTGGTGGCGAAGGTAATGATATCCTGGATGCTACGGCTGGTAATGGTGGCAACCGCCTCTATGGTGGTGAAGGTGACGATCTCCTCTTCGCTGGTACGGGTGATACCCTCGTGGGTGGAGAAGGTGATGATCTTCTCTTCAATAACGGTA
>JBBQDV010000027.1:0-21844 GCA_038320005.1 Cyanophyceae cyanobacterium
AAAGAGCCTCCCTTTCGGGGTAATGTTAGCTTCGCCAATGTTTTAAGAGCTTGTTAGGTTGAAAGCACTACAAAGAGTGACCTTAGAATTGTTTAACCTTCAACGATAGAGCGGAAAACTAGCTTCGCATTCTCCGGTATCTTGACTCAAAAAACGTAGTCCTCGCAGGACTTAGGCTGGTCAGAATGGCTTGGTAGATTTCTCTTTCAAGCCTCATGCCATAAGGGCTGAGGTTTCTGACCTTTTATATCGTTATACCGATAACCAATTTCTCACTTTCTTAACTGCGTTCCAGTCGGGTCTGCGTTCACTGGCTTCTTTGAGGTTGTAAACAATCTCTGCTTGAATTTCGCTATCAAGAGACATCATTTTTTCTGCAATTTCGATATGGGGACGGACTCCCGTTTGTTCCGTACTCAACATTGCTAAAGCGAGGTTAATGCGCCCCTGGGGGTCATTTGGTTCAAGCCTTGTGCTTTTTTGGGCTGCTTTGAGGGCAGATTTGGGCTTATCAGCGAGGAGATATAGCCAAGCGAGGGAAGTCCAAGCAGAGAACATTTTTGGAGCGCGATCGCAGATATCCTGAAATACGGGAATTAAACTTTCGGGACTTTCTCCTGCTTTATAGCGTTCTAGTCCTTGTTCATAGAGGGTATCAACGGATTCTGTCATAAGTTTTTTAATGGAGACGCTCCCTATTATAGAACGCCTCAGTGGTCAAGTCTAAACACCAAAGGAAAGACCACAACCGCAAGTTTGGGAAGCATTAGGATTTGTAAACTGGAATCCGCCCCCAATCAAAGCGTTATTGTAGTCGAGAGTTAAGCCATATAGATATAGCAGACTTTTGGGGTCAGAAACAAGTTTAAAGCCATCGTAATCAAAGACTTCATCCTCTTTTTTGATTTGGCTTTCTTGCTCAAATTCCATGATGTAAGAGAGTCCAGAACAGCCTCCACCTCGGACACCAACACGCAAACAGAGGTCTTTACCTTCTTGTTCCCGCAGCTTGAACATATGTGCTAGGGCTGATTCAGTGAGAATAATTCCTTTTTGTTGGGTTTGAGTTGCTTGTGTCATAGGTTATCAGGAAACTCCTAAAATATTTTTATAGCAATTTAATGCAAATGCTCTGCGCGTATAGTCTATTTCTTTTCATAGTAGCGATACTTCTTCTATGATAACGAGCTTTTCCAAAAGACTCTAGTTACAGTTGGGCATAATTTCCAGAGCAAAATTGCCAAGTGGATCTACGCTCAAAAAAGGATTTCCGTTTGCACCAAAAACAATTAAAGTAAAGAAAATTAACAACGTTAAGCAATGACTCCTCTGCCTGAATCTACCCAACGCCGTCTTAAAAAAATACCTCAACTTCCTATTGTCTGGGAAGGAGACCGCCGTCCCTATGTGGAAGGGCTATCCTTTCAGTCTGAGAGTGAGGGGGAAGATTGTGTTGTCTGGCTAGATGGCTCAGAAGGGGTAGTTCGAGGCATGGATATGGTATCCCCCATGACAGGGCTAGAAGGAATGATCAGGACGCTGCTAAATGCGATAGAAACGCCAATTGGAGGGGTGATGCCTGCCCGACCACAGAAAGTTTTAGTGCGCGATCGCGAAATTCAATTTTTCCTGCGTGGAGTTCTACAAGACTTAGACATTAAAGTTGATTATGTCAACTCTCTACCCCTCATTGATGAACTTTTCTCTAACTTTGATCAAGTTGGCGACAAACAACCTCCTAACTTCCCACCCCAATATACCCAACCTTTACAAGAAAGTGCGCTCCAAATCTGGGCTATTGCTCCTTGGGATATCCTTGATGACCACAATATAATCAAGATTGAAATTAATTGTTGGGGAACAACTCACCTGTACGCTACTGCTTTAGGAATGCTAGGGGAAGAATATGGTATTCTCTTTTACCGTTCTTTTGAATCCTTAAACCAATTTCGCAAAACGATCCTAGAAGACATCCCAGAAAGGGTCGAAGAAGCCTTCTTAAGTCAAGATTGTTGGTTTATAACCTTTGAAATCGAAGACTCAGAGGATTTTGAGAACTTTCAGGAAGCGGAATTTTTAGACTTTACTAACCAAATCAGCTTTGGTAGTATTCATCCTTATGAAGGCATGAGAAACTATCTTGATGAAGAAGAAGCCTTAACTCTCTACACTGCTCTCAAAAGCTTATCTTCTTTCCTTGAAGATACCGCAGCTGATTTAGGTGCAGAAATTTCTCCTCCCCTGGAAAAAGAATATACAATTTCACTACCCCTTGAAGAGAATAAAAACTCCAAAACTATCACCACAAAAGTTTCCACCAACCCTGACTTAGAAATAGAACTTTTAAAGTCCCTCGAATCCGCTGAAACCTCATTTTTCGACTCTCCCTCCCAGACCAGCATTGAGGATGACCTCATTCCTGAAGATGCCATGATTAGTATTGGTACTTTACCTTGGGAATGGCTAGATATCATTCAGCGTAGTCGGGATAAACATTATCAATCTCAAGGTGCAAAAAAAATTGGCGTAGGTTTACCCGTAGTTATTGTCCAAACTTCTCGCCCCAAAGCTGAAGAAATGATCGAATACTTAGAAGAAGCTCAAGGTGTGGAAGGAATTTTATTCACCACTGGGGAAGACCCCTTAAAAGAAGAAGTCTATGACTTAGGAATTCTCCAACTAGGTGACGGTGAGTTACAACTCTTTGGCGAGTTCATTAAAGACGACCCTCATCATGTCCAAACCAAGAGCCAGTGGGAAACACAGGTAAAAATAGCTCAAGGTTTTTGTGGCTTAGTGATTGCGAAGGGAGTGACAGGAAAAGCCAAAGGACAACCAAAAATCAGAGAAATGATCGCACTTTTTGAAGCTCACACCGTTTCCCCAGAAAGCCTCGGTTTAGGTACACTAGAATTGACTTCAATTGTCGATCTAGATTTTGAATAAATGGGGGAACAGAGGAGCTAAATTCTTGCTGATTTTTAGTAATGAAACCTGAAACTGCTCTTGCAATCGGTTCTAACAATAGTTACACTTCTTTAAATAATCCTCATTTTAAATAAATTTGTTACCAGGAGTGCTTATACTCAAGGATTAGTAGATTACTTTCGGTGACAAACTTATCTGATCGACAAAAAAATATTAATTAGTAGGAGGAGTGTAGTCGATGGGACTACCTTGGTATCGAGTTCATACAGTCGTCCTGAATGACCCAGGTCGTCTGATTTCAGTTCACTTAATGCATACAGCATTGGTCGCCGGTTGGGCGGGTTCAATGGCTTTGTATGAGTTAGCCACGTTCAATCCGAGTGATCCAGTTTTAAACCCAATGTGGCGACAAGGGATGTTTGTACTTCCCTTCATGGCTCGTTTGGGCGTAACAGATTCTTGGGGCGGTTGGAGTATTACTGGCGAAGCTTCCGCAAACGTTGGTTTCTGGTCTTTTGAGGGTGTCGCGATCGCGCACATCGTTTTATCTGGTTTACTATTCCTTGCTGCTTGTTGGCACTGGGTTTATTGGGATCTAGAATTATTCTTTGATCCTCGTACTGGTGAACCTGCTTTAGATCTTCCCAAAATGTTTGGGATTCACTTATTCTTATCTGGCTTACTCTGCTTCGGCTTTGGAGCATTCCACCTCACAGGGTTGTGGGGACCAGGAATGTGGGTATCTGATGCCTACGGGCTGACAGGTCATGTCCAGGCAGTTGCCCCAGAGTGGGGACCTGCTGGGTTTAACCCCTTTAACCCAGGCGGTGTAGTTGCTCACCATATTGCAGCTGGTGTGGTCGGTATTATTGCTGGATTATTTCACCTGAGCGTCCGTCCTCCCGAACGGCTTTACAAAGCTTTACGGATGGGGAATATTGAGACAGTTCTCTCAAGTAGTATCGCTGCGGTCTTCTTTGCTGCCTTCGTGGTCGCCGGAACAATGTGGTACGGTAACGCTACCACCCCAATCGAACTCTTTGGACCTACCCGTTATCAATGGGATCAGGGATATTTCCAACAAGAGATCGAGCGCAGAGTTCAATCTAATCTAGCAGCGGGTGCAACAGAAACACAAGCTTGGGGTCAAATTCCTGAAAAACTAGCATTCTACGACTATATCGGTAATAACCCCGCTAAAGGTGGTTTGTTCCGTGTTGGTCCGATGGATACTGGTGACGGGATTGCGACAGCTTGGCTTGGACACCCTCTGTTTACCGATGCAGAAGGTCGCGAACTAAATGTCCGTCGTATGCCCAATTTCTTTGAGAACTTCCCTGTTGTCTTAACTGACGATGAAGGTGTTGTTCGGGCGGATATTCCGTTCAGACGGGCAGAATCTAAATACAGTATCGAGCAAACTGGCGTTACTGTAACTCTCCTCGGTGGAGAATATAATGGTCAAACCTTTACCGATGCGCCTACTGTCAAAAAGTACGCTCGTAAAGCCCAACTTGGTGAGCCTTTTGACTTTGATCGCGAAACCCTCAACTCGGACGGTGTATTCCGTACTAGTCCTAGAGGTTGGTTTACTTTCGGTCATACTTGCTTCGCCTTATTATTCTTCTTTGGTCATATTTGGCACGGTTCTCGCACCCTATTCCGCGATGTCTTCGCTGGTGTAGAAGCTGATTTAGGTGAGCAAGTCGAATTTGGAGCATTCCAAAAACTAGGTGATGCTACCACTCGGAAAAAAGAAACTGTGTAAAAACAGCGTGAAAAGCAATAAGTAACTAAACTTATTTTGCTGGTAAGATAGGGGATCAATACCGATCCCCTATTTAAATAAACAGGTTTTCTTGATAGACTATTAAGTAATTAAATAAAGGAATATAGACATGGAAAGTGTTGCTTATATTTTCATTTTGGCTACAGCGATAGGAGTTCTCTTTTTCGCGATCGCGTTTCGTGAACCCCCTCGCATCGGGAAATAACTCTATCTCATCCCTAAGAAATTACATATTTCAGGATCAGCCCTGAGCCGAAAAGTGCCTACAAGTCTTAACCTATGGTTAACAAAAAGTAGAAAATCTTACGGCTCAGATTTTGCGTTTTAATGATTAAAACTAAACTTACCTTGCTCATTTAAATAAAAATATCGAGCTTGTCTGAGGATTTCATGTCATGCAATGTCCCTATTGTCAACATACAGAAAGTCGCGTACTTGAGTCTCGTTCTACAGAAGCTGGACAAAGTGTCAGACGGCGTAGAGAGTGTTTGCAGTGTAAACACCGTTTTACCACCTATGAACGGATTGAATTTGTGCCGATTACGGTCATTAAACGTGATGGTCGTCGCGAATCCTTTGATCCGTCCAAGCTACTGCGCGGAATTGTTCGAGCTTGCGAAAAAACTGGCATTCCTCACAGTCGTCTAGAAACTATTGTTGATGAACTCGAAGTGGAACTACAACAATTTTCCTCGCGAGAAATCAGCAGTAACGACATCGGGGAAACGGTGCTACGTCATCTCAGGAAGGAAAACGAGGTAGCCTATGTGCGCTTTGCTTCTGTTTATCGTCAATTTCGAGGGATTCGAGATTTTATTGATACCTTAGAACAGTTGCAAAATCAAGCAGAAAGTGATTCTTCCTCCGCGCTCAACTGGCATTCGACCTCATCGCTACTCCTTTCTTGAGGCTGAAAAGGGAATACAAAAAAAGAATAAGATAAAAAGCAAAAACTGTTAGAATTGAGGATAAGGTGGGCGTATTAGTATCAGTCGTCAATTATCAATAGTGAATAACTATTTTTAATCAAGATTTTCGACGAGATTAATCTAGTGCATTGCCTTAATCACGCTACACTGGAGTCAAAAACTTTTTTTCACAAAAGGCTTTGACAACTACCCCAACCTGAGATTTTTTTCTCCTGCTATACCCCAGCAGGGAATGTAAAAAGTGTAATGGAGGTGTAGGCTAAACACTATTTGAGTGAGTGTACATCGACAGGAGGCACAGTAGTAGTTATTAAAAATAAAAAGAGGAATTTTCAACACACATGGTCAGTCAGAACAACACCGCCACTAAAGAAATAGGCTTTACTCACGAAGACTTTGCAGCCCTGCTGGATAAGTACGACTATCATTTTAATCCAGGGGACGTGGTCGCGGGTACTGTGTTTAGCATGGAACCTCGCGGAGCATTAATTGATATTGGCGCGAAAACAGCAGCTTACATCCCTATTCAGGAGATGTCGATTAATCGTGTTGAAGACCCCACAGAAGTTTTACAAGCAAACGAAACGCGAGAATTTTTCATTCTGACTGATGAGAATGAAGATGGTCAGCTAACCCTTTCTATCCGTCGCATCGAGTATATGCGGGCTTGGGAAAGAGTTCGCCAACTTCAAACTGAAGACGCAACTGTTCGTTCTGGCGTATTCGCCACTAACCGAGGTGGTGCATTAGTTCGCATCGAAGGACTACGGGGCTTTATTCCTGGTTCACACATCAGCACCCGCCAAGCAAAAGAAGACTTGGTTGGTCAAGATTTACCTTTAAAATTCTTAGAAGTAGATGAAGACCGTAACCGCCTTGTTCTCAGCCATCGCCGTGCTTTAGTTGAACGGAAGATGAATGGCTTAGAAGTGGGCGAAGTGGTAATTGGAACAGTCCGTGGAATCAAGCCTTACGGTGCATTTATTGACATCGGTGGTGTAAGTGGTTTGTTACACATCTCGGAAATCTCCCACGACCATATTGACACTCCTCATAGTGTTTTTGGGGTTAATGATGAGTTGAAGGTGATGATTATTGACCTAGATGCAGAAAGAGGTCGAATTTCTCTCTCTACCAAGCAACTCGAACCTGAACCAGGGGATATGCTCAAAAACCGCCAATTAGTTTTTGACAAAGCTGATGAAATGGCTGCGAAGTATCGTCAAAAACTTCTAGATGAAGCTCAAGGTATTGACACTTCTGTTGAAGAAATTCCCTCTGCTACGGAAGAAACAGAAGCAACTACAGAAGTAGCGGAAACAAGCGTTGAAGAAACCACAGAAGCAACTACAGAAACTCCTGTTGAAGAAACGACAGAAGCAACTACGGAAACTCCTGTTGAAGAAACGACAGAAGTAGCACAAGCAGAAGAAACTCCTGTTGAAGAAACCCCAGAAGCAACTACGGAAACTCCTGTTGAAGAAACGACAGAAGTAGCACAAGCAGAAGAGACTCCTGTTGAAGAAACCCCAGTCGCAGTAGCAACAACTGAATCAGAAGATGATACCGCATCTACCGATAATGCTGAAAACTCTGGTGAAGAAGCTGCTTCTACAGAAGAAGTAGTATCTACAAAGGAATAATAAGTAGAGATAACAGTTAGCGAGAAACTGTTGAGGAGAGGGAAGCGAAATCCCCTCTCTTTTCCTTTTAATAATAATAATGAGAGCAAAAAATGGTTAATCCTGTTTCCTAAAAAAATCTTTTCATCAATCAACTTAAAGATAAGTTTCATGAAATGTCAGGAAAGACTTCCGGAGAGAACATTTGCGTCATCGCAGCAAAATATGGATGAACGAGTTTTTCTTGTTCGGGTTGGAAACACATCCGCATTTCTTCACCGATAAGATGAATCATTTCTTGAACTAATTTCCAGCGTACTTTTAAGCAGGGATAAAGCATCGTACAGAGGGGAAATAATTCTTCTTGGATTGATTCAACATTATTTTCCAGAACGCAAACCCAGAGATAAATCTGAAACATCTCTACATCCCGAATACTAGAAGTCAAGACCATTTGATCTTGAAGATTGCCACTATAGCACTGATAA
The DNA here is from genome assembly GCA_038320005.1 of Cyanophyceae cyanobacterium. Lineage (GTDB taxonomy): Bacteria > Cyanobacteriota > Cyanobacteriia > Cyanobacteriales > SIO1D9 > JBBQDV01. The sequence goes on from JBBQDV010000027.1 coordinate 7,757, forward strand.
TTAGGATAAATCTTTAGTATTTCGTGACAGACATGATGAGCAATATCACTACTTAAAGGAAGACCCTTGCGTACCATCTCTAATAAGGGAGAGTCATAGTCATATTTTGCTGCTGCACTATAAGCCCGTTGGAGAGGCATATACAAGAGGTCATCAATCACTTTGAAGTATTCGGCAACAATGGCTTTTTCTTGCGGTGGTAGGGGCTGGAGGATGTACTGACGGGTATTAAATAACTGCATACTGACAAAGCCAATAACCCGAGGATCTTGTTCAGTGTATTTTTTGCGGACTGCGCCAATTTCAGCAGCAGCGAGAACACTTAAGCGTTTAGGGTCTGTATTTTCTGCATAAGACCAAAGCGCGATCGCGCAAATATCATGAACATCTTGAGAAATTTGCCAAGGATCAATTAAGCTAGGATCTATGCCCTGTCGCTGTACTTCTTTCCCTAAGAGAGATTCTGTCTTAACCCAGCCTTGGGCGCTATTGCTGCGTAGAGTATGGAGGAGACGCTCGATAATTTCTTTGCGACTACCATCATATTTATCCTCCCAATTGGTCAGCTTTTGTACATATTTTTTCGCCCATGATTTTGCTAAGGATGCTGATCTTAGGCTGGCTTCTTCATCCTGCCCTTCGTTGCCAGAAATGATAGGGGTTAACTGGTTTTCTCTTGACATAATGATGCCTAACTGGTGGGTATTTTAATTTTATCTAAGTAGACTTTTTTAATCTTCAGTAAATTAAACTGCTTCAGTTTAATGATAATTAGCAATTATACTCTAATATTCTCAGTTAATTGTCAAACTCGATCCACAATCAGAACAGAAAAAGCGTAAAAATGGTTAATTTTGAGCGAAAACAGTAAAGAATCAAAGATCCTTGGCAACGGGAAGTATGACAGAAACCTTTGTTTCCTCGCCTAATTTGCTTTCAATCTGTAATTTGCCACCATGAATTTGGGCAATGCGTTTAGCAATAGTTAAGCCTAAACCAGCCCCCTGCTGTTCATACATCTTCCGTTCAAACTGCATATAAGCACCAACTTGCTTAATTTGTGCCGTAGTCATCCCCTTACCTTGGTTAACAACACTCAAAACAAAATTATCGCCAATAACTTCACTACTTATCGAGACGGGGGTTTGAGGTTGAGAAAAATTAAAGGCATTAAAAACAATTTCTTCCGCCATCTTTTTAAGAAGATTAGTTGCTATTTTTATGGCAGCATCCTGCAATTCTATGCGCAAATCCTCTTGGCGTTGGGCATATTTTGCCTGCTGCATACACACTGCGGTAATAATTGTTTTTGGGTAGCTGATTTGCTGACAAGATTTATAAGCATTTGCTTTAGGATGAACTGCTTGAATTTCTAACTCTGCGTAGAGAAGGAAATTTTGAATGATGCGAAATAGTTGTTTCCCAGAAGTTTGAATACCTAGTAGCATTTCACGAGTTTCCACAGTATTGAGATACTCAGATTGCTCTAGTAATAATTCTGTAAAACCGAGAATGCTATTGAGGGGAGTTCTTAGTTCGTGAGGTAAGGAAAGAGTAATGCTGCTGCGTAAATCTTCTAGTTTTTGAGATTGTTCTTGTTCAATTTGGGCGTGTCTATTTAAGCGAATATGAATTGCCCGCAATAGTTCTTTTGCCGTAAAAGGTTTAGTTAAATAATCATCTGCCCCAAGTTCCATCCCCTGTCTGGTATTGACTTTATCTTCTAAAGCAGTGAGAAAAATCAGAGGTATAGTTGCGGTTTGTTCATTCTCTCGCAACTGAGTCAAGACACCATAGCCATTGAGTTTTGGCATCATTACGTCACAAAGAATGAGACTAGGTAACTCTTGAATTGCCAGTTCAATACCTTGTCTTCCATTTGTTGCGGTTACTACTTGAAAATTTTCTGCTTCTAGGAGTTCAACAATGTTACAACGAATAGCTTCATTATCTTCAATTACTAAAAGTTTTACAGATTTTTCTTGATTCATCTTATTTAGTCAATTTCTAAATTCGCCAATATATCCTGCAACTCCTGAGTTGAAGATTTAGTTTCTTTTTGTCGGACTTCAAAGGTTTTATGGCAAGCCTGGGGAGATTTCAGTAAGGTAAGACATAGATGCGCGATCGCGTTTCGGCTAACCTGTCCTTTCAAATTATCCCCTTGATCAAACTCTAAACCTTGAGTTTCTGCCTCTTCTGTAAGGGCGCAAGGGCGAATAATCGTATAAGTTAAGCCACTATCCCTAATCACCTCTTCTCCCCGTAATTTCCAGGTTAAAAGTCCTCCTAGTTGGTCATTCATCCTCACTGCGGGGGGTTCTGCTTCGAGATTAATACCTGGACGGTCTGGACGGGTTACACCAGCGGAACTAATCTGGATAAATTGGGGCGTTAATTCCCCACCATACGCCTTAATTGTCTCCACCTCTAACTGAAAATAGCCAGTTTCAAAAGTAGGATTCAAACCCTGATCATATTCAAACTTACTTAACATTAATTGCATTGCCCGAACTTGATCCGCAGCGAATTTAGCTTCAGGAACAGTTTTTGCCCGAAAGACAGGGATAAGGTCTGCAAAGGGAATATTAACCGTAAGCCACTGATCTCGAACCGTATCAAAGGAATAGCTGTAACCGACTCCATCCCATCTATCTTCACAACGGGCAATAAATTTGTAGCGTTTTCCATCGCCTTTCACCCGTAACTCAAAGCCCTGATATGCGGATAAATCTAAGGGTGGGTCAAGACTACGAGTCCTCACAGAAGCGAAACCACCATTATTTTCAGTGGAAACATTACCAGAGAAAACCGCCCAATCTTCTTGAAAACTCATGCCACTTTCACTCACCCCTCCCATAACCACATCATCTACCGCCCCCCAAAGAGATTTGATTTCTGGCGATGCTTGGCTAAAATCAAAAATACTACGACTACGGTTGTTCTTAATATACTGAGTTGCTAGTTGTACTAAATTTTTAATGCCCTTATATTCCACGGCTTCAGGAGTAGATTCGGCAACTTCAGGTTGATAAAACTTCACCCCTTGGTAATACTTATCTCGGTTTGGGGTATCTCCTTCAACAGGTTGGATTCTTGTACCTGTACAACAGATAATCGCTGCAACATCTGCCATTAATTGTGGTTGTAAGCTGTCAGGAATAGTGATATCTCCTTCGTAATAGTCGATATCTCCTAAGATGGGTTTTGCCCGTTCGATGCTTCTGACTAATGCCCGTACTGGATAATTTTCAGCTTGGAGTCGGGAGACAACTCGCTTACCTACTCCTCCCGTCGCCCCGGCTACTAAAATTACACCCATTTTTGCCTCTTCTGGTTGATCAATTTTCTCTTGTTTCTTCCCTGTTAGTATCCGTTGTAGACAACCCAAAAAGGGAATAACTTCAAAAAACGTTAAAGTTTCCACAAATCTCTTTAAATCCCATTGGGAACGCGGATGATCACTCATGACTTAATCTTAGAGTAACTTCTTTTTTAGCTTACATTTGTTTCCGACTAACGGTGAACTATCTCAGCCCGTAGTTAAAATTTGTAAAACTTTGGGCAAATCATTTAACTCCCCGACAATTCTGCGAACAGGTTGGGGCCAAACTCTGATTAAGGTGGGGGTGGCGGAAACTTGATTGAGTTCTGCTTGTTCAGGATTTTTATAAACATCAATTAATTTTAGGGTGTAGGGAGAATGCAATTGGTTTTCTAATAATGAATGAATGTTCTGCAAGATAGTTTCTACCCCTTCATGGTTACTAGATACAAATAGGCGCAAAACGTAACCAGATCTTGAGGGAGGGGCAGGTTCGGGAGGTAAGGAGATAGCTGGATCAGATTGATTATATTCCTGAACAAGGTTATGTTCTTCCCATAATTGAGGAAATCGAGAACGGTAGGTTTCAAGAAGGCAAGGATCACATTCTTTTTCTTGCCAAGGATGAACTTGCCAAACTAAGTTTTTTGTGCTGAAAATGGCATTAAGTAAGACTTGATAACGTTGTACTCCAGGATAAACTTCGGCAATAGTTTCAATGGTTTGGGAGCGATTATTGTAGCAATTATCAATGGTTGCTGTATAGCCAGGAATGAGAAAATGAGGCGGTTCACAGAGATGAAAAATATGTTGTAGTTGGTTACAAAGATTAATATGCCATTGATCGCGTTTATGAGGATCAATAGTATAAATTACATCACCCCCTGGGGTGAAAAGGGCAATTCCTTTAAATATTTCGGGGACTTGCTTCGGTAACTTCATAAAAAAATAGACCAGGGATTTTATCAAGCCTGATCTATACACTAATATAACTAAACGGAAATTTTAAACACGACCACGAAGCATTTGTGCCATCTCGTTTGGGGTAGGAGATAATTCTAAGGCAATTTCTTCAGTGATACGTCCATCTTGATAAAGATTAAATAGAGATTTGTTCATGGTGATCATCCCATCAAATTCGCCATCTTCCATTAAGGCAGTGATTTCACTATATTTTCCATCGCGAATATAGTCTTTGATCGTTTCAGTATTCAGTAAGACATCATGAAAAGCTGCCCGTTTACCATCAGTGGTACGACATAAGCCTTGGGAAATTACGCTAACTAGAGATTCCGCGATCGCGACTCGCATCGAATCTTGTTCTTCTGCACTATAAAGGTTTAAAATACGTTCAATCGTTTTAACGGCACTATTGGTGTGGAGAGTTCCCATCACTAAGTGACCAGTTTGCGAGGCTTTCAGGGCTGTATTTACGGTTTCCTTATCCCGCATCTCACCGACTAGAATCAAGTCTGGATCTTCCCGCAAGGAGGCTTTGAGGGCATTATCAAACTGGAGGGTATGCATCCCAACTTCTCGTTGTCGGATCAGGGATTTACGACTTTGGTGGACAAATTCAATCGGGTCTTCAATGGTAATAATATGCTTGGGCATATTGGTATTAATATAATCCACCATTGCTGCCATTGTCGTTGATTTCCCCGAACCAGTCGGTCCAGTGACGAGAACTAAGCCTTTGTGATAGTGACAAATATCTTTAAAAACCCCAGGTAGGTTTAACTGTTCCATGGTTAAGATTTTCAACGGAATTAACCGCAATACCATCCCTGGTCCGTTGAGGGTATCAAAAATATTAATCCGCACCCTCGCAAAGTCGTATTGAGTCGCCCCATCAAACTCAAGAGTTTCTTGAAAACGCCGAATTTCCTCATCGGTCATTACTTCATGAAGCCAACTCATGAAAGTTTGTCTGTCGGTTACTTCATAATCTGTAGAAATCATATCACCGCGATCGCGAAATCGTGGTTTTTCTCCTACACCTGTATGAACATCAGAAAAACCCTCTTCATAAGCTTTATTAATAATGTCTCTTAAGCTGGGTTGTCCTGGAGAAGGTTGAAAACGGGACGCTGATGTTATTGGTGTTGCAGGAATCCCTTGGGGAGTTCTTCTGATCTGAGTTTGATCTGTTGCTATAGAACGATTTGCTGTCGGTTGACGCAGTTGTTGAGTCGCCTCTGTCGCTGCCCTACGAGCCTGTTGTGTTCTTTGTTGCGCCTGTTGCGCTCGCTGTCCTGACATTGGTGGGGGTGGCGGTGGTGCAGGGGTACGTTGAGGCTGATTTTGTCTAGTTTCTTCTGTCATAAGTTCAGTCGCTCAAAAAATATTGTAGTTTGTTATTTAATAATCGGGGCGTTTTCTGCTCTACTTCTTTACTATTCCCAAAGCGGAGAACTTACCCGACAGGATTAACTATTTCTCATCTTATCCCCTGAGTATTATCGTTTTGACAATTTTAATAAGATTGTGATCTTACTAACTGAAAAAATGACCAATTAAATAAAGTGAACCACACAAAGCAATAAGTTTATCTTGCTCTAATGCTATCTCTAAAGCTGTAAATACATTATCGTACATATTAGCTGCTTCTAGATCAGGACAAACTTCTTGAGCGAGAATTAGCAACTGATGGAGATCCGCACTACTATGATTGGGTACAGGAACTAAAGCTAAAGTATCCCCAGAACGTAATAAGATTTGTAATATCTGCCGATGTTCTTTTGTTGATAACATTCCCATCACCCAAGTTACTGGAGTATCGAGGCTATCAACATATTGACGTAACCCTAAAGCAGCAGCGGGATTATGTGCGCCATCAATGAGAATATTTTGATTATGCCAAGGATACCATTGTAGTCTTCCCAGCCATTGGGTTTTTCCCATTCCTGCTTGAATAGATTCTAGGGGAATTTGCCAACCTTGTTGTTGTAGAATTTGGAGAGTTGCGATCGCGATCGCGCTATTACTTAACTGTACATCTCCCAATAAAGGTAAAGGATATTCAATCTCCTCATAAACTACCCACCGCAGCTTATTCTCCTCGCGTAATACTTGCGCTGGTTGAACCCAAACCCCAGGACAATCTAACTCCTGCATTCGTTTAGCGATAACTTCTTCCGCTTCTAAGGGTAACTTTCCAATTACCGCCGAACAGCCCTTCTTAAGGATACCAGCCTTCTCTGAGGCAATTTTTCCCACCGTATCCCCTAAAACTTGCCAATGTTCACGGCTAATAGAAGTAATTACACTGACCAAAGGAGAGTCAACCACATTCGTTGCATCTAGTCGTCCCCCTAACCCCACCTCCATCACCGCAATATCAACCTTTTGTTGGGCAAAATATAGCCAAGCAGCAGCAGTCACCACTTCAAACAGAGTTGGCTTTTCTAGAAATTCCGCTGTAACCCGATTAATTTTGACTAATAATTCCTCAAATTCTGAAGTGGGAATGGGAACATTATTTAAACAAATCCTTTCCGTCCAATCAACTAGATGAGGCGAGGTATAGCGTCCCACCTTATACCCCGATTCCTTTAAAACAGCAGCCAAATAAGCACAAACCGAACCCTTCCCATTCGTTCCCCCCACATGAATAATTGGAACTTGCTGATGAGGGTTTCCGAGAGTAGAAAGAAGTTGCTGGATACGCTTTAAACCGAGATTAACACCAAAACGTTGATAGGGTGCAAGGAGAGAATCAATAGTCACAGAATTATTAAATAGATTTTTAGCAATAAAATCCGTCAACTTTGAACGAGGGGAGACTTAATAACGCGCTAAAGTTGAGGGAATATTGTCCTATGTACTCGCTTAGAAACGATGACCCAAACAAACCCACTCCTTACTCGTACTCCTCTATTTAATCTTGCTATTGAAAACAAAGCTAAAATGACGGGATTTTCTGGTTGGGAAATGCCTGTACAATTTTCAGGACTGAAGCAAGAACACCAAGCCGTTCGCAACGCAGTAGGGATGTTTGATATCTCCCACATGGGTAAGTTTAGTTTAACAGGAGAGAACCTAAAAGCGTGCTTACAAAAATTAGTCCCTTCTAACCTAGAAGCTTTACAACCAGGTCAAGCCCAATATAGCGTTTTACTTAATCACGATGGGGGCATTATTGATGATATTATCTTCTACTACCAAGGTAATGATCAAGGGATGATGATCGTTAATGCTGCGACTCGGACTAAAGATAAGGAGTGGATTGAAACGCAACTAGAAGATACTGGAGTTCAACTTACAGACCTCTCCTTAGATAAGGTTCTTATTGCGGTACAAGGAGTAGAAGCAGCAGCAAAATTACAACCCTTAGTAAAAGATGACTTATCGCAACTGCAAGCCTTTGAACATTTCAATACGACCATCCTCGATACTCCCAGCTTTATCGCTCGCACTGGTTATACTGGCGAAGATGGCTTTGAAGTTATGATAGACCCTAATATTGGCGTTGAACTTTGGCAAGCATTACTAGAATCTGGAGTTACCCCCTGTGGTTTAGGGGCGCGAGATACCCTACGCTTAGAATCCGCCCTAGCTTTATACGGACAGGATATTGATGAAACTACCACCCCCTTAGAAGCAGGCTTAGGTTGGCTAGTTCATCTTGAACAAAAAGGGGATTTTATTGGTAGAGAAGCCTTAGAAAAACAAAAGCAAACTGGTCTGAAGCGTCGTTTGACTGCCCTAAAAATGCAAGGACGACATATTGCCCGTCATGGTTATCCCGTGCTGTTTGAAGGCAAGGAGATTGGGGTAATAACTAGTGGGACATATTCACCTACTCTTGAAAGCGCGATCGCGCTTTCCTACCTTCCCATCAACCTTGCTAAAATAGGACAATCCCTAGAAGTGCAAATTCGCGGTAAAAACTACCCTGGTCAAGTTGTTAAGAAGCCTTTTTATCGTTCTCCACACCGTTAGGAATGATGGGGTGAGAGGGTGATGGGGTGAGAGTATCTGATTGGAAACCTTACGAAAAGTGTTCACGATAGGGCAAAGAATTTGAGACAATAGTTTTGTATAGTGCAATCTTCTCACTCGTTTCAATTTGTTAATGCGAGTATCTAACCCCATACACCATGAAGAAACAAGATAAATTAAACCTAAACCCAACAAATCAAGTCCCCCGTGCCATTCAAGAAGTTGCTGATACCATGAGAAGATATGGTCAAATTGGCTTTTGGCTACAAATTTTCATCGGAGTCCTTGCTTCCTTAGCTACAGTGGTTGCCGTCCTCAGCAGAGTCTTTAATGCCGAAGCAGCACCTGGGGCAGCCCTTGCCCTCTTTCTCTCCATCTGTGGGCTAGTTACCCTAATCGTCGCGATTTACTTTTGTTTTCGCTACATTGGCGTAGCTAGGTTACTACTTAATTCTAATCCTGCGGAACGTCCCACTAAACAAGATACGCTCAAGGAAGTTCGTCTAGGAGTATTCGTTAATCTATTCGGACTCTTTCTTTCCATTGTCGGGGCGCAAGCGATTACTGGTGCAACTCTTACCAAAACCTTCACCATTCCCCAAGGGGTCGGGACATTTACCATAGAACAAGCTTCTCGTTTAGTGCAACCTGTCGATTTACTTGTTATTCAAGCCACTGTCACAATAATTAGCGCCCACTTTGCTGGCTTAATTATCTCCACTTGGTTACTCAGTCGCCTTTCGCGCTAAACGATATGTTAACAAACTAGGAACAAAAATGGATATCCTAACAAGGGAAAACTAATAATTAGCAGACCTGTGTTAGACCTCAAACAACTCCGCGATAATCCCGACCATTTTCAAGAACTACTCAAGCGTCGTAATCCGAAAGAATATGACCTACAGCCAATTCTAACCCTAGATGAAAAACAACGGGAAATAGAGCTAGTTCGCTCTCAGTTACAAGCCCGTAGCAACGAAATTGGTAAAGCTGTGGGCGAAAAAATGAGGAGTGGTGCAAATCCGCAAAGTGAAGAGATTAAAGCCCTCAAAGAAGAAGGTAATCAGGTCAAAAGTCAGCTAGGGGAACTAGAACCCCAGGAAAAAGAGATTAAAGCGCAACTTGATAGCCTGCTGCTGAAACTACCCAATCCTCCTAGTGAATCTACCCCCATTGGCAAAAGTGAAGCGGATAATATTGAAATCCGTCGTTGGGGGGATGAATATAAAACTAAAGCTGAAGTGCTATCTCATGATGAAATTGGCAAAAGACTAGGTATTCTTGAATTTGAACGGGCGGTCAAAGTTGCCCAGAGCCGTTTTGTTTCCCTGATGGGGGCAGGAGCAGCCTTAGAGCGAGCCTTAATCAACTTTATGATTGAGCAACAGGTAGCAGCAGGTTATACGGAAGTAATGCCCCCTGTACTGGTGAATACCGCCTCTCTCACTGGCACAGGACAACTACCAAAATTTGCGGAAGAAAGCTTTAAATGTGAAGGGGATGACCTTTGGCTGACCCCGACCGCAGAAGTTCCACTAACTAATTTGTATCGGGACGAAATACTTGATATATCCCAACTCCCTATTTCTTACTGCGCCTATACCCCTTGTTTTCGTCGTGAAGCGGGAAGCTATGGAAAAGATACGAAAGGATTAATTCGACTACATCAATTTAATAAAGTAGAATTAGTCAAATTTGTCCATCCTGAAACTTCTGAAACAGAACATCAGTCTCTTGTTGGTAATGCGGAAGCAATTCTTCAAGTCTTGCAACTCCCCTACCGTGTTATTGAACTTTGTACGGGAGACTTAGGCTTTGGGGCTGCTAAATGCTATGACTTAGAGGTGTGGCTACCTTCTACTAATAACTATCGAGAAATCTCTAGTTGTTCTAACTTTAAAGATTTCCAAGCACGAAGAGCTAATATTCGTTTCAAAACAGCAGGAAAGAAAGGAACTCACTTTGTGCATACTCTCAATGGTTCTGGTTTAGCAGTAGGTCGCACCATGGCTGCAATCTTAGAAAATTATCAACAATCTGATGGGACGGTAAAAGTGCCAGAAGTCTTACAAGCCTATCTAAAAAGGGAGATACTTTAGTTAGACAAAAAGGGTTGTATCGTTTGCAGAAAAACTTTAAAGAGGAAATCTAACTTGCTATTTTGGTAAAATTGGAGAATATGAAATCTACCCAATAAAATTAGTCTAATCGACCTTTAAAATAATGCTCACAGATACAGAATCAATTCGTTATTACCAAAGATTAACTGATGGAATGGTGGACTTGTGGAATCGGGGTTATCGCTTTGATAGCCTCCGCATGTATATGGATGGTTATTTATCTTGTCTACGCCAGAGTGATCTTCTTGAACCTTTTTTCATTCATCGTTTAGAAGAAGAAGTAAGTCGTTTTCTAAGAGATCCTTCTAACTTTGAATTTGCACTTCCAGAAACTGAAGTTGACTATTCGGGACGTTATTAATGTTTAGGGTGGGTATTTATTACCCACCCTTGATTTCGCGCTAAGAAGCTAAAGCAACTTCTACTTTTTCTTGTAATTCACCACTTTGATACATTTCAATGGCAATATCTGAACCGCCCAAAAATTCACCGTCGAGGTAGATTTGGGGGATTGTAGGCCAGTTGGAATATTCTTTAATTCCGTTACGAATATCAGAATCTGCTAATACATCGACTGTTTCAAAAGGAACACCCAAAATACTCATTATTTGGACAACGTTATTGGAGAAGCCACATTGAGGCATCAATTTATTTCCTTTCATGAAAATAACAATTTTGTTATTTTGCACTAACTCGTCAATTCTTTGTTTAGTTTCTGGTGTCATAATTTTTAAGTGTATCTCCTGAAATTATCATTTTATACTGCTTGACTTGCAACTTTCCACGCTTGGGGTGTATAGGTTTTTAAAGCTAGGGCGTGAATTGCTTCTGATACCATCTCCGCTTGTACTGCGCTATAAACAAGCTGATGCTGTTGCACTCTTGATTTACCTTCAAATTCTGAGGAAATTACCGTTGCTTCTAAATGGTCTCCTCCTTTCATGTCTCGTACAGATACTTCTGCATCAGGTAACTTGGCTTTAACTAGGTCTTCAAATTGTCGTAAGCTAATCATCCAAACTCCTCTATAATCTCGTTAATGATAAAATAATCTGCTCGGATTGAGTATTCCTCTCGCAAAAATTCCAGACCCAAGGCTTCAGGTCTGGTATCTCTTTTTCTATTGTATCGAGTCAGCAGAAAAATTCTAGTTAGAGGGGGAGGGATTCCCTGGACTAGAGGGATAAGGGGAAGTTACAAACCCTAACTCAAATAATTGCTGATAAGCTTTTCCCCCCAAATCTGTAGTCGGATTTTGAGAACGCACAATTTGAATTAACAAAGGAACAGCAAGTTCGGGTTGGTCTTGGGAACGATGCACTAAGGCTAGTTGGTAAGTTGCGTCATCTCGCTTCTGAGCAGTTTCTAGGGCTTGAGATCTTTGAGAATCAGCAACACGATTATCAATGCCAGCAAAACTACCCGCAAGTTGTTGATAGAAGTTTGAGAGTTGGTTAAAGACTTGACGGGCTTCTTTTAGGCGTTGGGAAGCTAAATCATAGTCACCAGTTTGGATGGCTTGGCTGGCTTCATTCATCAATCTATTTCCCCCTTGCATACTCAATAACCCGTCACGGCGAGTGACTGCGGAGGACGAATTTGGAGTAGTTTCGTCTTCCATCTCTAGTTCTTCTGGAGATAGAGTTTCCTGAGCCTGAGCGGGATTAATCGCGGTTAATCCGAGGAGGGGAAATGATAACAGGCAACTAATACTAAAAAAACGAATTGTTTGAGATAGTAGCATTTATGAATAGCTGAATAATTTTTAAAAATACAATCGATCTAGGCTGTCAGGTATCCTAACATTGCCAGAGATCAAATGGACAATTTTGACTGACTTAGTTCTTGCATGGGAAGACTTTGTTGCTTAAGAGTAAGTTCCCTCAGCATCGGTAAATAAGGCAAAGTAATTTGTTTTATTTTTTAAGCTGCTTTTCTAGATAAGCAGGGATTTCTTGACTCGATAGGGGTTTAGTAAAGTAATATCCTTGCCCTTCTGTACAGCCAAGGGCTTGAAGTTTTTGCAGTTGTTCAAAGGTTTCGATTCCTTCGGCGATGACTTTCATATCGAGGGATTGGGCGAGGCTAATGATTGTTTTGACGACAGAGACAGAATTTTGGTTTTTCGCGGTTAGACGACGAATAAAAGATTGGTCAATTTTGAGGATATCAATGGGAAAGCGATATAAGTAGCTTAAGGAAGAGTAGCCTGTGCCAAAGTCGTCAATACATAGCTGAATTTCGCGCTTACGCAGTTGGGAAAAAACTTTGTTTGCTGCAAAGCTATTTTCTACCATGAGGCTTTCGGTAATTTCTAGTTTGAGACAACGACTATCTAGGTTGTTTGCTGCCAGAATTGAGGTTATTTCTGCAACTAGTTTGTTATGGTGGATTTGCTCTACGGTGATATTGACACTAATGGTTAGGTTAGGTAAAGAAAACTGTTTTTGCCAGGCTTTGAGTTGGGCGCAGGCTTGTTGAATTACCCATGCTCCGATGGGGATAATCAGTCGTGTTTCTTGCGCGATCGCGATAAAATTAGTTGGGCTAATTAAGCCTTTTGTGGGATGTTGCCAACGAACTAGGGCTTCAAAACCAGTAACTGTGTTGGTAGTGAGGTTAATTATTGGTTGATAGTAAACTCGAAACTCTTGGTTGATTAAGGCTCTTTGTAAATCGTTTTCTAGGTGTAAACGACTAACAGCACTTTCGTGCATGACTTGATCAAATACTTCGTAGCGTCCTTTTCCTAGTTCTTTGGCGCGATACATGGCGAGGTCTGCATCTCGTAGCAGTTCTTCGGGATGTTGATATTTTTCAGAACTGAAAACAATACCAATACTGGCTTTGATAAAGACTTCATAGCCTTCGAGGTTAAATGGTGAACTGATTTGTTTGAGCAGGAGTTTGGCAAATTGCATCCCTTCGTTGCGATCGCAAATATTCTCCAGTAAGGCAGTAAATTCGTCTCCTCCTAAACGAGCAATGGTATCTTCTGGGGAGGTGCAAGCTGAGAGTTTTTCCGCGATCGCGATTAATAATTTGTCCCCCACTAAATGCCCTAAACTATCATTAATTACTTTGAAGCGATCTAAGTCGAGAAAGAGGACGGCGAATAAATGCTCAGGGTCTTGCTGGGTTTTCGCGATCGCCTTTTTGACCTGAGCCTCAAAAAAAGCACGATTAGCTAATCCAGTTAAGGAATCGTGACAAGCATCATGGAGTAGCTTTTCTTCCATTTGCTTACGATCTGTAATATCAATAATTTGGTGGATAAGATAAAGAGTTTTACCTTCGCGATCGCACAGTAAGCCAACTTGTAAAAGAGCATGAACAATCTTACCCCCTTTAGCCAGATATCGTTTCTCGATTTGAAACTGATTAATTTCCCCCTTAATTAACTGCTGATTGAGAAAAACATCGGTGGCTAAGTCCTCGCCATGAGTCAGACCGAGAAAACTTTGTTGTAATAATTCTGCTTTTGAATAATTGAAGGCATCACAGAGAGATTGATTTACCCGTAGAAACTTCCCTGATAGGTCTGTAATCGCCATGCCGATGGGGGCAAGGTCAAAAGTGAGGCGGAACAACTCTTCGCTCTTTTGCAAAGCTTCTTCAGCTTCTCTGCGTTGAGTAATATCAGTTTGTACGCCGATAAAGTGAGTAAGGTAGCCTTCGGTGTTATGAACTGGAGCAACA
>JBBQDV010000028.1:0-20858 GCA_038320005.1 Cyanophyceae cyanobacterium
TCAATGGTTACGTCACTTTACTAATAACCAACAAGGTTATAAACCTGATTCAAAATTGCAAATCTTACCAGCATGGGGCGGAAAAAAGCCTGGACTATATAGCCTTCTCTGTGAAAAAGCGCGAGTCCATTGTCTTACCGTGAAAGATGTGCAAGAAAGGGGAGATTATAACCCCACAGAATTATTAGCCCTTGCTTGTACTCATTTACTAAAATCTGCACCTATCCCTCCTACTTTTGATGCTATTCTTATCGATGAAGCACAGGACTTTTTAGTTAAAGACGAACTCAAGTATCAAGAAAAACAGCCCTTTTATTGGTTAGCTTATCAAGCATTATCTCCTGTTGATATCAACCAACCAGAACAAAGAAGATTAATTTGGGCGTATGATGAATTACAAAATTTAGATACACTCAAAAGCCCTGACGGGAGTGAATTATTTGGGGAAGAATTAGGACATTTAGTAACAGGAGAATATAGCAATGGTATCCAGAAAACAGAAATCCTTCTCCATTCTCACCGTACCCCTCACCTAATCTTAACCGCAGCCCATGCCCTTTGCTTAGGATTACTCCGCCCTCAAGGAATCTTAACGGGAATCTCACGTTTAGAAGATTGGGAAGCAATTGGTTATAGTCTTGTTGATGCTGATAATCCCAATTGGGAAGGAATAAAACAGGAGTTATTACCGCAACAGAAAGTAACTTTACAACGGGCAAAAGTTCGCTTTCAAATCCCTCTTGGGGAGGATGACACAATCAATTTCCAAGCTTATTTAACTCGCCAAGAAGAACTTTCAGCTTTAGCCAAACATATCCGCCATAATCTTCGCTATGAAGGTTTACGTCCTAGTAAAGAAATCCTAGTTTTAATTTTAGGTTCATCCTACGAAGCCAAACAGCTACAAAAGCAAACAGCAAAATTCTTATTAGAACAGGGTCTAGATATTTTTATCCCAGGTTATCCTCAGTGTAATGTAATTCAAACTGAACAATATTATCCTGAGCGATTTTGGTGTGAAGGGGCGATAACCGTTTCTAGTTTACATCAAGGAAAGGGAAATGAAGCAGATATGGTCTATGTAATTGGTTTAGATGAAGTTGCTAAAAAAGAAAGCAATCTGCAACTAAGAAATCAGTTATTTGTCGCTTTAACTCGTTCGCGAGGTTGGGTTAATCTTAGTGGAATTGGGACATATCCTTTTTATCGGGAAGTACAAAAAGTTATCGCCAGTAGAGATACTTTTACCTTTACCCATCATCATTCCCCCCAACGTGAAATCACTGTTACCCAAGTGGGAGAATTACGGAAACGCTACAGTCAAGGTCATCGCAATTTCCAGAATATCAATTTAGAAAAAGCTAATTTAGCAGGAATTAATTTAAAAGGGGCTAACTTAATTCAAGCGAATCTCTCTGGTGCGAATTTGCATCGCGCTAATTTGGCTGAAACTAAGTTAGTAATTGCTAATCTAAATGGGGCTAATTTAACTCAAGCTAATTTAAGAAAAGCGAAGTTAGTCGGGGCGATGTTACAGAATGCTATCCTCAACGGGGCGGATTTAAGCTATGCAGATTTGAGTAATGCTGATCTTACTAATACTCAACTGGTGGGGACTAAGTTAGATCATGCTAATTTAGAGGGGGCAATTTTTGATGAAGGGTGTTCTCTCGTAAATGAATGATAACAGGTCAACTTCTCCAAAATCCTCGTAAGGTTTTGCAGTTTAACTTTACTCCCAATCAGCAGTTTCTGCTAACTAAGGGTCAAACTTTCCGCATTTGGCAACAAATAAATATCTTATCTTGTATCAAATCCAGTAAAATTCTGAGGTTACTGTCAATTTTTGATTTTTCATTATGTCCCAAGAGAAACAAACAACAGGTGCGGATGCAGTTGATAGCGCGATCGCGTCAGGTCTAGACTTAGATGGTTCTCCCATCCCCGCAGCAAAGCTCAACCTCTATCACGAAGTTATGGGTTTAGAAGCCAATCGTCAGCGTAGTGGTGTAAGTAATACGATGCGATCGCGCATTGTTCGCATTGGTGCAAAACATCTTCCTCTCAAAAAACTCAATCAAATGTTAGCTGACGCTGAGTTTGCGCCTCTCAAAGAAAAGGAAGTCGCTTTTTATTACGGAAGTAAGTAAGGATTCCCGACTCCCCTTCTCCTTGGGGAGAGCAAAACTTTTGTAAGATGGATAATCAAGATACCTCACCATGAAAGTTTGGAGGCAATTATACCGAGCAGGACAAACAATCCTAGAGTTTGTCGGAAGTAGTTAACGCCATTAAATAATTCCAGCCACGCCCAAGTAAACAAAGAGCCAAAAGCCACCGCATCTAATCCCAGAGAAAGATTCCCACTGGTCGGTAGAAAAAGTTTTAGCAAAATTGCTGCTAATCCAACTAAAATAGGTAAATTCGGTTTCTGAGCCAGGACAATGTTACCGTTGTCGTCTCGAAAAGCTTTATTGAAAAGAGTATTTTTTCCTGTTTCAGGTGATAATATTGAATCTTGTTGATTTTTCATAGTTACAAATTTTTTATCAAAGGCTTCAGCCATTGTTTGGTGGTATTTCGCAGGATTTGATTCAATCCTAAAGACATTTATTAACATCATCATCAGACTTTAGGTTGAGAAAGATAGTAATCTCAATCAATTCTTTAATCACCATCAGGATCATAAAACCCTTACTTTCTTGTCGGAAAGTAAGCCCAGATATTAATTTTTCACCAAGTTAATCTTTTCCCGTCTCAATATCGATCATCCGTCACAATATCCGCACTATCCTCAAGGTTAATCGGACGCATCACAAAAGCCCCCCCCAAGGCTGGATAGCTTTCTAGGGGAAAACCTAAATATCCTAAATGGGCAATAGCGGTTTGTTCAAGATAATTTTGTTGACACTCCCACCGTTAATCGCTGAAGCAATTTAACGGGGGATTCTTGTTTCATTGGGTTTGTCTAGTTCCAAGCAATCTCTGACTTGAAACCCCGTCCAGATTCCCCTCCGCAAGCATCTGTTTAACGTCCACTGGCTGTCCGACAGCAGACAAAAATATTCTATTATGTTTCGATTTCTCTTTTACAAACTATGTCGCCCCTGTTAACAGGAATTTCATCTTGGTCGAGCATTTTGTCTGGTGAGAACCACCAATTTTGCCTCTCTTGGCACACTTAGGTGCGTTGGCTCTTTTAGTTTAGCATAAGTTCGTACTAAGTCCAATAGAGTAGTTGAGCATTGGGAAAACGATGGGCGATTTCAGTTGCAAAGAATTGCCGTAACTCCCCCATTATCTCAGCTTGATAAACATACTTACTTCCACCAAACTTGTTGCGCTTGATACTACGGTTGTCTTCCCCTAAATCTAGTTTTGAGTTGGGATACCAAGACTGCAACACCTGTTTCGATTTGGGAGTAAAGCGATGAGTGATTAATTCAAAGGTTAAATCACAGTCAAAGTCAAGAGTTTGACTGATTTCGTTCAACAAGTCCCTGTATGCTTCTCGCCAGTTGTCGATTGCCATAATTGGTGCAATCACTAAACCAACAGGATAACCACCTCCGCCTAGAGATTTAGACAGAGCTAACTTACGGAGGGCTTGTAATCGCTGGCTTACCGAAGCAGTTCCTCCTTCTAGAAATTGAGAAATGGGTGCAGCATTAACACTGAAGCGACAACGGGTATGTCCATTGTGAGGCAAATCAAGTAACTTATCTACCGCAGCAAACTTAGATACCCAACGCAGATATCCTGATTCCCTTGTGCCAAAATAGCGAATACACTCAGCTAATGCCCCGCTTAAATGTTCAATACCAAGAGGGTCAGTATAGCAACTGACTTCATAAGAGGTAGGCTGGTTCGGTTTTTCATAGGCAGCTAAATTCTCTAAAATTTGGGGCAGATTGGCATAAACCTTGGTAATAGGAACACCAGATAAACTTCCAGCCAGGTAGCAATATTGGCAGTGGGCGGGACAGCCTTGGGCAAGGTGGAATTGCCAGTCAGCCGAGGGAGGAATCGGACTAAGTTTAAATGAACTAGGAGGTGCGGTAACAACAGCGAGAGTGCGTTTAGCGCGGGCGTAGGTATCTCGTTCATTGTCCCCACGAATCCCCGTAATACGATTTGAGGATAGCTTCTGAATTGGTAAATTGAGGCGTTGGACTCGCTCTATAATTTGCTGTCCAAAAGGTTGCTCTAAAGCAGTAGGAGTGAATAAGACTTGTTCGGGTAGCCAAGGACGAGGGGAAGATGTCGTTGGAGTTGAGTAGGTGGCGGTCATAGGGAAGGAGTAAAACTAATCTTGGTTGATTTTTTCTCACCTTAATTCTAATCAAGGTTAAGTCGAGTTCTAGCCAGGTTTTCACCCTATTTTTTGGACGGATTTCCTCAGATAACTAAGCTTGTTGCCTAGCCATTAGGCTTATAGTGTTGTTGTAAGAGCGAAAATACGTTTGGCAATAGAGTCGGAAACAGGCATTACCGAGAGCCGATTACCTTTACGCACTAAATGAAAATCTTCGCCCATAAACTCACTTTTGAGCGTGGTGAGTGCAATTATTTTCGGAAAAGACTCCACAAATTCTATTTCTACCGTTTGCCAACGAGGTTTTTCTGGCGTGGATTTGGGGTCGTAGTAGCGACTGTTTTGGTCGAATTGAGTTGGGTCAATAACATTCTCTTTAATTATTTTGGCTAACCCGACAATGCCTAGAGTTTTCGTGTTGGAATGGTAATAAAAGGTGATGTCCCCCGTTTGCATTTGCCGAAGGAAGTTACGGGCTTGATAATTTCTTACCCCGTCCCAAATGGCTTGTTGGTCTGTTTGTAGGTCTTGAATGCTGTAGTCGTTAGGTTCAGATTTGATAAGCCAGTATTGCATTGTTATTTTGATAGACAAGTATTGAGTAAATGCTAAACGCGATCGCGGAGACTATCAATTGAGCTAATCAACAAATAATAGCTTCTGTTACAATAAAGCTCCGTCAGTGCATTTCAGTCTGTTGCTGGCGCATTGGAAAAAAGCTGATTCAAGCCATCCAACTGAAATATAAATTTACCGCTCTTAGACTGGCTCCAGGTAATTAATTTGGGATAGGGGCATACTAGGATTTACTACA
Source organism: Cyanophyceae cyanobacterium (assembly GCA_038320005.1). GTDB lineage: Bacteria > Cyanobacteriota > Cyanobacteriia > Cyanobacteriales > SIO1D9 > JBBQDV01. The sequence goes on from JBBQDV010000028.1 coordinate 5,130, forward strand.
TTCATGACATTTCATAATCTCGGTCTTTCGACCGAACTGCTTCGCGCTGTTTCCGATCAAGGCTATAGCGAGCCAACCCCCATTCAGCAAAAAGCGATTCCCTCCATTCTCCAAGGGCAGGATATTTTTGCCAGCGCCCAAACAGGAACAGGGAAGACAGCAGGCTTTACTCTGCCTTTACTGCAACTTCTCAGCAAGACGGACTCCAACCAAGTAATTCGTAAACCTCGCGCCCTGATTCTCACCCCAACTCGCGAACTAGCAGCGCAAGTTAACGATAGTGTTAAAACCTATGGCAAGTATTTGTCTTTAAGATCCACCTCTATTTATGGCGGTGTGGGAATTAAAGCCCAAATAAAAACCCTGCATCGGGGTGTTGATATCATTGTCGCTACCCCTGGACGGTTACTAGACCACCTTCAGCAAAAGACAGTCGATCTTTCCCAAGTAGAGATACTGGTGCTGGATGAATGCGATCGCATGTTAGACATGGGCTTTATTCGTCCGATTCGCAAAATTCTGGGCATCTTACCCCCATCTCGGCAAACGCTGATGTTTTCAGCAACCTTCTCTCAACCTATCCAGAAGCTTGCTAAGACTTTACTAAATTCCCCCATTCAAATCGAAGTTGCTGCCCGTAATACTGCTGCTGAACAGGTAGAGCAATTAGTTCATCCAGTCGATCAAAATCGCAAACGAGAACTGCTTTCTTATCTGATTGGATTTCACAATTGGCAACAGGTACTCGTCTTTACCCGCACAAAACATGGAGCTAACCGTCTCGCGGAACAGCTTGGGAATGATGGGTTGAAAAGTACAGCAATTCATGGTAACAAAAGTCAGGCAGCTCGTACCCGTGCTTTGCAAGAATTTAAACAAGGGAAAGTACGGGTATTAGTCGCTACTGACGTTGCTTCAAGAGGTCTAGATATTGACCATCTCCCTCATGTAGTTAACTTTGAACTCCCTAATGTCCCAGAAGACTACGTGCATCGGATTGGGCGCACAGGAAGGGCTGGTAAGGAAGGACGAGCCGTTTCCCTGGTCTGTCAGGACGAGTATCCTTATTTAAAAGATATTGAGAAGTTACTTAGTCAAAGCCTTGCCAAAGAGGTGATTACAGGATATGAGCCAACTCAAACCGTTGAGGTGGTTGCAGAACAACCGAAGCGTAAGAACTCGAAGCCCCGTCGTAGTAAGGGGGCAAAGTCTCAGCAACCATATTCACCTACTCGCGGTAAGAAGCCAGCAAAACCAGGAACTCGCAATCAAAAACGGCTTCGTAATGTTTAGAGAGTCTCCAAAATAACTGGGCTAGGGTCTGTTTGAAGTTGTCCAAGGCTAGTTTGGGATGCTTTAAGTGTAGGGATAGTCTAACTTTGAGTAGTTTGTCTTCTAGCTTCGTAGAGAAATAAAGCAGTCGCGATCGCGACATTTAAAGATTCTACACCCCCAGCGAGAGGAATTTGCACCTGAACATCTGCTAAGTTGAGCAATTCCTCTGACAACCCAGCCCCTTCATTTCCTAACAAAATCAGAGTGGGACGAGTAAAATCAACCTGCCAATAAGATAGTTCAGCAGTTGAGGTTGTTGCCATAATCTGCATCCCTCCTTGGCGACAGGAGTTCACCGTTTCCCCTAAACTATCACTAACCTGCATCGGTAAGCGAAACCAAGCCCCTGCTGATCCCCGTAACACCTTGGGATTATGGAGATCCACACTATCAGCACTCAGCCATAGTCCCCCCACCTCTGTCGCCGTTGCCGTGCGAATAATTGTCCCTAAATTACCTGGGTCTTGTATCCTTTCTAAAACAATAGCTAATTGCAGCTTCGGGTCTAACCCTGGTCTAACTTGGCGTTCTGCGCTGGCTACCACCCCATCAGGGCTAACCGTTGTCGCGATCGCGCTCAAAACATCAGCAGACACCACGACAGCCCGCTGCGCCATTCCTATCGCCCTTTCCCACAAATCCTCGTGCTTCTCAATCCAAATCTCAGTTGCACAAATCACCGCCAGGGGATATCCAACTTCCCCAGCCGTTTCAATTAGGTGAGTTCCCTCAAGTAAAAATAAACCCTGTTCTCGCCCTTCCTTACCACGAGAAAGTTTCCGCATCTGCTTCACTAAAGGATTTTGCAGACTAGTAATAATTAAATCGCTCATTTGTTACAAAACTAGCAAAACAACTGTCCCGATTCTGAAAAAATTGCTGCCAAGCTTACTCTGATTAAATGCGGAACCCGGGACTTGAACCCGGAAGTCCATACAGACACTAGAATCTGAATCTAGCGCGTCTACCAATTCCGCCAGTTCCGCTGATATTGTTATTGCACAGCTTACTATTATGCGTTAACTTTAAAACTTCGTCAAGTATCTAAAGGGATATTTTATTAAGCGGAAGACTAACAGTAGCGAAGTAGAAAAAGGCAGATTAAACTAAACCTAATTCCCAATAATTCAACGGAAAAACAGAACGAATGAACTATTTTTCAAAATAAATTGGCAAAAGCTATGGACATTTTACCTCTTTCAGGTAAGATTAAAACCGAATTTTCATAAAAATAAGCTAAAAACTTATTAATCTTGGAGGACAAAGCCATTAAAAAACCAACGAATCTCCCAACGCCCACCACATCACAGGAAGAACTCCCATCCGTTCTCCAAATTCAGGGGAAAGCTTCCCTACAGGGTGAAGTGCCAATTAGTGGTGCAAAAAATGCTGCTCTGGCTATCATGGCAGGAGCATTAATTTGTCCTGAAGATTGTCGCTTACGGAATATTCCTGACCTCGTTGATATTAGCAGGATGAGCCAAGTCCTCTCCGCTCTAGGAGTCAAAGTAAAACGGCATGGAGATATTCTTGACTTAGATGTTCGCGACATTAGCAATTCTCAAGCCCCCTACGAAATAGTTTCCCAATTGCGAGCCAGCTTTTTTATCATCGGTTCATTACTAACTCGCTTAGGAGTTGCAAAAGTTCCCCTTCCTGGTGGCTGTGCTATCGGTGCAAGACCTGTTGAACTCCATGTCCGTGGACTCCGCGCCCTGGGTGCAGAAGTTCATATTGAACATGGTATGGTCAACGCCTACATTCCTGGGCAAAGTGGTCGCCTCAAAGGAGCAAAAATATATCTCGACTATCCCAGTGTCGGTGCAACAGAAACCTTAATCATGGCAGCTACCCTTGCAGATGGGGAAACTCAGATTGAAAACGCTGCTCAAGAGCCAGAAATCGAAGACTTAGCAAACTTCTGTATTGCTATGGGGGCAAAAATTCAAGGGGCTGGGACAAACACTATTACTATTTCTGGTGTTTCCCGCCTACACTCTGTTGATTACACCGTAATTCCTGACCGAATTGAAGCTGGAACATTCCTCGTCGCAGGAGCAATTACCAACTCAGAAATCGTCCTTTCTGGGGTTGTCCCTCACCACCTTACTGCTACCATTGCCAAACTCCGTGAAATCGGTTCTCAAGTTGTCCTAGAATCTCCCAGCCGTCTGCGAATAATTCCTGGAGAAATTAAAGCAGTTGATATTGAAACCCTTCCATATCCTGGCTTTCCCACAGATATGCAGGCACAGTTTATGGCACTCCTCGCCCTTAGTGAGGGAAATAGTATCGTTACCGAAACAGTCTTTGAGAATCGTCTGCGCCATGTGGCAGAATTAAATCGCATGGGAGCAAATATTCGCGTCAAAGGAAACAATGCCATTATCCAAGGGGTTTCTTTCCTTTCTGGTGCGCCCGTCCTCGCGACAGACTTACGAGCATCCGCAGCCCTTGTTCTTGCTGGACTTGCAGCAGAAGGGACAACCATTGTCCAAGGGTTACATCACCTTGACCGAGGCTATGAAAACCTCGAAACCAAATTCCGTAACTTGGGTGCTTCTTTACAACGGATTCCTTGTCCTGAAGAAGTTTTGCCAGAAAATCAGCTTGTCAATCATGCGGAAATCACCGCCTAACACTAAGGAGGGGATAGGTTGATGGAGGGAAGACAGAGTTATAGAACCATAGACTGAGGTACTACGAGAGTAAGTGCCATCTACATGGTGAGCAAAACCTCTGGATGCTGTATAAGACCAAAACAAGGTTTGTCTTGTGGAGGCAGCAGCAGATGAAACAGGAAGCCTCACGCCTTTAGGCTGAGGTAGTTCACACAGTTCTCCTTTCCATGAGGAATACCCAGCCACGTTGCCCCAGAAACCCCTGGTTCGATTAATGAGGGGGGAGAGTTAGGTTACTCCCTTTCCCACGCCTTCGGGGCTGCGTTTGATAACCCAGATTTGATAGTTGCTTGTGTGGTGGGGGATGGGGAAGCAGAAACAGGTTCTTTGGCAGCTAGTTGGCATTCTAATAAATTCCTGAATCCCGTCACTGATGGGGCAGTATTACCAATACTACACCTCAACGGTTATAAGATTGCTAACCCAACTATCCTCGCTCGTATTCCCCATAATTACGTGCGAGAACATGGTATAGATTTACCAGAGGTTCTCAATTGGAAGTGGAGTTTACAAGGTTAACGACCAAGGGTGAGTTCTTCTTCTTTCCCCAAAATGCCTTGGGGTCGCCAGAGCATTAATAGCATGATGATTAAGCCAATAATCATAATCCGAATTGCGCCTTGACTTGCCCCTGCGCCAAATATACTAGGAATAATGAAACGAGTTCCTTCAAAATATGTCCAGAAAATAATTGCCCCTAAGATTGTGCCAGCGTTATTTCCTGTACCGCCTAAAATAACAATTGTCAAAGCGTAGAAGGTAACTAGAGGCTCGAAGTTACTAGGATAAACTGTATTCAATTGCCAAGCAAAAAATGCCCCTGCAATTCCAGCGATAACTCCCCCTAGCATGAATGCTTGCAGTTTATACCAAAAGACATCTTTACCCAAAGCTCTTGCTACTGATTCGTCTTCGCGGATGGATTTTAAGACTCTTCCCCAGGGGGAGTCGATGAGAATTTCTAATCCCCAATAGACAATGGCTAAGGTGGCTAAAGTCAGGAGCATTAATCCAGCTTTGGCACTATAGTTATATAAGCCAAGAACGCAGTTGATATAAAGCCAGAGTCCAAATAGGACAACGATAATAGCCCAGATTTTTATAAATAGTGCTTGCCGTGATTTTGGCTTCTTTTCGCGCAGGTTCTCTTGGGTTTTTAGCCACAGTCGCCAGGCTGCAAAGGCTGCTAGTAGGGTTAAAATGCCAATCATGAGAATTTTACTAAAAAGGCTTGGTTGAAAGTTTCCCAGGGGGATGGGATAGCTCTGAATGCCAAATGAACCTCTAGTTAGCCATTCTTCGTTAAGGGCGATGAGGCGAATTACTTCTGCGACACCAATAGTAACGATGGAGAGATAGTCTTCTCGTAAACGCAGGGTGGATAATCCGATAAGAAATCCTAAAACTGCTGCGAGGGCTGCGCCAATTATAACGGCGATGATGAGGGGAACACCCTGAGAACTTAGTAAAACGGTGGTATAAGCCCCAATGGTCATAAAAGCAACATGACCGAAGTTAATTAGCCCTGCATAGCCCCACTGGACATTTAAACCTAAACCAAAAATAGCATAGATGGCGGTGGAAATGGTTAGGAAAACAATATAGCCGTAGTTGAACATTGACTAAGGAAAATAAGGGGATTTGGATCGAATTTTACCCCATCAATGTCCAAATTAGCTGTTTTTGTTGAACTGATATTAGGATTAAGCCTGTTGTACTCTATAGTTCTTGTTGGGTGGGACGGATAATCATTTCATTGATATCTACGTCTGCTGGTTGTTCAATGGCGTAGGTAATTGCTCGCGCGATCGCGTCTGCATCAATTGCCATAGAATAGAGTTGGTTAGCCATTTTTTCTGTCTCTTCGTGGGAGATGGTACTAGTCAACTCTGTCGCAACCGCACCAGGGGAGATATTGGTTGAACGAATCTCACCGTTAGATTCCATCCTGATTCCTTCTGAGATAGCTTTTACTGCAAACTTAGTCGCACAATATACTGTCCCCCCCGCAAAGACTTTATGTCCAGCGACAGAAGAAATATTGATAATATGACCAGATTTCTGTTCTCGCATTATCGGTAAGACCGCAGCAACACCGAACAAAACTCCTTTGATATTGACATCGACCATTTTTTCCCATTCATCCACCTTGACTGCATCCAGAGGAGAAAGGGGCATTAAACCCGCATTATTGACTAAAACATCAATCCGTCCGTATGCTTGATGAGTTGCTTTCGCTAAGGCTTCAACTTGGGCGCGACTAGTGACATCAGTAATTTGATATTTAGCAGTTCCCCCCTCTTTTTCAATCTCAGCGACTAATTCTTTTAATCGTTCTTCTCGTCGGGCTGCTAACATCAATTTCGCCCCATTCTTGGCTAACCTTTTAGCGGTTGCTTCACCTAAACCACTACTTGCACCAGTAATAATAACTACTTTGTTGTTAATTTCAGACATAATAAAAAATGTGTTTTGTGATTGAGAAATGAAGGGTAAACTACGATAATTAAAAGCTAATATATCAGTCAAATATAACTCTAATAATTTGCGAATCAACCCAGCAGGATTTTACTAACTCAAACAGTAAAATTACATCTAACTATAGATAGATTAACTAAATGAAATCAGCAATATTCTCAATATTTAAAGCTACTTTTCCCACTTTTTCTAATTGAATTTGACGACCTTCATCGCAAGTTTCAAGGGTGATATTCAAATAGCTGGGTGGAAGATAGGGTAAACGTTGCGCCCATTCAATAGCGGTAATTCCAGGCTTCACTTCTATTCCTTCCCAATAAATTTCTGGGTAGAGAGTAGAAACATCTTCAGAATTTAAACGGTATAGGTCGAGGTGATAAAGGGGAATCCGTGCTTCTAGATATTCATTTATTAAAGTGAAGGTGGGACTAACAATTGATTCTGTTATTCCTAGTCCTTCCCCAAGCCCCTGAGTAAGGGTCGTTTTTCCCGCACCTAAGTCTCCATTTAAGAGAATAATAGTATTAGGATTTAGAATTTCTCCCAGATGTTTTCCAAACTCTTTGGTGGCGGTTGGGGTGGGTAGGATGAGTTTTGGTTTCATGGTTCACCAGTGAGGGGGTGAGGGAGGGATTATGTTAAGTGACTACTTGTTTTCGTAAAATTCCCACACGACGTTTTGCTGTAGAATTTTCTGGATCATATTTTAGAGATTCTTCATAGATTTCTAATGCTTTTATTGTCATTTGTTTGCGTTCGTAGGCATAAGCGAGGTTATTTAAAGCGGTGCTATATTCGGGATTATTTTTAATTGCTTCTTTGTATTGGCGAATAGCGAGGTCGTATTGTTCTTGTAAGAAATAAGTGTATCCGAGGGCATTATAAATTAAGCCAAGATTTTCTGGGTCAATTTGTTTCTCAGCTTTTAGGGCAGTTTGAAATAATTTGACGGCTTGGCTAAATACTTTTTTGTTAAGATAAATACTTCCTAATTCAAAGTACTCATAAGCTGTTCCTTTTTCGTCCTTCAGCTTATTCTGTAGTTTTGAAAGTTTGGATTCAAGTTTACGAGTTTTAAGTATTTCTCTCACCACAAAGAATGCCAGAATAGCAAGTAAAACTAGAAGGACTACTAGATAGATTTCGGTTAGATTCTCATTCATTGTTGTTTATCGTTGTAGATTGCAAAAAGTCTCTGTACTGTACTATTTTAAACCCCAATATCTGGCTCGTTCTTCTAACCAACCAGATTGTCGCCAAAGCGCGATCGCGCTATTCACTTTTTGTCGTAAACTGATATATTGTAACCCTCTCGGTAACACAACCCCTAATCCTTCCCCTCCTAAAATTACATCTAGTTGACGATATTGGGGATATTCTTGTACCCAGCCAGTCAGAACGCTTGTATCTCCAGCAAAAGCAGTTACTTCTCCTGCTTCTAAAAGGGCTAAGGCTTCTTGGTAAGACTCAACTCCCACCAACTCAGCATTAGGAAGTTGGTACTTAATTAGGGGAATGGTACTAGAACCAAATAAAACTGCAATTTTGCGATTACTGAGGTCGGCTAGTTGTTGTAAACTAGGATCTTTAGTGACAAATCCTGTTCCATCTAGATAGTAATAGGGACTAAAATCAACTAAACGCGATCGCGCTTTTGTTACACTTACTCTAGCAATAGTTAGATCAACCTTGTCACTATAAACGACAGATAAGCGTTCCGCATTAGTTACTGGTTGTAATAATAACGCCCCCTCATCACCTAAAATCTCCTGGGCTAATCGTCTCGCAATCTCAATCTCAAAGCCTTGAAGATTTCCCTCCCCATCCCGAAATCCTAAAGGGCGTAAATTATCCTTCACCCCCACAATCAACTCACCTCGTTGCTGAATTGTCGCTAAATCCGCAGCATTGAGGGGAAAAGCAATAATTACCAAAGCGAGGGTCAACAGAGAACCTAAGTAGGTTTTCCACATTTAAAAATACCCCTAAAAAACACAAAAAGGGGATTGTTCCCCTTAGCTTGTCTATGAGAAAATCTCACAAGTTTATTTGGCGTTATTCGCAACTTCCAAGACCTTAGCAAAAGTATCTGGGTCAACCATTGCTAAATGTGATAACATTTTGCGGTTAATTTGGATATCAGCCTTATTGAGACTATTAATCAACTGAGAATAGCTAATCCCATGTTGACGAGAAGCTGCGTTAATGCGGGTAATCCAAAGACGACGAAAATCACGCTTGCGTTTTTTACGGTCACGGTAAGAGTTCCGCAACGCCTTCATTACCTGCTGGTTAGCAGAACGAAACAGCTTAGAGTGAGAACCCCGGAAGCCTTTAGCTAACTTCAGGATTTTCTTACGTCGTTTACGGGCGACATTACCCCTCTTTACTCTTGGCATATTTTTAGCTTATTATTTTAAATAAGGTTAGGAATTTGTCTTTACAAATATGGAAGCATTAGGCGTACTTCTTTTTCATCGCTTTCATCTACTAATGTTTTAGCAAGAAGACGACGTTTGCGGTCAGGTCCTTTGTGGTAAAGTAGGTGGTTGCGATTCGCCCTCCGCCGAAAAATCTTTCCACTACCTGTCGCACGGAAACGCTTCGCTGCTGATTTACGAGTTTTCAGTTTAGGCATAGCTAACTATAAATTCGACACAATTTATAATTATACCACATTAATGCGGTTGAGCTTATTGAAATTAATTATTTTTGGCGACTTCTAGGCAATTCTAAACTACATCCTACCGGCTAAGTTGCTCAACTGCTTCAAATTTGCCAGACACATCTTATTACTGGTAGAATCAACTTCGACCCATCCTTTTGTTTGCAGTTTCTCAATAATTTTATGGGCTTCTTCTCGGGTAATATCAGCAATATTTGCCAAATCTTGATCAGGAATATTGAGTATTTCTATACCTTGATCTGTGGATTCCCCATAACTTTCCCCCAAGAAAACCAAAGCATGAGCAAGTTTAATCGCTGGTGGTTGATTACGCCTTTGAAAACGGGTATTTGTTTGGCGTAACCTTTTTACCATCAGTTGCAGCATACGGTGATGGAATTGAGGGTCTTTAAATAAAGATTGAATCAACCGTTGAGCAGAAACAGTTAATAACTTAACATCACTTAACGCTACCACATCCGTTGAACGAGGTGACTCATCTAGAATCGCCATTTCTCCAAAAAAATCTCCTCGTCCCATAATCGCTAGGGTGAGAGGATTATCTCCATGAAGTCGGCGCACTTTTACCCAACCTGAGACAATAAAATAAATCGCATTTCCCCAAGAGTCTTCCATCAAAACGGCTCTTCCTTGGGGATATTCATGTTCGACAGCGACAGAAAGTAACCAATCAATCGTTTCTTGGTTAGCTGTGTTAAATAGCGGGAAAAGCTCGCTAAAAGCTTTAGTCTCCATCGAGAATTTTTGAGTGAGGACAAATGAACAAATAACTAATAGTTGCTATTTTAGAGCATAGTCAAGCAGAAAGGACAAATGAATCTCAAGTTCACTTTGACCAGCCTTGAGACAACCATCAGTTAATCTAACTGCATTCTACGGGAATCAGCATTCTACGGGAATCAGCCAATGGTTGCAGCAAAATAACGCAGTTAATGGGGTTGGGCGAGTTATTTATAACCTTAGTAAGATGATCTAAAAAAATCGTTTCTTTAGACTGGGTCTAGCAAAACAGATTAAGAAATATAAACAAAGCTACCTATTATGAAAAAGTTCATTGCTCAAGCAAAGACCCATTTAACCGCCTTCGTGAATAACTTGCAATTGAAGAGAGTTTTCTCTGTTGTCTTAGTTGGCTTTCTCGTCTTTGGGTTCGGATTTGGTTCTAACCGAGGTAATGAGGGGATAACAAGTAAAATTGACAAAGACATCCATCAGGGGGATTCCAACCGACCTAAGACTACAGGAGAATGGCAGCAAGAAGCGAAAGAAACAGAAGGTTCTCCTGGTAAAAGGCTAAAAAGAATCACTGACCAATCCGCAGAAGCAGTTAAAGATTTTGGTTCTATCTATCCAGACACCGCTAAGAGAACTATTCCAGCTTTACAGGATGAAAAGAAAAGGTAGGTTTAGTCACTATAGCGACTGAGAAATGGGCATTCTAGGGGGTGCTGTCTTCCACATCAAGTCTATTTCCTCTGGAGTTAAACCATAGGCTTGATTCACTAAGTCCGATAGCTTGTGTTCAAGTTGTCGGGCTTCTGCTTGACGGGCTTGCATTTCTGGGGCATAGTCGCTATAGGCTTCTCGCACTGCTTTCATTTGCTTGGGGCTAAAGCTTGCGCCTTTAGGTTTACGTTTTTTGACTTCTTTGGTAAAGGTATCAATATCCAGGTTGGCGAAGTCTTCTAGTTTACGTCCTGGTTTTGCAATGTTTTCTTCCAGGTGTAACCAGTTGAGGATATCTTGTTTGGCTTCTTGGTTAGTTTTGGTAATTTCAATCAGACGACTAACTAAGGGTTCTACTTCTTTACGGATTTCGTCTGTCGGTGAAGCTATTGGGAGGGTTTCAATAAGGTATCCCATTGGACTAATTGCGCCAGATAGCATCTTTGTAAAAAGACGATGACTACACCACCAAATTAGCGGAGAGTTTAAACAGCCTAATAAATATAAATCAGCACAGGGGAGAATAAAAGTTTTATCATTTCCGTATGCGCCAGAATTATCAAAAGCATACTGTGGTAAAGTTTGAATTACTTGATAAATGATTTTAGGATTTATAAATAGTTCATAATAAGCACATGATCGCAATTCCCACCAATATTTACCTTGATCGCATCGCTTAATTAATCTATCTTTATAGGTTTCAAAATATTGATAAATAGCAGGAAAACTAGATGCAAATACTCCTTCTGCATTTATATCTGTTTTAGCCGTACTCCATGACCATTGATAATCACTACTTGATTTTAGTAATATAATCCATAAATTCTGCCATTCAGGAATCCAACGCTTTATATCTTGTCCCCGCAAATAAGGCTTGATAATCTCAGCAGATTTTGAATCAGCTTTAACTAAATTATTGCGAGTTTCATCATCAATCAAAAACGCCTCATTAAACCCTGTTTTAATCCCGTAACAAGGCTTAACTCCTGCAAAATCCTTTAACGGAATACCCACACTTCTAATCTTATCCATCAGCGCATCAACCGCAGGAGGTTCAAGACTCCAAGCTTTATCTGTAAACCTTTCCCAAGGGACAGCATAGCCCTGATTTCGCACATATTGAGATAAATTAATATCCGCTAACTTCTCGCGAGGAACAGGACAAACTAATACATTATTGCTAACTCCTAGCTTCTCTTCAGAAAGGGGAGAATTAATATCAGGTTTACGCAAAGAAATAATACAAGGAAACGTATCTGCATCTTGAAAAATAGGCGCGTGTCCAAAATCAACAATTTGCTCAAAAATACTATTTTCACTAAAGAACTTTCGCAACGGTTCACCATAGCCAGCCCTTAACCATTTATTGGTGACAATATAAGCCAAAACTCCATTAGGCTTAAGGATATTAACGCCTTTCTCATAAAAATAAGTATAAAGGTCTGCTACCCCGTCATAGCATTGATAATTTTCTTGTAAATAAGACTTGAAAGGAGATAATAATTCTTGGCGCACATAGGGAGGATTCCCCAAGACAACATCAAAGCCACCATTAGCAAACACATCAGGAAAGACTGCTTTCCAATCAAGCGCGAAACTATCTATCTTTGCATCTGCAATAATTGAGTTACCGCATTTAATATTGTCATCCAAATAAGTTAAAGGCTTTCCAGGTTCAGCAGTTTTTAACCACAAAGAAAGCTTGGTTATCTCAACAGATTCTGGCGAAAGGTCAACACCATATAAATTATTGTTCAAAATCGTCTTATTCAAATCAAAGACGCTTAACTGTCCTCCCTTTAGTTCCGCTAAAGCTAAGTTAACTCGCCTATATTCATATAACAATAAATCAAACGCAGCAATTAAGAAAGCACCCGAACCGCAAGCAGGGTCTATTATCTGGGTCTTCCTTAAAACATCATCCCGATAAGTTTCCCAAAATTTAATCTCTCCATCCCGTTGCTTTTTAGTCGCCCCTTTCGAGATTTTATCTAAGCCTAAATTTTCTCTTATTTCCTCCTCTTTCCTTTCCAGATATCCTCCCAAAGCAACTTGAGCAATATACTGAGTTATAAAAGCTGGTGTATAAAATACCCCCTGCTTCTTGCGTTTCCCCTGCTTACGGTCGAACTTTTCCCCCACCGCTAACGCCCGTAACTCTTCCAAATCCGTCACCGACTGCTCAAAAATGCGCCCCAAGATATCCACCGATACCTCAGTATCAAAATCAAATCGCGCCAACTGACAAAGCTGCGAACATAGCAAATCCGAGACTTCTAGGCGTTCATCTAGCAAAGGGTCTATCTTGAACAGACCGCCATTGTAACCAGGAATTCCCAGGTCTTTATTCCCCTCATCAACGGAACGAAAAACTGCTTTGTAGTTATCCCAAATCGGACGAGGATTATAAGGGTCTTGGTGGTCGTGGGCTTTTCTAATAGTTTTATCGGGTAAGAGTTCCTTGTCCTCACAAAAAGCGATGAATAGTAAACGGTCTAGGGTTTTTTGCGCCTTCTCAATTAAGACCGTATCTCGATTGGGAATATCATCCGCAGCAGTGTTACGGAAATGTCGGGCTAAATCTAAGCGAACTTGCTTGTATTCACTGTATAACTGATTAGTAATCTCTTCTTCTGCTTCATTGGACTCCGCCAAAAGCTGGTCAATCCGCGCAGGTGTCCGTGAATTAATGGTTTTCGGTAAAAAGTTGTCGCGACACAAGAGAAAATAAAACCGCTTGAACTGTTCTATATCCACCAAATCTCGCAGATAAAACACCTCACCATAAGCAGGAGTCTTGCTAGTTTGATACAAGCGAATCTCTTGATAATTAGAGACAATAATCCAGCGACAATTGCGCGTATAGTTCGCATATCGCCAACCCTGGTCAACCGCAGATTCCTTGCGTCCTGGAGTAACTTTGTCTAAGTAATTTCTCGCCCCTTTCAATTCAATCGGTGCAAAAACTTGTCCCTTCAGCTTAACCTTTCCCTGCTTCCCCTCCGTCGCAGTAAAGAAACCCAAAGCAGCATCCGCAGAACCTCCCCCATCACTCATGGATTTCTCCGCGTAAATCTCCCAAACATTATTTTCACTGTTCGTAACGGGGGAATAACCTAAGACCTGCTGAAATATTTCCCCTAGAAATTGCCCATGTAGAGATACCTCATTCATCGCTTCCAGCGTCCCCTTTTGCCACAAAACAACCCATTTCTGGATAATATTATGGCGGTCTTGCAAGTCTTTAGGAAAAGAGAAACGGGCTAAGGCGTTATTTGAAGTTTTGCCGTGAAAAAGAGGCTTCAAGGACTGACTGGGCATAATTAAGGGGATTTTTGCATAGGGATATAGCCCATCTTACATATTTTTGTTTTGATTGCGGATAGTGGATTGCGGATTGCGCGATCGTTAAGATAGAAAGTACCTTAGTTTTCTGTAGTCCGCGCAGGTGGACTTTGCTTGTCTAGCCGAAGGCTTCAGCCTGTTGGTTTTTGCTTAATCTAGAAAAAATAGGAAACAAAATAAATATGACCAAGAAAATCTTCTTCTGGCTTCTCTGGCTAACTTTGGGCATTTACGCCTTTAACTTCGCACCCCCCGACCAACCCGATACCCTAGATTTAATTATCAACCTCTCTACAGGTAATTGGGAAGGCATTAACCCCGTGATTATTTCCCTATTCAACCTCATGGGCATTTTCCCCCTTATCTATGCTTCTGTCTTATTGATAGATGGAAGAGGACAGAAAATTTGGGCGTGGTTATTTTCCACCCTTTCCTTTGGGGTTGGGGCATTCGCCATCCTTCCTTACCTGGCTCTAAGAGAGGATAATCCCAAGTTTTCTGGCAAAAAAGGCTGGTTTCTCAAAATTCTTGATTCCAACTGGTTAGCGGTCTTCCTAACCCTAGTAGCAACAACTTTAGTCGGCTTCGCTCTTTTTCAAGGAGATTGGGGCGATTTTGTCCAACAATGGCAAACTAACCGCTTTATTCATGTCATGAGTTTAGATTTCTGTTTACTCTGTTCCCTCTTCCCTGCCTTACTAGGGGATGATATGGCTAGGCGGAATCTAGATAACCCTCTCCTTTTTTGGGCTGCTGCCCATTTCCCTTTATTTGGAGCGTTATTTTATCTCGCCCTTCGTCCTCAGCTACCAGAAATGGATGAGGAAATTACTAATATTTTTGTTTAAATGACAAACAAGTTATGTTAGTGTTAAGCTGTCGCGCTTTTAAATAAGGTACAGGTAGCGACCAAGATGGTCGCATTCCAAGACCTTTAGGAAATTATTTCTTCGATAGTTTTGATAAATTGTTCTTCTTGAAAATAGGCTTGATAAACTTGGCGAGCCTTTTCTATAATCTTTGTAGCTTCTTCCCAATGCTGAAGATAATACTTGATTTTATCTTCAAGATCAGCATAATCCCATCTCACTGGAACATAGGTTTTTCCTTCTATAAAGATATTGGGTTCAGTATAAATATGACTCATCGAAGGTTTAACTAACAAGCAATTATTACAAATTGCTTCAAAGTCACGCCAACAATTTTCGCCCCAACCAAAAGGGCTAAATACTATTTTACTCCGCTTCAATTCTCGATAATACTGACGGCGAGAAACTAAATCCCCTTGGCTTTTCTAACTGTTTCCTAAACTTTTTCGCTGTTCCTAAATTCCAACCCGAACTAATACGGTGGAGATAAGCAGCAGGAACTTCTGAACTAACATCCCACCCTGCTAAATCATAGTTCTGTTCCTTAGCTAAGAAGTCAGTGAACATTGTTCCACCTAGAAATTTTTCCTGATATTTTTCTAAGTTTTGGTAACGCTGTCGTTTTAAGAGTAGGTCTATGTAGGGTAATAAGTTGAAGTATCTACTACTCGCTTGCGCCCAAGGATCAATAAAGATTAACTTTCGTTGTGGATTTGCTTGTTTTATTGGCGCGATCGCGTTTTGGGCGACCATTGCACTTTCTTGCCAAAAAGGTATGATAAAAACAATCTCAGACTGATATTTTTGACAGACTTCAGCAATTTGCGAGAAGGTTTCAGCAAGCTGAGTTTCAATTTCTAATCCGAACTGCTGTTTAAGCTGTCTGCGA
>JBBQDV010000029.1:0-20535 GCA_038320005.1 Cyanophyceae cyanobacterium
CATTATTTAACAGGAAACTTAGTCCCTTTACTAGAAAAGCAAGGGCGGTTGTTAAAGTTAACAGGTCCTCTAAATGAGGTTCTCTCAATTACAACGGTAGGGATTTTACTGATTGTCGGGTTTGTGGTTTTAAGCGATCAAAATACGTTGGTAATTCCTGCTTTATTTACTTTTATTGCTGCTTTAAATCGATTATCATCTCAGTTAGGAGGCTCTGCGGAGGTTCTTAATAAACTTGCCGAAAATTCAGGACGCATAAGTCGCTTAAACGAAATCTTGGAAAATGACGATAAGGAAATCACCCGCACTGGGGGTAAGGTCTTTAAAGATTTAAGAGATAAAGTTCAGTTTGAGCAAGTAAATCTTCGCTATTTTGCGGATCAAGAGCCAGCATTGCAGAAGATAAATTTTGTAATGCGAAAAGGCTCGGTAACGGCTCTGGTCGGGGGGTCAGGGGCTGGAAAGTCTTCGATTGCGGATCTATTGACGGGATTATATGAACCAACAGAGGGGCAAATTACGATTGATGGAGCGGATTTAAGGCAATACAGTTTGGAAAGTTGGCGGAGACATATGGGGGTAGTCAGCCAAGATACTTTTACGTTTAATCAGACAATTATGGAAAATATTCGCTATGGAAAGCCCGAAGCAACGGTAGAGGAAGTGATGAAAGCAGCCCAGGATGCTCAAGCTCATGATTTCATTGAAGCATTACCTCAAGGATATCAGACAACGGTCGGAGAACGGGGCTATCGCCTCTCTGGGGGACAAAGACAAAGGTTAGCCTTAGCAAGGGCGATTTTGAAGCAACCAGAAGTTTTGATTTTGGATGAGGCTACGAGTGCTTTAGATAGTCAGTCGGAGCGATTGGTGCAGGAAGCCTTAGCAATGTTTCAAAAGGATAAGACGGTGTTAGTGGTGGCACATAGGCTTTCAACTATTGTCGGGGCGGATCAAATTATTGTCTTAGAAGAGGGGGAAATTGTCGAGCGAGGTACTCATCAGGAGTTATTGAGTCGAGGTGAGCGTTATGCTTATTATTGGCAGTTGCAAGCACAAGGACAAGTTGCGGTGAGTTAGGGTCGCACTTTGGCATTATACAATCCGAGTAATCCGCATTATACAATTAAGGGAAGAGAGAAGAAGTAATATATCTTCAATTAAATCCACATTTAAAGTCTATCAACAACCATGACTAGCACCTTTCTAAAGCATCTGCATTCCCCTAAACGTCCAGTTATTGTCTTTGATGGCGCGATGGGAACATCTCTACAAAGCCAAAACCTTACCGCAGAGGACTTTGGTGGGGCGCAATATGAAGGGTGTAACGAGTATTTGGTGGAAACTAAACCCGAAGCGATTCGGAAGGTGCATCAAGACTTTATGGAAGCGGGGGCGGATGTCATTGAAACTGATACTTTTGGGGGAACTCATCTGGTCTTGGCGGAATATGATTTAGCGGATAAGGCGTATGAGTTGAATCGCAAAGCTGCGGTTTTGGCGAAGAGTGTGACGGCGGAGTATTCGACTCCAGAAAAGCCCCGTTTTGTCGCAGGTTCAATGGGTCCTGGGACGAAGTTACCAACTTTGGGACATATTGATTTTGATACTTTGCGAGACGCTTATATGGAGCAAGCAGAGGGGTTATATGATGGGGGGGTTGATTTATTTATTGTCGAAACCTGTCAGGATGTCCTGCAAATTAAGTCTGCGTTAAATGCGATTGAAGCAGTCTTTAAGAAAAAAGGGGAACGTCGCCCTCTTATGGTTTCAGTTACAATGGAAGCTTTTGGAACGATGTTGGTGGGTTCGGAAATTGAGGCAGCTTTAACAATCCTCGAACCTTATAATATTGACATCATGGGTCTAAACTGCGCCACAGGACCTAATTTGATGAAGGAACATATTAAATATTTATCGGAACATTCCCCCTTTGTGGTGTCTTGTATTCCCAATGCTGGACTACCAGAAAATGTGGGGGGACAAGCCCACTATAAGTTAACGCCGATGGAACTGAAGATGGCGTTAATGCACTTTGTGGAAGATTTGGGTGTTCAGGTGATTGGGGGCTGTTGTGGGACAAGGGCTGAACATATTAAGGCGATTGCGAGTATTACGGAGGAGTTGACCCCAAAGGAACGTCATCCTCAATTTGAACCTGGTGCTGCTTCTATCTACAGTTTGCAACCCTATCACCAAGATAATTCTTTCTTAATTGTGGGGGAGCGGTTAAATGCGAGTGGTTCTAAGAAATGTCGTACTCTCCTTAATGATGAAGATTGGGATAGTTTAGTGGCGTTGGCGAAAGCCCAGGTGAAGGAAGGGGCGCATATACTCGATGTCAACGTCGATTATGTGGGACGGGATGGGGTGAAAGATATGCGTGCGTTGGTATCTCGCCTTGTTACGAATATCACTTTACCGCTGATGTTGGACTCGACAGAATGGCAAAAGATGGAGGCGGGTTTAAAGGTAGCAGGGGGGAAATGTATTCTCAACTCGACTAACTTTGAAGATGGGGAAGAACGTTTTTATAAGTTACTAGAGATTGCAAAACAATATGGGGCTGGTATTGTCATCGGGACGATTGATGAGGATGGGATGGGACGAACAGCGGATAAAAAATTCGCGATCGCGAAACGTGCTTATGATGCTGCGCTAGAATATGGTATCCCTCCCTATGAGTTATTCTTTGACCCCCTCGCCTTACCTATCTCCACAGGTATTCAAGAGGATAGGGAAAACGGGAAAGCCACTATTGACTCTATTCGCAGGATGCGCGAGGAATTACCAGGATGTCATATTATTCTAGGGGTTTCTAATATCTCCTTCGGTTTAAATCCTGCTGCGCGTCAAGTTTTAAATTCGGTATTTCTCTATGAAGCAATGCAGGTTGGTTTAGATGCTGCTATTGTTAGCCCTAGTAAGATTTTACCCCTCGCCAAAATTGAACCGGAACATCAACAGATTTGTCGTGATTTGATTTATGACAAACGTAAATTTGATGGTGATATTTGTGTTTATGACCCATTAGGAAAACTGACAGAATTATTCCAAGGGAAAACAACAAAACGAGATAAAAGTGTTGATGAAAATCTTCCTGTGGAGGAACGTCTTAAAAATCATATCATTGATGGCGAAAGAATTGGTTTAGAAGAACAGTTACATAAAGCCTTAGAACAATATCCTCCCCTTGATATCGTTAATATCTTTCTCTTAAATGGAATGAAAGTTGTCGGGGAACTATTTGGTTCAGGACAGATGCAGCTTCCTTTCGTCTTACAATCTGCGGAAACTATGAAAGCTGCGGTCGCATTTCTCGAACCCTATATGGAAAAGGATGAAGCAGGGGATAATGCGAAAGGAACAATGGTTATTGCAACCGTTAAGGGAGACGTTCATGATATTGGTAAGAACTTAGTTGATATTATCCTTTCTAATAACGGTTATCGCGTTGTCAATTTGGGGATTAAACAGCCAGTTGAGAATATTATTAATGCTTATAAAGAACGTCAAGTAGATTGTATTGCGATGAGTGGTTTACTGGTTAAATCTACTGCGTTCATGAAAGATAATTTAGAAAAGTTTAACCAAGAGGGAATTACCGTTCCTGTTATTTTAGGTGGTGCAGCTTTAACTCCCAAATTTGTTTATCAAGATTGCCAAAATGTTTATAATGGTAAAGTTATCTATGGGAAAGATGCTTTCTCAGATTTAACTTTCATGGATAAACTTATGCCTGCAAAAACTGCCCAAGAGTGGGATAATTTTAAAGGCTTTTTGAATGAGGAAACAGAAGCTATTCCTGCATCAGATAATGGTCATCAAGATGAGAGTGTCACCCCGATGCAGAGTCAAGGGGAAGTAACTGAAATATCTGAAACGCAAGAAGTTGATACGCGCCGTTCCGAAGCGATTAGCCTAGATATTGAACGCCCACAACCACCTTTTTGGGGGACAAAGATTATTCAACCAGAAGATGTTTCTTTACAAGACCTATTCTGGTATTTAGATTTACAAGCTTTGATTGCAGGACAATGGCAATTTCGTAAACCAAAGGAACAGTCACGAGAAGAATATGAGCAATTTTTAGCAGAGAAAGTTCATCCTGTTTTAAATAATTGGCAAAAACGAATTGTTGAGGAAAACTTGTTACATCCTCAAGCTATTTACGGCTATTTCCCTTGTCAAGCAGAAGGTAATTCCTTGCATCTCTATGACCCTGAAATTTTAGAAACAGATAAGGGTGTTTCCTTACCGAAAGATGCTAAACCAGTAACTACGCTTGAATTTCCACGGCAAAAATCAGGAAGACGTTATTGTATTGCAGATTATTATGCACCAAAAGAGTCAGGAATTGTTGATGTTTTTCCTATGCAAGCGGTAACAGTGGGAAATATCGCCACAGAATTTGCCAAAAGTTTATTCGATTCTGACCAATATACAGATTACCTTTACTTTCATGGTTTAGCGGTACAAATGGCGGAAGCTTTAGCAGAATGGACTCACGCAAAGATACGCCATGAGTTGGGTTTCTCCCAACAAGAACCAGACAATATTCGCGATATGTTGGCGCAACGCTATCAAGGTTCGCGCTATAGTTTCGGTTATCCTGCTTGTCCTAATATGCAAGACCAGTATGCGTTATTAGACTTACTAGAAGCTGACCGCATTAAGCTATATATGGACGAAAGCGAACAGTTGTATCCTGAACAATCGACCACTGCAATTGTCGCTTATCATCCAATGGCGCGTTACTTTAGTGCATAATGGGTGGGGTATTATCTGGGAAAAATTTATGCAAGAGAAGTTTTTAGATTGGTTAAACCGTTTCTTAGTCTTTGATGTCTTCCTGGTTTTGCTGAGTTTTTTTTGGCTCGCGATCGCGGTTATCGGAGAAACAGCTAATATACCATTAGGGTGGAATCTCTGGACGAGACTTTGGCAACCAGTTTTTACCCCCGCAATCGGTATTTTGATGTTAGGGGCAATTCTCAGCGGTATTATTAGCCAAATCTCCAAGCGGATGAACTCATAATCTTTGTGAGGGCTGAATCTCTAAAACCCTCACAAATTGATTACAAATTGAAATTCTCAGGAACAATCTGTACTTTCGGTAAATTTGTAATCGTGGTATAGAGTTGTTCTGCTAACTTTTGATTAGCAGGTTCAGTGAGATGAATTGCATCGGAAAAGGCAACTTCTGAAAAATCATCATAGAACTGATAAAGATTTAATGACTTAACATTATTCGGAAAAATAGTCTCTAACCTTTGATTAGCTGCAATCAGTTGAGTATAACCTTCTTGTAAACGTTGCACATAACCTTGACCTAAATCACTGACAATAGCACGTTCAGAAGTAGCTAAATCTTTCCGTCCAGTAATTTCTGGCTGAACCCCCACCACCAAAGGGACTTTAAAACTAGCACACAAACGAGTTAGCTGGACATAATGGCGGAAATAACGGTCTATTCGCTGTTCTAACTCTTCCCCACCTTCCGAAAGATAAGAAACCAAAGGATTAACATCATCCCTGAGAGTGAGAGTTCTCTGGGCGACAGAAGGTTCAGGGCGAAGAATCCAATATTGAACAGCTTTAACTAAATAAGTATTAGCAAACCATTTCCGTATCGGTTTAGTTAAATAAACCCAAAAATGTTTAGGTGCATTAGTGAGAAATGTATCCACCTGGGGAACTGGTGTGGCTTGATGACGGCTTGGTAAGAGTAAATCTGTATAGCCATCCAAAACAACAATTGCATCAGGTTGATAGGGCAATATATTTAGAGCAAACTGTCCCAAGACATTACCAGAACTATAACCTGGAACAGCAGCATTAATCACACGATATTTTCCTTCTGTGATTTTGGGGGGAAGGGCTAAGGCTTCTTCCCGTAGGGGTTGAAAAAAGGGAAAGATATCAGGACGATAATTCTCAGGAGAACTTTGTTGTTGCGCAACTCGTTGATTAATCCGTTCTTCGATTTTATGGGCGATGGTATTTTGATTACTCTCATTCCAATAACCAAAAGGAGTGGAATTACCCAGTAAGAAAATCCTAATTTCTCCTTCGGGTTTCTCAATCGGGAGAGGCTGATTATCCCGAAATCCCTGTTCATTAATTTCCCAAAAAGCTGTAGTGTTATTTCCGACTAATTCATATCCAGAACCAATCTGCTGTTGCGCTAACAAACGACCTTCTTGCGAGAATCCATCGAAAGGCACTTGTTCAGAAGAGAGAAATTGGAGACGATAGGCATTAACAATTGCTGATTCTCCTGAATATGCTGACAATTGGTCACTATAGCCTGTCACGCCGACAAATAAGCGTACCAAGAGTTCTAAGACAATTAGAACTACTATCAAAATTAGAGGGGCAAAAATTAGAGCGCGTAAAGGAGAACGCCCATAGCGATTGCGAGAGTAGGGATTTCGGCGACGAGACTTAAACATTAAAACTTTCTTAAAATTAACAGCATCAACTTAGGAATATTTTTATTCTTTTTGGGTTCTAAAGCTTCAAACTATACCATTTATCCTTGTTAACTGAAAGTCCCTTACCAACTTGCAAAGTAAACACCGTAATCTCAGGGCGACAATTAAAGCGCACCTTGGGTTTTACCATACCAACCCCAGGATTAGTATAGAGGCTCATTTCTGCAATCTGCTCAAGACCCAAAGGATATTTTTGTCCATCTTTCGGTAATATTGGCGCACCGAAAAGAGGTAAACGGATTTGTCCTCCATGAGAATGCCCTGATAGTTGTAAAGAGAATCGTCCTGTCGCCCCAGTTTTATCAGCAAAATCTGGTTCATGGACTAACAAAATTGCGCTTTCATCTTGAGGAAGCTGCGCTAGTACCGCCCTTAAATCAGGTTTTCCCTTAATAATATCATCAATCCCTGCAAAATAAAGAGTAGCCTTTCCTTGGCGGAGGGGATAGATTTGATTATTCAATTCTACGATACCGCTTTTGCGTAATACTTCCCTAACCCGACTTGCACTAACTGAGTAGTCATGATTCCCTAAGACAGCAAAGGTTTGAAAACGAGGTTTGAGTTGGCTTAATGCAGAAGTCAGTTCTAGCATTTCAGGTAGTTTTACTTCGCTGACAAAATCTAAACTAATTTCTCTATTCCCCATCATTTCTTGCTTATTTGAAGTGAAATCTGGGGCTAATTGGCGAGAATTAAATGGACGTTCTTCGGTGACAAAATCTCCAGTAATTGCTATTACATCAGGACTTTGATCATTCACTAACTGAATTATTCTATTAAGCCTTTTTTTCGTCATCCAATCATTAACATGAATGTCGCTAATCTGTACAATTTTTAAGCCTTCAAATTGCATTTCAAGATTAGGAATCCTTATTCCTATTTCTTTTACCCGAATCCAACTTGGTTCAATCTGAAAGATATAGACCAATCCGATTATTACCAGCAAAAAAAAGATAAATAAAGAGTTAATAATTCTTTTCAATAGTTTCATTCTTTAATTAATTTAAGCTGTTTAGATCAAGACTGTTCACTTGCATCTTGTGGACTATTCCGAAAGGCGATTGTATAAATATCTGTTGGCATTTCAATATCTGCGGATTCTAAAGCTTCTTTGATAGCTTGTGCTGCTTCTGAAGTTGTTTCGAGAAAACCGGCTCTTTGGGAATTAACCCAGAAGAGGGTTTCGAGGTTAACTGTACTTGCTCCTAACTCTTGTACTAATATGACTGGCTCAGGATATTTTTCAATTTTATTTACTTGCTTAAGACTATTGAGTATAACTAGTTTTGCTTCTGTAATATCAGCATCGTAGTCAATTCCCACCACAACCGAAGTACGACGTTTAGGAGAAGCCGTATTGTTGGTAATACTAGCTTGGAAAACTTCTTGATTAGGAATATAAACGGTTCGTCCATCATAGGTGTTCATAGTTGTGGCTCTCAATTGAATTTGAGTTACTGTGCCTTCATATTTATCAATTACGACTTGATCATTAATCCGAAAAGGACGAGCAGCAAGTAAAATTACTCCAGAAATATAATTACTTAAAACATCTTTTAAACTAAAACCAATTGCGACACTAGTTAAGCCTAAAGTGGCAAGTAAAGTACCAAAATCTAGACCTAATACTCCTAAACTAATTATAATTCCAATAAACCAAACCCCTCCATAGCCTAATCTACTAATTAATAATTCTGTATTAGAATCACCTTCAGTTTGTTTTGCCCAAATAAGAGAAACTCTTCTGGCAATTTTGGCAACCACCCAGGTGAAAATTATGATAATAAAAGCTCCCATTAAGGCAGGTAGGCTGGCAATAGTATCGCGAAGTAAGCTTTGTATAGTTCCATAAACTCTCTGTCCAACATCTACTACTAACACTTGCCTTTCCAAAGCTTGGTTGAGTTGATTTGCTCTCTCTTGAGCTAACTCTTCTACTGATAAACCAAAGTCTTCTGCATCTTGTTGCGTTACGGTCATTAAAATCCGATTTCTAGCTTGAAGTGTGGCAATTTCCCGATTCTGGTCGAATTGAACAGTAATTTCTTCAGGGTCTTCTACCTGAGCTAAGAAACTAGCGATACGACGGTTAATAATGCTTGCTCTTGCTGTTGCTGAGATCTTAGGGAGACTCCCAACCTGAAAGACTGGACGACCTTTAACCAGTACGTCATCAAAAAAAATATTTTCGTTTGTTTCAATCTCTTCTGGGCTGGGGGTAGTTTCCGTCGGCATAGTTTCTTCCTGGGAGAGAACAGCAGGAGGAATAATTAATAAAGTCGCTACAATAATTAAAATAGAGAAAAAGTTTTGCCAACGGCGATTAATAATAATAAACATTTTGTTTTTTAAAAGACTAATTTAAGCTATTTTTGGAGAAATATTATCTTATCCTAATGGGGATATCTATGAATTGTAGTTAAGTCATAAGGGGAGCAAGATTTAATGTATTATTCACTACTCAGCCGATTCCAAGGCGGATTAATGGGAAGTTTCCTGGGAGATAGTCTCAGAAATCGCTATGGAGGGATTGAAAAAGAGCCTTTCTCAGATTGGCAGCAAGTGGGGATTTGTGGCTTACTAAGTTTAAGCGAGCAAGGGAAGCTAGATTTAGTTGATTGGCAACAAAGAGTAGGAAAGCCAGAATTAGAAAGAAAGGGTAGTATTAGTGAAGTCGCGATCGCGCTTTTGCCAGTGATTTTATTTTTCCATGACAGCCGAAATTTTCTCACTGAAACAATATTAGCAGCTAACCAACTTTGGTTATCTCCTGATGCTAACCCCCAAGAAATATTGCTATGGTCAGAAATAATGCTGTTTGCACTCACAGGGAAATCCTCTCCTCAAACTTGGCTAACCCAGAACTCTCCGCAAAGATTACCTCAAACTGAGCTAGAAGACCAAATAAGCCAAGGTAAAGAACTTTTAAATCATTTTGCCCCAATCGAAAGAGTGCTTGCCACAATAACCCATCCCCTCGCCTTTGCGGTCTATTGTTTCAACTGCATCCCAGAAGATTTCCGCCTCTGTCTCCAAAGAGCTAACCGCCACCGCGACCCCGAAGCTGCAAATCTAGCTGGGGCAATAGCTGGAACTTATAATGCCTTAGCAGGAATCCCTCTCGATTGGCGTTTCCACTATTCCCATCCAGAGATCAACCTTGCCCATCGCTTATTTAATACCTGGTCAGGAGTATATCAGCCCAAAGGTAATAACTTAGAAAAAATCGCGATCGCGTCTCCTGGTACAATTCAACCTCGATCTTCCCTACAGATTATCTCTCAAAGGGAATACTATTAATAACTACAATTTATTAAACTATAACTATAAGAAAATTAGTAAAAAATCGCCGTGAATAAAGGGAAAAATTAAGCGTAACCACAACACCCTAGAAGCTGAAGCATTATTTAATGAGCATTTTTCAAAACCTAATTAAGCAAATAGAGTCCTGGGGACAATCGAATCAACCCTCTAGCTACCCCAAAACAACTCCCGCCCCATCTGCTTCTGGTAATAACACTAATCCTCAAAAATTACAGCAAGCGAATAACTTCAAGCGAGAACCTATTATCCTGGCTATAGCGGTCGTTTCATTAACAAGTGTTGTTGGTCATCGCTTCTACAATCAACCAAGGTTAGCAGCAGGGACAGTTGCTCCGCAAACAATCTACGCCCCAGAAGATGGAGTGGTTGAAGACTTAATCGGTACGGAAGAAAAGCGCAAAGACACGCGCAATAAATTCGTCCCTATCCTCGTTATCGATCCAGAAACGAATACCAAGATAAACGAAGAATTAGAAGCAGCTTTTAAAACTATTGAGGAAACAAGAGCCACAGTAATCAGCTATCCCTTCATCGCTGTGGATATTCTCAGCCTTCAAAGCCAAGAAAGCTTATACTATGCGAATCCGACTCAATGGCAAGCCCTAGTAGATTGGTTACAAGAACCTGAATCATACAATTTAAGTCTCGACCCTGACCTGAGAAAAATCGGCAACGAGTTAAAAGCCTATCAAGAAAGAGCCTCAACAGCAGACATGGCTCAGTTGCTCACAAGCATTGAGCAAGCTCGTAGTAACCGAACCCTAAACGAACTAGAAGCCATTCCCCTAGAAGCCCTATCCCCTGATGATTGGCAACAAACTCAGACCACCCTGCGCCAAACCTTAGAGCGTGTTTTAGCCCAAGGTATTTCTCCAGGACTTCCCCCCCAACATTTAGCCAAAGCAATTCGACTTCATCTTAAAGGAGATATTCCTCCTGTCGCTGAAGCTAACGCCACAGCCCTATTAATTAATATCTTACAACCCAATTTAAAAGAAGATCGCGAGAAAACCAAAGAATCTGCGGAACAAGCAGCCCAAGCAGTCAAAACAGAAATAATCGAAATCGCAGCGGGAGAAATCATTGTTCGCTCAGGAGAAGAAATTTCGCCAACAGAGTTTATCCTTCTCGACCACTTTAACCTTAGCCGTCGTCAAATTAATTGGGAAGGAATCCTTGGTTCAGCAGGACTGGTAATTGTAGCCGTGGGTATCTTTCGGGTTGTCCAAGGACGAGTTAACCCAGGAACGCGATCGCGCGACTATGTTCTTATCCTCCTACTTAGCCTTAGCACCCCTTTACTCACCCTTACAGGAGTTCCCTATACTAACCTACCTGCTGTCGGCTTACTATTAAGTAGCTTTTATAGCCCCGCTTTAGGAGTAACCGTTGTTAGCCTGATCACTGGCTTGACAGGCTTTAGTACCGTTGGCGTTGGTTTAGAATATCTCCTCGCAGGGGCAGCAGGAGGCGTTGTCGCAGCAGCAGTGGCGGGATTATTGAGATCCCGTGAAGAATTAGCTTTTCTTGGTGGTGCAGTGGGCGTAACCCAAGGGTCAGCTAACCTAATTTTTAACCTCATCCTCAGTGCTAGTGCTGGGGCAGTTTGGTATATAGTTCTCCCAGAAGCTGTGTTAGTTGGGATATCAGGGGTAGCTTGGAGCATTGTCGCTTTAGGGATTTCTCCTTATCTCGAACGCTTCTTTGACCTCGTAACCCCCACCCGTTTAGCAGAACTAGCTAACCCCAACCGTCCCCTGCTCAAACGCCTAGCAACAGAAGCCCCAGGAACATTTCAACATACCCTTTTTGTTTCCTCCTTAGCGGAAGCTGCGGGTCGAGAACTCGGCTGTAATGTGGAACTAATTCGCGCGGGAACTCTCTATCACGATATTGGCAAAATGCACGATTGTCAGGGGTTTATTGAAAACCAAATGGGTGGACCGAACAAACATGATCAAATCAATGATCCTCTAATTAGTGCGGATATTATTAAACGTCATGTTAGCGAAGGCTTAGTTATGGCTAAACGTTGTGGTTTACCGAAAGCGGTTCGTGATTTTATTCCTGAACATCAGGGAACTTTATTGATTTCTTACTTCTATTTCAAAGCCAAAGAACAAGGAAATGAGGATATCCCTGAAGAAGAGTTTCGCTATGATGGACCGATTCCCCAATCACGAGAAACAGGTATCGTGATGTTGGCGGATGCTTGTGAGGCTGCGCTGCGTTCCCTCAAACAGGCTGACCCGAAAGTTGCCCTCTCAGTAGTCCAAAAAATTCTGAAAGCGCGTTGGCAAGATCATCAACTGACTGATTCTGGTTTACGCTGGGAGGAACTACCGAAAATTGCGGAAATATTTATCCAAGTTTGGCAACAATCTAACCATCAACGTATTGCTTATCCCAAGGGTGCGCTTGAACTTCAACCATCAAAAAAATAAGATTCGTGATCAACTATTGATTTTTAATATATTAACTGTCCCCTTGACCTTTACCATAGAAGAGAGGGCGATTGAATCTTGTTGGGAGGATAAAGAATGGCTTACAGTTTGAAAAAGCCTATTTTAGTAAGTGGTATTGGGCTATCTATCGGCTGGTGGATCTGGCAAGGAATCCAGGAATCTGTGGGTGAGTTTGGCTTTGGGAGTGCAGGGCTGATTGCTCTGGGAACGGGATTATGGTATTGGCAAAGTCGCGATCGCGCCTTAGTAGAAATTCCTCTGATTACCCCCCTAAGTCCTGAAAAAGTAACCGCAGCAATTAAAAGTACAGAAACAATTCTTAGCCAACTTGCAACGGAAGCTCCCCAACGGGATCTAACTCAACTACAGCAAGATATTAATAAGCTTGAAGATAGCTTAAACCGCAAAGAACTACAGGTCACAATTACAGGAAGTAAGCGAGCGGGAAAAACGCAATTACTCCAGCTTCTGACCTCGCAAACTTTTCCCCAGGTACAACAGTGGCGTGAAGCAACCCCAATTTCTAGTATCGATTTAGTCCTTTTCTTGGTCAGTGGTGATTTAACAGACTCAGAACTAAAAACAATTGAGCAACTCCATCGCCAGCACCATCGTATCTTGCTAATTTTCAACCAACAAGACCGCTATTCCCCAGAAGAACAAGCTACCTTAACCGTTCAACTACAACAACGCCTAGAAGCTATCCTCGCCAAAGAAGATATTATTCCTATTGCTGCTGCACCCGCTCCAATTAAGGTCAGACAGCATCAGGAAGATGGCTCAATTAAAGAATGGCTCGAACACACCACCGCAGAGATTAAACCCCTGTGTGAACGCTTAGAGAGGTTACTGGCGCAAGAAACCGTAAGCCTTGTCCAAAGCACTACTTGGCGAGAAGCTATTGCTTTGAAAAACCAGGTTAAAGATATTCTCAACGAAGTAAAACGCGATCGCGCTTTGCCGATTATCGAACAATATCAATGGATTTCCTCCGCCACCGCCTTTGCTAACCCCGTTGCAGCCCTAGATTTACTTGCTACTGTTGCAATTAATGGGCAAATGATTGTTGATTTGGGTCAGGTTTATGAACAAAAAATCTCCCTCTCGCAAGCCAAAACTTCAGCCCAAGCGATAGGTAAATTAATGGTACAGTTGGGACTGGTGGAACTTTCCACTCAAGCTATTGGCGGTATCCTCAAAAGCAATGTTCTTACCTACGTTGTCGGGGGTACAGTCCAAGGGGTTAGTGCTGCTTATTTAACTCGCATTGCAGGTTTAACTTTAGTAGCATATTTCCAAGAACAAGATCCCACAGCATCAGCATCGGGTTTCAATCTCGATAGCCTGAAGGACAAGCTACAAAAGGTTTTTCAAGAAAATCAACGCTTACCATTTCTGCAAAGTTTTGTCGGACAAGCTTCTCGCCAAGTTGCCAGCTATAAATAAAGTATTATTTTGGGTAATAGAATATTTAACGTCGGTCAGCGGGGGTCAAGCAACTTACGTTGTTCAACCTAGTGTAGAGTTAGAGTCTGAGAAACAAGAATCCCCCGTTATAATCTTTGACTTAACGGTGGGAGTGTCAAGGTTCAAAGATTAAGCTTTTTGCCTGTAGATAGGTTATTCTAGAAAACGGCTAGTATCACAGGGACGAAAATGAATTTGCCAGATTGCTATCGCTTACTGGGTTTAACAACTGAAGCCAAGCTAGATGAGATTAAAGCTTCTTATCGGCAGTTAGCACGACAATATCACCCTGATGTTAACCCAGGGAATCAATCTGCTCAGGCAAAGTTTATTAAAATCAACCAAGCCTATGAGTTATTGCTGACGGTGGCGAAATCTTCTCAAGCCCCAGAAGTAAAACCCCACAACTCTTCGAGTTCAGATAGACAGACAAGGGTAGCAACAGTAAAACGCAAGGTAACTACCGCTAATATTCCTGAACTTTCCGCCCTTGAGAAGAAGCTGAAATGGGACTCCTATCGTCATTTGCAGAATTTGTTACAGCAACGCAATTTTGTCAGCGCGATCGCGATCGTTGAAGGCTTAGTCCATCGCCTTCCCCAAGACCCAGAAGTACGCCAATGGCAAGCTATATCCTATCAACAGCGAGGTCGGGAGTTAATCGCAGCAAGAGAATTGGATAAAGCCCGTATCTATCTTAAAAAAGCTCTAAAATGCGATCCCCACAACCGCGAACTCTGGTCGGAGGTAGAACGAGATTTCCGCCATATTGAACGGGCTTGGAATCTACCTCTTTAGATACTGAAAATATCTTGGGTAGCCTCTCATTAAGGTTGATGGAGAGAGGTTACAGATTTTAGGCGAAAGAGCGATTTGTTTGCGAAAATAGGGCAGCAAGGAGAAATACGGCTAATTGCGCTACGACGATACTTGCACCAGAAGGGGAGTTGACCCAAGCGGAGACGACTATCCCCAGAGTGGCACTTAATGCCCCAATTCCCATCGAGAGGAAGATGTAGTGGGAGAACTTTTGCGCTAATAACCTCGCACTACAAGCGGGAATTACTACAAAGGCACTTACTAACAATACTCCTACTGCTTGAATCGCGATCGCGACCACCAGAGAAAGCAGGACAATAAAACTCGCACGATGGGCTTGAATCGCTACCCCTTGGGCTTTTGCCATCGGTTCATATAAGGTCAGTAGCATCTGGGTTTTGAGAGTTAAGCCGAGAAAAAGGAGACAAGCAACTAAGAGAACCCCACTCATCAAGAGGTGAACTTCTCGCACTGCTAAGATATCCCCAAATAATAATTTAGTTAGTCCCCCTTTGTAGCTATCACTAAAGGAGAGGATTATAACTGCTAAGGCTAAGGAAGATGAGTAAATGATATTAAGTAGCGCATCTGTCCAAAGTTGGGTTTTCTCTAGCAGGTAGGTCACACTCAAGGCAAAGACCACCGCAAAGGGAATTAAAACCGAAGTGGGGTTAAGCCCCATCACCACCCCTAAACTAATCCCTAAGAGAGCTGAATGCCCCAAGGCATCACTAAAAAAGGAAAGTTGCCGTAAAATTGTAAAACTCCCCATTAACCCCCCTGTTAGCCCCGTTAAGATGCCTCCGAGTAAGGCACGCTGCATGAAGGGAAGTTGAAATAATTCCCATAAACGGGTTAGTTCTGGAGTCATGTTTAGATGAAGGAGGGGGGATAAGAATTAGTGATAGTGGGGCGATAGATACTCATTAAGTTCTCTGGGGAAAGAACCAGTTCAGGAACACCATTATCGATCAGATGACGATTTAAACACAAAACGCGATCGCAGTGATCACGGACAAAATCGAGGTCATGGGAAATCTGTAAAATTGTCCACCCCTGTTCTCTTTGCAGTTCTTTCAAAAGCCGATAAAATTCCAACTCACTATGAAAATCCAAGCCAGTGGGGGCTTCATCTAAGATTAGCAGACGACGAGGACGCACGAGGCAATAAGCAAGTAAGACCCGTTTGGTTTCCCCACCAGATAAACTACTAATTGGTTTACGAATGAGATAACTCGCATTGACGCGAGAAAGGGCAAATTTAACAGCTAGATTGCATTCCCGTCGATTTGACCAAGGTAAACTTAGTCCTCGTTTGTGCCATCCTAAACCGACTAACTCCGCCACTGTCATCGGGATACGACGGTCGAAAAGAAAGTTTTGGGGTAAATAGGCGATATCTTGATGCAAAGCAGCAGGAAGATGACCAGAACGCTTGAGGGGATGACCTAAAAGGCAGACTTCCCCTGTACGACGGGGTAAAATACCTAAAATTGCTTGTACTAAAGTGCTTTTTCCTGCCCCATTTGGACCAATCAAGGCTGTATTCAGACCTGCTTTCAAGTCAAAGGAAACATCTTGAATTGCAGCGTGTTTACCGCGATAAACCGTTAACCTCTTTACCTCCAAAATATTTTTCATTATTACCAACCCACCATAACAGGAACAGGAATACTACTCATTAAAGTTAGAATCGGTAAGACAGACTGAACTGATTCTTGTTCTCCAAAAGCAGCTTCTAAGTTTTTGAGATTACTCCGCATGACCGTTAAATAATAGTCTGGTTCTGTCCCTTCTGGTCTACTGACTTCAACGGGGTCAAAGGTACTAACTTTTATCTTTAAATCTTCTGCTAACCCGGTAAAAGGGCTATCTCCAGCTTGAGGTTCTGTTAACAAAGTTTTCAATTGTGATGTTTCTACCGCTTTCATGACTCTTTGGACATCACCAGGGGCAGGATTTTCCATTGGGATACCAACAAGATATTCTGCCTTAAGACTATACCTTTCTGCAAAATAGGGGGCAAAATCGTGGTAAGTAACAAAGGTTTTCCCTTCATAGGGTGCAAGGGTTGTAGCGATTTCTTGATCTAGTTCTTCTAGCTTACCAAGATAAGCATCAGCATTCTCGGTATAGATTGCTTCTCCTTCTGGGTCAAGGGCGATGAGTCCATCCCGAATATTCTCAACCTGTTGCATTACCCGTTGGGGGTCTAGCCAAATGTGAGGATTGACTTCGCCGTGACTATGGTTATGACCGTGATCATCATCATGGCTATGACCGTGACCATCGTCCTCATTTTCTAAAGTAGCAATCCCTTCACTCGTATCAAGGATTACTAAATCATCATTTTCCGCATTGGCGATGAGATCATCAAGAAATGTTTCCATTTCTAAGCCATTGATCACTAGCATATCAGCTTGGCTAAGACGCAGGGCATCATCTGGTTTAACTTGATAATCATGAGGACCGATATTAGGAGGGAACAGAGGCGTTACTTCTGCGCGATTTCCTGCTACTGCTTTAGTGAAGTTCGTAATCGGTAAAATAGTTGTGACAACTTGTAATTGTTCTTCTGGATTTGCTGACGCAGATTCCGATGTATTTGTTTCGCCCGCGCAACTTGCTAAACCAAGAGTAAAAACGGATGCTGTTAAGAGAACAAAACGGGAAGTAAGCCTTTTAACTCGATTGATTTGAGTCATTTTCATGGTGAAAACTTAGATAAGTAATTGGTTAAATTGAAAAGTTTGCATCATAGATAACAGCGAATATTATTCGCCTCAGTGAAAACTGCTTATAAATGCTTTAAGATTTAATTAATTCAGAGACTTCCTTGAATAAGCATCCATTCAACTGTTGACGAAGTGTTTCCGCTTCCAAATCGCGACCAATAAAAACTAATTGTGTAAAAGGGGAATTTTTCCACTGGTCAGATTTGAGATCGTAACGTGAACCACTTAGTTGGAATATATGGCGCAAGTCACTCCCTTTAAACCAGAGAATCCCTTTCCCTCGAAAAATTTTATTAGGCATTTCTTCAGTTAGGAACTTCTCAAACTTATAGACATCAAAGGGGACATCACTTTCAAAAGAGACGGAAATAAAGCCATCATTCTCTAAATGGTCTGAATGGTGGTGATGATGTTCATGTTCGTGGTGGTGGTGATGATGGTGTTCATGTTTCTCTTCTTCTTGATACTTTTCCGTTGGTGTCAAACCCACATCAAGAATTAGCGGTAAGGGAACTTGACCATGTTTGCTATGTAAAATTCTCGCCCCTCTTTTCACTGTTCCGATATAATCTTCTAACTCTTTGACTTTTTCTGGAGTAGCTAAATCAGTTTTATTGAGAATGATCACATCCCCAAAAGAGATTTGTTTAAATGCTGCTTCACTATCAAAATGGTCGGGGGTAAAAGTCTCAGCATCAACAAGGGTAATAACTGAATCTAAGCGAGTGAGGTTTTGTAGTTCTGTAGTTACGAAAGTTAAAACAATGGGTAAAGGGTCAGCAATTCCAGTTGTTTCAATGATTAGATGATCAATCTTATCTTCTCTTTCGAGAATGCGATAAACCGTGTCAACTAAGCCATCATTAATAGTGCAGCAAATACAACCATTACTCAACTCCACCATATCTTCGTCGAAGGAGACAAGGAGTTGAGAGTCAATATTTATATCACCAAATTCATTGACTAAAACAGCAACTTTTAAATTGTCATTGTTTTCAAGAATATGATTTAGTAAAGTTGTTTTGCCACTACCCAAAAATCCAGTAATAATAGTAATTGGCATTCCTTTTTTAGGAATTTGGGGAAGATTTGTTAAATTAGTCATAAAAAAGATTGAGTTTTTGTTAATTAGTTTATCTGGGTTAAATTTGCAGTTAAAGTTTCAAGAATGTAAAATTAAAGCGACTTCCTTGGCAAAATAAGTTAAAATCATATCTGCCCCTGCCCTCTTCATACTCGTCAAGGTTTCTAACATCACCTTTTTCTCATCAATCCATCCTTGTGCTGCTGCTGCTTTAATCATCGAATATTCACCACTAACGTTATAAGCAACTACAGGTAAATTAGTATATTTCCTAATCCGATGAATGATATCGAGGTAAGCAAGGGCGGGCTTCACCATAACCATATCTGCCCCTTCGGCGATATCTAAACTCACTTCTTTGATCGCTTCTCTCCCATTAGCTGCATCCATCTGATAGGTTTTCTTGTCCCCAAACTGAGGCGAGGAGTCGAGGGCATCGCGGAAAGGTCCATAATAAGCGGAGGCATATTTAGCAGAATAGGCAAGAATCCCTACCTGGTTGTATTCTGCGCTATCTAAAGCCTTGCGAATCGCCCCAATTCTGCCGTCCATCATATCAGAAGGTGCAACAAAATCAGCCCCTGCTGCTGCATGGGAAAGTGCCATTTTCACAAGGACTGCGACGGTTTCATCATTAAGGATTTCCCCATCTTCAACGATACCATCATGCCCATAGGAGGAGTAGGGGTCAAGGGCAACATCGGTCATGAGAACAATGTCGGGAATCTCTTGTTTTATTGCTTTAATCGTCTGCTGGACTAAGCCATCAGGGTTATAGCTTTCCGTTCCTAAGTTGTCTTTTTTCTCATTGGGAATGAGTGGAAATAGCGCGATCGCGTTTATCCCCAAAGCATACACTTCCTGAACCTCTTTCAGCAACAAATCAAGGGAATAGCGATAACACCCTGGCATAGAAGTAACTTCTTCTTGCTTATTTTCCCCTGCCATGACAAAAACAGGATAAATTAGATCATCAACGGTCAACAGGGTTTCTCTCACCAGGCGACGTATCCCTTCCGTACTCCGCAGACGGCGAGGACGATGAAAAATTTTAGGATTAAGTTCAGACATAAGTATAAAAAATAAGTGAATAGTGAGTAAGTTATCTAGCCGAAGCCCTTACCTCGTTTCGAGGCTTGCCATACTTGCAACTCTCCCCCTTGTCCCCCTGCTGCAATCCTTTGTCCTTGGGGATGCCAAGCTAAACAAGCATAGCCATTTGCTGCCCCATCGAGAACTTGGGCAAGGTTTTTACCCTTTTCCACCAAACAAAGCCAAGCATCATCCCCAGTGGAAGCAAGGAGAAGACTATGGGGACGAAAGGCTAAGTCCTGAATTGTGCCAGTATGGAGTTCTAAGACCTGGGGATTCCAGCCTTCTTGATCATCAGGACTCTTTTTCCAAGTTACTATTGCTTCTGAACAGGATGCAGCCAGAACAGGGGTATTTCCCGATAAAGAATCTGACCAAGTGAGGTTACGCACTTTC
Source organism: Cyanophyceae cyanobacterium (assembly GCA_038320005.1). Lineage (GTDB taxonomy): Bacteria > Cyanobacteriota > Cyanobacteriia > Cyanobacteriales > SIO1D9 > JBBQDV01. Next base: position 19,883 of record JBBQDV010000029.1, read on the forward strand.
CCCGAAAAGCCTCGCATCACCCAAGGGTAGGGATTTAACCACTCTAAAACCGTAATGGTATAGTCGAGGTTACTAGAAGCGAGATATTTGCTATCTTTTGACCACGCGATCGCGATACTCGCAGACCCCATTGCTAAGAAGTAGGGATCTTCATCCCAATCATCCCTATCCCACACCATAATCCCAGAGTCCCCTGCTACCGCAATTTGTGACCCATTTGGTCGCCATTCCATTGCTAACACTGAGGAAGCTTCAAAAGCTAAGGTTGCAATTACAGATTGGGTAGTTGCATCCCAAACTTGGACATAACGCCCCAAATTGAACGCTAATAACGCTTCGGTGGGACTCCAACTAAGTTTATCAATCCATTGGGGGGAATTATCGAGAGTTGCAACCAGTTCGACAGCTTCTCCCATCCGCCAAACCTTAACCTCCCCATTCTGTCCCCCCACCGCAAGAAACTGCCCATCATAAGAAAAATCTAGGCAATCTATCGAAGTATCTGTGACCTCCTGTAAGACCTGAAAATCGGCATTCTCAGAACCATCCCACAGAATCACTTCCCCCGCAGCAGAAGCCACTGCGAGAAACCCCTGAGACGACCAAGCAATAGCCGTCACATACTCCGATAAAAGAGTTTGCCAGCAGGGATC
>JBBQDV010000030.1:0-20524 GCA_038320005.1 Cyanophyceae cyanobacterium
TAAATTCTTGGATTGTGCCAACTTTTCCTAGTTTAGCGACAATTTGGGAAGAAACGCGATCGCGCAAACGATATATTTTTACTTTTTGCCCAATTTCCATTCTAGATATAACTCTCTGCGTCTACAACATCAAAACTACCCCCCATTTTACAACGAATATGGCACAGTTCATCGAACGCAGATGAGATCAGCTGTCTAGGGTATCAAAAAAACGCCCTCTCTGAATATTGTTAAGCTTACGCAACATTTTCCTTTCCTTGATTTTGTGCCAACTAATTACTCAATCCGATACCACCAGGAACTAAGAGAGATTCGTGAATCTGAAAACTAGCTAAATTTGCAATTCTTATTTTTTAAGTTATATTTACCCCATCCATTCCCCAATATTTCCACAAAAGTTTTCCACGTTTTCCACAGTTTACCCAGGTTTTTCCACAGGAAAAAGCAGCAAGAGACAGATTTCCGTTTCCTTGTGGGAATCCCCCAACCTCCCTTTTTGGCAACCTAATCACTTCTTGGTTTATAAATAAAAGTAACAAAAAATGGCATTAAAACCCTATTCCTTCGTAAGAGTTTGGCAATTCCCGATTTCATTGCAACATTTCGCAACATTGACAACCCCACCCCCTAATAGCGGAAAATAGAACAAACCACAAAAAAACTGGTCTTGGCTAAACTGGCTAATCGGAAGTGTAAGAGAAAAAGTAAATAGCCAGTTTAAGTCCATCTTGTCATCTCTGTTTTCCGTCAACCTTTCTAAAAACCCCCGTAAGCAGCAACTAGCTATGAGTATGAATATCAGCCTTTTAACCGAAATCCCTGAAGAACTCCATGAATCTCTGCAAAACTACCTCGAAACCCATCCCACTTGGGACCAAGACGGCATTTTTGCAGCAGCCTTATCTCTCTTTTTATCGCAGCAAGGACACCATTCAACAGAGAAAGCTTCTTCCTCGAAACCCACTCCTAACCGCATTTATTTGGAAACTCTGCTTCAACAATAGATAAGGGTAAAGAGATTTTTCCCGTAAACTAAACTAGGAAGGCGAAGAAGTTAATTTTTCTTTGTCTTCCTTATTTTTTTTAATCTTCGGAGTAGATGACCAAATCCCTCGTTATTCCGCAACTCATCGTCGGTTTAGGCAATCCTGAACCAAAATATGACCAAACTAGACATAATATCGGTTTTGAATCTGTGGACATCTTAGCCCAACAATGGCAAGCCTCTTGGCAAGAAAATAAACGCTTTCAGGGACTTTTTGCGGAAAAAGTTATTGCAAATGGAAACAAGATTTATCTACTTAAACCCCTGACTTATATGAATCGTTCTGGACAAGCAATTCGGGCGGTGACAGACTGGTATAAACTTTCTCCAGAGTCGGTATTGTTGGTTTATGATGACCTCGATTTACCTGTTGGACGGCTACGAATGCGCCTGAGTGGTTCTGCTGGCGGACATAATGGGGTCAAGTCCACAATTGCCCATTTAGGGACTCAGGATTTCCCCAGATTGCGGATTGGGATTAAAAAATCTCACCCCACTAAAGACACGATTTCCCACGTTCTTGGCAAATTTACCCCAACGGAAAAAGAAGTTATTGCGAAAGTGTTGTCTGTATCTGTTGAAGCTATAGAAGTTAGTCTGCGTGAGGGTGTGGAAAAGGCGATGAGTTTGTATAACGGCTTTGAGGTAATTGAGAATTGAAAATTGAGAAAATTCATTAACTTTAGTTAGTCACCCCTTCACCCTCTCCCAATCGGGTTAAAATTAGGCTAAGATGGGATGCTGATATTTCAATGAAAAACGGGCATTAGGATAACCATGCAGCTAATTGACCAACTCCGTTTAGGATTCGCCGTTAGTGTCTCAAAAACTGTAACTTCTATTGTACGAGGCTTGAAGTTGGGGGCTGCTAGTGTTTTACCTGGAGAAATCGCCCGTCGTATCTATCCCAATTTACTCCCCAAACTATTTCAGCAAGTTGACCAAGGGGTTATTCTTGTGGTCGGGACGAACGGAAAAACTACTACCTCCCTGCTACTACGCCAAATATTAGCTGACCAGTCTGCAAAAATAGTTCACAATGCGACAGGGGCTAATTTAGTTAATGGCTTAGTTACAGCTTTACTGGAAAGTACAAACCTTTGGGGAAAGTTAAAAGTAGATTATGCCATCCTTGAAGTAGATGAAAATGTTTTACCTTTAGTTCTCAAGTCCTGTGAACCACAATATATTTTAGGACTGAATCTATTTCGTGACCAACTCGACCGCTATGGAGAAGTAGATAGTATTAGTCGCCGTTGGTTGGAAGCAATCAAACCCCTCCCCAAAACAACAACGGTAATCTTAAACGCGGATGACCCAACTCTCAATTATCTCGGTCAAAGACTTCCCCAAAAGGTACTATTTTTCGGCTTGAATGAACCTGATTTATATTTAAGTGAGATACCCCATGCGGTTGACTCTATTTATTGTCCTAGTTGTGGTCATCTGCTTGAATATAAAGGCGTTTATGTCTCCCATCAGGGGGATTACATCTGTCCGAGTTGTGATTTTAGGAAAGGGGATTTAGCAGTTGAGAGTAAGGAATGGTCACAGATTCTAATTGGGGTTTATAACAAATACAATACCCTCGCTGCTGGACTCCTCGCCCAAGAGATTGGGATTGAAAGAACTGCTATCAATGAGACTATCCGCAACTTTAAAGCAGCCTTTGGACGGGCTGAGGAATTAACGATTAAGGGTAAAAAGGTGAGAATCTTACTCGCCAAAAATCCCGTCGGGATGAATGAAACAATACGGGCGGTAAATGATATTAAAGCGAGGGGAGAGTCTTCTGTTACTCTGATGGTCTTGAATGACCGCATCCCCGATGGAACAGATGTTTCTTGGATTTGGGATGTGGATATGGAAAACTTGACCGCTTTGGGTGGAACAATTGTGGTTAGTGGCGATCGCGTTTTCGATCTCGCGCTACGTTTAAGATATAGTGAGACTTCCCCTAATCAAGTCAAACTCATCGTTGAAGAAGATTTAGGTAAAGCCATTACTATCGCCCTTGAACACAGTCCAGAGACGGAAACTCTGCATATTATTCCCACCTATTCCGCCATGTTAGAAGTCCGTCAAATTCTAACGGGTAATAAAATCTTATAAGTAATTAATGGTTTCCGACTAACTGCTGATTACGAGTAATCTTTAAGACCCCAACTTAAAGGCTTCAAGAAAGAGACTGTAAACTAAACCAATTTTAAACGCTTTGAGGGCATCATAAACTAGGATGTTACGACGGTTACGATTATAAGCAAAATAGTTAACTGCTTCTGTGAAAATGAGAAGAACTCCTGCGACAACTACATCCCAAGATGCTGCTTGTCCTGCGGTGGTAGGAATCGCACTTCCCAGGAACACTCCTAAGAGTAAACTTATCAATACTAAAGAAATCTTACGCCAAGGATTCGCAAAAAAGTTATTAAAGCGAGTTCCAAAAATATTAAATATATTGTTTAAGCGAGTGTTTTGCATGACTCTTTCCCTGCTTGTTAATAAAGATTAAAATGATGTTCAAAAAATCTCCTCATGTCTTAAAATGGTTGGCAGTTGCTTGGATTGTCTTGATTTGCGCGATCGCGTTTTTCCAAAGCTTAGGTAGTACGGGATTAGTAGATGAAACTGAACCGATGTTCGCGGAAGCTGCCCGTCAGATAAACGTTACGGGAAACTGGGTCACTCTCTACTATAACGAAGCAACTCGCTTTGACAAACCGCCCCTAGTCTATTGGCTAATGGCAATCTATTATCGCATTTTCGGGGTCAATACCTGGGCTGCCCGTCTCCCCTCTGCCCTCTCTGCAACCGCCTTAGTTGGCTTTGGCTTCTACATCTTACAGCGATTTGGTTTTGCTAACCCCACAGCAGCAAAAATACCTGGAAAAGAAGGAATTCGTCAAAAACAACTCCTATTTAGTGCTTGGATTGGTTCTACTTTAATCGCAATGAATGGGCTAAATATTGTTTGGGCGCATACTGCTGTCTCAGATATGTTGTTATCCGCTTGTACTGGTATTTGTCTATTGTGTTTCTTTGTTGGCTATACCCAAGAAACACCTGAAAAAGGTTGGTTAACTATTCCTAATAATTGGTATCTCGCCTTTTATATCTTTGCTGGTTTAGCGGTATTAACTAAAGGTCCAGTGGGGATTGTCATACCAGGAATAATTATTTTCGCCTTTCTCATTTATATGGGTTCGCTTTGGCAAGTTGTCAAGGAAATGGGGGTTGTAGTCGGGGGAATAATTTTTCTTATCGTCACTGTCCCCTGGAATGTTTTAGTGATTCTAGAAAACGGACAAGAGTATATTGATACTTTCTTTGGCTACCACAATGTAGAACGTTTTACCTCTGTCGTTAATAATCACTCCGCCCCCTGGTACTTCTATTTTCTTGCTGTTTTAATCGGTTTTGGTCCTTGGTCAATTTATCTTCCCCTCGCCATTACCCGTTTAAAATTTTGGCAGAGAAGATTTTGGCAACGTCAACCCCGTAATACCCATTTAGGCATATTCGCTTTAGCTTGGTTTGCGACTATATTTATCTTCTTTACGATTGCAGTTACAAAAATTGCTAGTTATATTTTACCCTCAATCTCTGCTGCTGCTTTGATTGTTGCCTTATTGTGGAGTGAAGAATTAACTTCCGAAGGTAGGGGGAAAGATAATAAAGGTTTACTGATTAGTGGTATATTTAACGTTATTTTCTTATTTATCGTAGCAGGCGCGATCGCGTATAGTCCAAATTATATCGGTTTTGACCCCGATGTCCCCACCTTACCAGCAGTTTTTGCAGCATCTGGTTTACATATCCTGGGTGCAGTAATCTGGATTACAACAGCCATTGCAACTGCTGTATTCCTTTTCCGCAAAACCCTTTGGCGTTGGCTATGGATACCCAACCTTATCGGCTTTACCGCCTTTATTCTTTTTGTTCTTACCCCTGCTAATAGCGTCATAGACGAAGTTCGTCAGTTACCCCTACGTCAACTTGCTGAAACTGTTAATCAAGTCCGACAACCCCAAGAAGAGTTAGTGATGATTGGCTTCGAGAAACCCACCCTCGTTTTCTATACCCAAAACCCTGTCGAATTTTTTAATAGTAGTGAGGAAGCCCGACCCTACTTAGAGAGTTTAGACAACTCTTCAGTCCTGCTTGTTGGTCTTCCTGAAAAGATAGCGGATTTTGAGGAGGGTTTTGACCAGGAAGAATTAGATAAGAGAGGTAGTTATGAGTTAGTGAGACTTTTGCCTCAGTAGGAACTAACTAGCGACTAAGATGGTCGCATGATAAATAAATATACGGCAATGATTGATAATATCGAGAAGTTTGCTGCTATTTTCGTCATAATTGAGTAAGGGTTTTATCCGCTAGAGTAAACGATTTTGAGATCAGAATAATAAGTAAAATGAAGAAAATATTGATACTGGCTTTATTGGTGTTTTGGGGAGTACAATTGCCAGGAAATGCAGCAAATCGGCATGATCTTAAACGCTTAATCGAAACTAAAAACTGTGAAGACTGTGACCTAACTGAGGCAGATTTAACTAGATTAAATTTAGCTAGGGCTAATTTGCAAGGCGCAGATTTAACAGGGGCGAAGTTAGCAAGAGTAAATTTGCAATCTACAAATTTAGTAGGGGCAAACTTGAGTTTTGCCAACCTCACAGGGGCAGATTTAGCTGGAGCAAACTTAGTTGGAAGTAGTTTAGAATTTGCTCAAATGGTTGATATTATTTTAGTAGGTGCAGATCTAAGTAAAGCCAGTTTGCGGTCTGCTAAGATGGATAATGCTCAACTGATGGATGCCAATTTAACAGAGACTAGCTTTTTTAGTGCCAGTTTACCTGGGGCAAATTTTCGGAGCGCGATCGCGACAAATGCTATATTTAAGAATGCCCTGCTTGAATCGGCGAACCTGACCAACATGACCTTGGATGGGGCAACTTTTGCCAGCAGCAACTCAATTCGGGCAGACTTCACCACCAGTAATTTAGAAAACGCTAACTTCTACTTCGCCACATTACATAACGCCATTTTCGCCAATACAAACCTACAATTCGCTAACTTCACCTCCGCTAAACTGCAAAAAGCAGATCTTACTGGGGCAAATCTACTCTCCGCAAATTTAGAATCCGCCACCGTAACACAGGTAAATCTAAGTGGGGCAAATTTACAAAATGCGAATCTCCAAATGGCAAATTTAAGTCGGACAAGTCTAGTTGGGGCAAATTTAGAATCCGCGAACTTACAGGGTTCAATCTTAACTGGGACAAATTTTTCCTATAGCAACTTAATTGCAGCAAATCTCACCGAGGCAAGATGTAACAAAACTAACTTTAATTACACCAATTTAAGTAGTGCAATTTTAGCAGAAGTTGACTTAGATAAATGTACCTTTGATCAAGCTAGGCTTGATGTTCATTCTCTTGGAGAGTAATTAAGTCAGTCCCTTAATCCTTAGCAAGAATTTATATTACCAATAGGTCTAAATCTAGCTAATCTAGTACAAAAGATGTTTCCTAATAGTAAAGCTAACTGTACAGATGACAGCTAGCTTTAATTGATTTCTTTCATTTTCCCTTGAGCTTGGACTTATTTCTCCATATTAGTCGAAGTTTCGTTAGCAAAGTAAGCCCAAGTTCCCAGAGTGGCTGCAAGAAGCCATCCTAAAACTAAAACAGCTATTGCAATTGTAGGTGTAGTTACCATGAAATTTTCTCCTAATTTAGAGGTTTACAGCGAAATTGTCTATTGAGTTTGGACTTATTTCTCCGTATTAGTCGAAGGTTCGTTAGCAAAGTAAGCCCAAGTTCCGAGAGTGGCTGCAAGAAACCATCCTAAAACTAAAACAGCTAGTGCGATTGCGGGTGTAGTTACCATAAAAGTCTCTCCTAATTTAGATTGTGCTATTGAGATGAATCTCTATGCACAAGTTAACAACCCTGACAAATATTGACAACAATTCTTAATGAAAACTAGATATTGTTACAAAGATAAATAGTATTCTCAGATTTCTCCTGCTCTATGAACCTACTTTCCCACCTTGATTCTCAGAAACCTCCAGATTAAATAATAAGTATGAGAACTTTTTTTAAGCACGTTGATAGCGCATTCCAGGAAGTTGAGAGACTAAACCTGCTAACTCTAGTTGCAATAAAGCAGCGGAAACTGCACCTGCTTCCATACCAGCTTTTTCGATAATGAGATCAAAAGGAAGAGTCTCAGACGCGATCGCGCTATAAACTTTCTCCAATTCAGGACTCAAATTTACAGGAGGTGAAGGCTGATCAAATAACGACATTTGCACATCCTGATCCAATTCAGGAATAGTCCCCAACATCTCAAGTAAATACTCCTCCCCCTCGATACTGTATGCGCCTCGATTAATCAGTTGTAAACAGCCCTGGGCTTGAATATTATCAGGGGAACTAGGTAAAGCAAAAACATCACGCCCAAACTCACTCGCCAAACGCGCCGTAATTAAAGCACCAGATCTTTGTGGGGCTTCCATGACTAACACCGCCCGACATAAACCAGCGACAATGCGATTACGGGCAGGAAAATTACCCCGATCTGGTCGCGTCCCGACAGGATACTCACTTAAAATCAGACCTTGCTGTTGAATTTCCTCATAGAGTTTGCGGTTACTAGGGGGATAAACCACATCAACCCCTGTTCCCAAAACCGCGATCGTTCTACTACCGCCTTGCATACAACCAATATGGGCAGAGGTATCAATCCCCGCAGCCATCCCCGAAACAACCGTAAAGCCGTGTTTAGCGAGGGTGGTACTAATCTTTTTTGTCCAGCGTTTCCCATGTTCTGTGGGTTGTCTTGTCCCGACAATCCCCACTAAGGGTTTAATTCCGAGGTTCTCCTGGGGGTCAAATTTTCCTGAATAATATAATAGGGGAGGTGGACTAGGAATCTCTAGCAATAAGCGTGGGTAATCTGGATCAGCAGGAGTCCAAAAATTTGGATTTTGTTGCAAATGCTTGGCAAGTAATTCTGTGGGGTTAGATCGCGATCGCGCTTCTGTCACCTTGACCAATAATTTCCCCCCAAACCCTTCCACCTCGCCCAATACAGAGATAGGCGCGTCCCAAGCTTCAGCTAATGTGCCAAAGTGTTGCTGCAACCGTTTTAATAAAAGTCCCCCCACCCCCGTAATTTGTGACCAAGCTAACCAATATGCCCGTTCTTCTTTCACCTGTTTACCCTGCTAAGATTGCTGTTTACGCTCCTGAGATAGGATAACAAAGGTTAAAGCAGTAGAGATGGCTAACATCGCTAAAGAAGCTGCTGCTGCGGTGGCAAAACGAGCATCATTTGTGGAAACCCAGATCTCAGAAGCTAGGGTTTTAAAGCCAATCGGGGAAAGCAATAAAGTTGCAGGTAACTCTTTAATTGCGGTGATAAAGACTAATACTGCCCCACTTGTCACCCCTGGACGCACTAAAGGAATGGTAATTTCTCGTAGAGTTTGCCAAGGAGTACGACCTAAACAACGGGCGGATTCTTCTAAGGAAGGATTCACTTGTAGTAAAGAACTGCGAATTGTACCCACAGACTGAGGTAGAAACAGCACCAAGTAAGCAAAAACTAACATGGGCATGGTCTGATAAATCCAGGGCGTATAGTTTGCCCCAAAAAATACCAAAGATAAAGCGACAACAATACCAGGTAAACCAAAACCAAGATAAGTACCTCGTTCAATTATCGCGCTGATTCGGCTCGGAAAGCGCACTGAGAGGATGGCAACGGGTAAGGCAAGGAGGGTGGCGAATAAGGCAGCTAAACCCCCAGCCCAGGCAGAATTACGGGCATAGGGAAGGACATCTTGCAGCACTTCGAGAGGAGTTGAAGACCTCAGTAACCAGAAAATAATTACCCCAATTGGTAGGATTAAACAGAAAAAAGAAACCAGACAGCAAAACGCGATCGCGATCAATTTCCATTTTCCCAGAGGTATAGGTTGACTAGGATTCAAGCCCCCTGAACCGCGACTATAGTAACTTGCCTTTGTCCTCGCTCTTTGTTCCCCCCAGAGCATAAATAAAACCAATGCTACTAACAGTAACGATAAAGCAGCAGCAAGACTACGGTTAAAGCTGGCACGATATTGAGAAAAAATAGCTAGGGTAAAGGAATTGAAGCGCATTAAAGAAGGAGTGCCAAAGTCCTGTAAAGCATAGAGGGAGACAAGCAGAGAGCCAGCAACAATCGCAGGGCGCAACAGGGGTAAAGTGACGCGAAAGAAAACAGCCCAACGGTTATAGCCCAAGCTGCGGGCAGACTCTTCAACCGCTGGATCAATCCCCTGTAATCCCGCCCGAACACTGAGCAAAAGATAAGGATAGGAAAATAAAGTAATCGCAGCAATCGTACCAGTCCAACCGTAGATAGAGGGAAGGCGTTCCACACCAAAAGGAGCAAGCCAAGACTGTAATAAACTTCCCCTTGGACCAAAGGTAGCAATCAGGGCGAAACTTCCCACATAGGTCGGAATTGCTAAAGGAAGGGTCGTCACCACTGACCAGAATCTACGCCAAGGTAAATCGGTGCGGACAGTCAAAAAAGCAAGAGGAATGGCAATGAGGGCAGAAAAAACTGTCACCGCCGTTGCCATGCCGATACTATTAAGTAAGATAACTAAGATCCGCCATTGGAAAATGTAATCAACAAGTTCCCTTGGGGAAAGAGTTCCAACCCGAATGATTAGGTATAGCAAAGGAATCGCGATCGCGATCGCGGTAATCCCCCCAGTTACCACCAAAAACAGAGGCGGTCTCATAGAACCTTGTCGTTTTGAATCAGTTTTAACAGTCGGGTTAGAAATCTTCGTCATAAAACTCTATTGGATTGCACCAACCTCTCTCAAGAGAGTTAGAGTTCCTTCTAAATCATCGAGATCACTCAAATCAATATTGGGAGGATTAATCTCTGCAATTGAAATCTGATCCCGTGGGGCAGGTGAACCCTGTACTAAAGGATATTCGTTAGTTTGTTCTGCAAAATAGCTTTGAGATTCTGGAGTTAAGAGAAATTCAAGTAAGGAAATAGCAGTTTCTTCGTTATCTGTTGCATCAACAATTGCAACTCCGGCAACATTAATCATTGAACCAACATCATCCCCTGTGTAATGATGAGCAACAGGAAAATTAGGATCTTCGCTTGTGAAACGACTAAGGTAATAATTATTAACTAGTCCAATCGCAACTTCACCACGACCAAGAGCTTCTACTATGCCCGTGTTATTAGAATAAACTTGAGCATCATTATCTATCATACCTTGTAACCATTGTCTAGTTCTTTCTTCCCCTTCGCTGATTCGCATCGCCGTCACGAAAGATTGAAATGAACCATTAGTCGGCGCCCAACCAACTTTACCGCTCCACTCTTCCTCAGTCAGTTCCCAAATTGAATCAGGTAGTTCACTTTCATCAACTAAATCAACATTATAATCTAAGGCACGAGCGCGACCAGAAATGCCAATCCACTGACCTTCAGGAGAGCGAAAACGGCTATCTACTTGGCTGAGGATTCCATCAGGAATAGTTACAGTGCGACCTTCTTTTTGCAATGCACCTAAAGCTCCTGCATCTTGACCAAAATAGATATCTGCTGGCGTATTTTGTCCTTCCTCTAAAATTGCTGCTGCTAGTTCTGCGGTGTCACCATAGCGAACACTTACTTGAACTCCCGTTTCCGCTTCAAAACGCTCAAGCAAAGGTCCAATTAACTCTTCATTACGCCCTGAATAAATAGTTAGCTCTTGGCTTCCTGCTGTTACTCCAGTCCCTGCTTCTGTTCCAGGTGTTGTACCTGTACCTGGCTCTGGGGTAGAACCACAAGCAATAGTTAAAGCACTAGTGGCGATAGATAGTCCAATCCAAGTTAAAGCATTTCTGCGTTTCAAAATTCACTACTCCAAATATTCATATTAAGTAACGTCTAATCTATTTTATTTCTCAAGTAATGTCAAGACTAATGAAACTAATTCTCAAATAAAAATATCAAAACATTGTTTGCTTTAGATTCAGACCTAACGAGGGTAATGCAAAGGCACAGTTATCCAGGGAAGTAGGGCAAAAAAAATACCCGTCCAACTCCAGCAATATGCCCAAGTTAGGTTAGGAACTTCCATATCCTCCTTTAGTAAAGCTTCAATTCTTTCTGCTAAACGATTACGAGGAAGGGCGCAGCTAAAGTTTGCACAAAACTCATTAGGACTGAGCAAAGGAGCTTTCGCAAAAATAAGTAGAGACTCAGCCAGTAAAATACTATCAACCTCTTGGGTTGCTTTTTGGTCTGCCCGTATTTCCCGTAGCCAAAGCAATTCTTGCCAAAGCATTTCTGTCTGCGGTAGCCAGCTTGTAAAAGAGCGTAACCATCCCAACCAGAAAAACCAGAAAGTATCTCGGTAGTCGTAATGGGCTTGTTCATGGGCTAAAACCGCTTCTAGATGTTCTGAGTCTAAGGTATCTAACAACCCCTGGCTAACTACTAGTTCTGGTTGCCAAAAACCAATTTGCGCGCTGTAAGGTAAAAGGATAGGTAAAATTCTTGCTTGCTTTTGGGCTACTTCTTGCTGAGGATAGAGGTGAACTTTTCGGCAAGTATACCAGCCTTGATAAGCCTTCTTAATTCCGAAAAAACTAGCAATCGCAATAAACAACCAAGCGAGGAGATAACCTAACCAACTTGCCTGTACTCCTAACATTTGACCATCATATCCCATCGATAAAACTGCTAAAGCAGTCATCAGCAGTAATAATGGCGGAAAAAAGAAAGACAATAGGGTTTGTTGCCATTGTTGAGACAAGTTTCCTTGCGGTTTCCCCACTACCAGGCGGATGAAGATAGCAGTTCCTAATGCGCTCAAGATCATGATTAGGTGCATTTTATTCTTTCTCCCGTTGACGACGGATTGCTTCTAAACGTGAGGTGATTGCTTCTAGTTGTTCAAAACTGGCGGTATCAAGACTATCCGCAAAGGAAGCCACGACATCAGGGTTACTAATCGCAAGAAACTGCTGTAGCTGTTCATAAGCTTTGATGGTTTGAGCTTCTGCTTGAGATATGCTTGCTTTCCAGTGGTGGGCGCGTTCTTCTTTATTGCAAATCAGCCAACCTTTTTGAGTTAAACGAGTCAAGATGGTGGTGACTGAAGTATAAGCTAATTCACGGCTAGGGTCTGCTAAAATTTGTTCATGTATATCCTTGACTGTGGCACTTCCTAGTTTCCAGACTAACTCCAAAATTTCTGTTTCTAAAGGACCAAGAGTCAATTTTCGGGGACGGTAATCGGGCAGAGGTGACATAGGGGATTTTTTTTGCATAGTTTTAGCTAAGAGCCTATCTTAACCCGACTATTAATGTGAGGACAATTAGCTTGGGAAATTTTTTATTAAACTTAAACATCAAATTCCTTAAGGGAAAAATCTGGTAAGTTTTCGGGAATCACCGTTTTATTTAGGGTTGCTTTGCGACTTTCTTGTTGCGTTTGGGGATTAATCGCGATCGCGTCAAATTGAATTTCCATACTACCATAAGGAATAGTCACTTGAGTTAAAGTTTCCCGTTCCCCATCAGCATTCACTTCAAAATCTACCAGGGCGCGAGGACCATCGAGAATAGTGCGATTTTGACGGTCTTGAATCCAAAGCTTCACAAATACCGCATCCTCACACAGAGGAACTTTCACCCCAACCACAATCGAGTCCCCTGCGGTTAAATCCCCATCTGGTATAATCAAAACTGGAATTGGGACAAAAGCCTGCGTCTTCTTCCGTAGAGGTGATTCTCTCTGAGGAGGCATAACCCCTTGTGGATAAGGCATACCAGAAGTATCGTGGGGAACAGTTGGGAGTTCAATATTTTCCCCTTCCTCGTCATCAACCACAAACTCTAAATTATCCCAATCTGAAGCTTCAGGGACTTTAAACTCACTCTTTGGTGTTTCTATTTCTTCTTCTTCCGTAACTTCCTCTAAACTTTCCGCGTTAATTTTGTTAATCTCTTCTAACCAATCTTCCTCTCCAGCAGATACATTAAAAGACTCCTCCATGCTTTCATGAAGAAATTCAGCCTCCACTTCCTCCCCTGAGTCAAAAGCCCTTGTTGTCGCTTCTGGAGAACTCTCCTCATCAATTTCTCTAGAAGACTCAGAGATGGTTTCACGGCTAATATCTTCCTCAGTTGGGATGATAAGCATTTCTGGGGGAGAGTTATCAAAAAGAATTAATTCTGCTTCTAGTTCTAAATCAACTTCTTGAAGTGCTGAAGTTTCTGTTTCTGCTGTTTCTAATAGCTGTATTTCCGTCTCTTCCTCATTTTCAGAAGCAGTCATCCTGATTTCCTCTGCTTTAGCCTCTTCTGCTTCTTCTCGCAGCCAAGCTTTCGTCTCTGTTGCTAAATCACTAAGGCGATACCAAAAGCGTTTTTGCAGTTTTAAAGACTGAAACTCCTCAGCAACGTTATTTTTATTGACATCAGACTCAGTTATTTCTGTCGAAGTTTGACTCTCTGACTCCTCTGCTGCTACTTCTAAATCAGCTTCATCTGTAACAACTTCTGAAACTGCTGCTACTTCTAAATTATCTTCATCTGTGATAACTTCTGAAACTATTGCTACCTCTAAATTATCTTCATCTGTGATAACTTCCGAAACTATTGCTACCTCTAGATTATTTTGCGCTTCAGTTACCTCCAACTCTGAGGGTAAAGCGAGAATCTCATTCTCTTCTGTCGGGGGTAAATTTGCAAAAGACTCTCCTTCAACATTACTATTTGCTGTTATATTCCCTTCATCCTCTGGGGAAAGCTGGGGAGAATCAGCGGAAAAAGTCTCTACTTCCTCTACTTGGGGTGGCTTAACCACAGGAGGTGGAACTTGGGGAAGTTGCAAAGACCGAGATACTTTAGAAACCCCCTGCGTAATTCGAGGTGGTAGAACAGAGCTATTTTGCTGTTCTTGTTTCCTCTGTTCTTGTCCTAGACTATTTGCTAAACCATCTTGTTTTAAACTTGGTAGATGAAGGGCATTTCCTTTTATCTTTTCAGTTTGTGGTGTCTGCTGAATCTGGGTTGTCTGTGGTATTATCGGTTCTTCACCTTCAGAAAGTACCTCTTTTGTTAAAGCATCTGGTGGAGAAAATAAATTATCAATTAAATCCGTTAAAGTAATTGTAAAAGGGTGACTGACTAACTGAGTGACGACTTCAGCAATAGTGGCTTCTAGAGTAACCTCTCCTAAAAGTAAGCAAGTTCCTTTAACATTAGGAACAACTAAAGCATGGTTGAAATTGATGGGAAAATTCAGAACGAGAATAACTTGTTCTAAATCTTGAATCACTGCTTGGTTCTGAGGATGCCACAATTGATAACGTAGTTTGATATTAGTTGCAGATTCTAGAAAGGTTTCAGCATCAGAACTTTCCACATATCCAGAAAGGTTAACAGTTTCACCATGAGTCGCCATAAAAGCATCATCATCAAGATAAACTTGTAAGTTAGAGGCATCGGTAGGAAAAGCCTTGGCAAATTCTAGATTTGCTTGCTCTGATTCATCTTTCCATCCCCCTTCATCTTCATCGATAAGCAGTAAATCTATTTCCTGTTGTAGCAGTTGTTCAAGTTCAGTGATAGAGGCTTCTATAGTTGATTGAGAAGTAATTTCGCTGTCTTGCGATGTATCTAAGTCCCAATCTTCAATTTCTGAAAAAATAGCCTCAACTGGGTCTTCAATCTCGCTTTGCTGTGGGGAAGTCGGACTTTCTACCTCTGGTGTTTCTAAAACCTCTGTTTCTGTCGGGGAATCTTCCAAAACTTGAATTTCAAGAACTTCTTGCCATTCTTGGGCATTATTAACCCCAGAACAGGAAATTTCCCAAATTCCAGCCTCAAAAGTAGTAAAGGGAACAACAACCATTAAGCCCTGAGAAGTTGTCTGACGTTTCCTCGTTACAGAACGCTGTTTATTCGGGTTTAGCTGATAATGATGAATAACGCGAATTTCTACCTCTGTATCTAGATAAGAAGAATTAGCAACCAAGCGATACCGCCCAAGCTCGATTTCTTCAGGGCTTTGTAAGGCTCGCCAAGAGTCATATCCTTCTTCTTGAATGAGAAATTCCCAATGTTCCATTTCAGTTACCATTTAGCAGTAATTTAGTCTCTGAGCTAGGCATTGCACCTATACAGTTAGCTAGTCCCTATTTTTTCGGCTTGAAGCTATTTGTTGCTGAAGTTGGTCTAGTTGAGCTAAGAGTTGCTTTTGGGGGATTTCCTCTTGTTCTTTTGTCTGCATCCACTTGAGTTTAACGGTTTCTTGCTCTGCTTCTGTATCTCCTAAGACTAAACAAGCAATGGTATCACTTCGGTCTGCTCGTTTAAATTGCTTACCAAAGCCACTTCCACTCAAGTCTAACTCAACGGTTAAGCCTGAAGTCCGCAGTTTGTGAGCCAAAATTAGAGCTTGGTGTTCCGCTTTTTCTCCTTTAGAAACCAGATAAATATCAGGGGCTGAGATAGGAGGTTTTTGTAGTTGTTGGAGTAAGATAATCAACCTTTCCATCCCAATCGCCCAACCGACTGCGGGGGTTGAACTACCTCCGAGTTCCTCAATCAAACCATCGTAGCGTCCGCCACCACAAACTGTCGCCTGCGCCCCTAAGTCCTCGGACTGGATTTCAAAGGCGGTATGGGTGTAGTAGTCTAGCCCTCTTACTAAACGGGGGTTGAGGGTGTAGGAAATATCTATATCGTTTAAAAGCTGTTGGACGCTATCAAAATGTGCTTTAGATTTGTCACCCAGGTAATCTAAAATACTGGGAGCATCCCTAACAATTTTTTGGGTCTGCTCATCTTTACTATCCAATACCCGTAAAGGATTGCGTTCTAAACGGTCTTGGGAGTCTTTGTCTAATTCTGCTTTGTAGGGGGTGAGATAGTTGATAAGGGCTTGACGATAGCTTCCACGGTCTTCTTTATTACCCACAGAGTTGAGATTGAGGGTTAAACGAACTAACCCTAAGTTACGCAAAATATCTGTCGCGATCGCGATTACTTCCACATCAGCGCGAGGGTCAGCACTACCAATCGACTCTACCCCAATTTGATGAAATTGCCTCTGACGACCTGCTTGGGGACGCTCATAGCGAAACATGGGACCTGTATACCAGAGCCGTTGCACTCCCCCTTGAGCCTGTAAGCTATTCTCAATAAAGGCTCGCACTACTCCTGCTGTTCCTTCTGGGCGCAAAGTCAGGGAACGATCACCGCGATCGCGAAAAGTATACATTTCCTTCCCCACGACATCCGTTCCTTCCCCGATTCCCCGTTCAAACAGTGCGGTTTGCTCAAAAATAGGAGCGCGAATTTCTTGATAAACAGCCCTTCCTAAGATTTCCCGCGCTGTAGCTTCTACCTGCTGCCAATAGCTCACTTCTTCTGGCAGAATATCCCTTGTTCCTCGTAAGGCTTGAATTACAACCATTCGTAAATCCTGAAAATTCCAACAATTAAAAACTTCTTACTAGTTAATTGACCTGACTCGGAGTATCATCAGTGAACATGGGACGCACCACTAAATACCCTGTAAAAAAGGCAGTTAACGCTAGTAAAGCAATGCCCATAAATAATAACAAACTGTCCGCACTCTGAGAACTTTTCTGTTTTTGAGGTTTATTGACCGCTGAACGCCTTTGTTTTACTGACTCTGGGGTAGACTCCGCTTCAGGAGGTAACAAGGCAGCATCCGCTTGGGGAGATACCATCGCAGGCGTATTGGCTGAGGTTGTGGGTAGTTGAGACTGGGGCTTTTTCCCTTTCCCTTCTCCTTCATCCCAGACTCGCATCACTTGCTCTAGATGGTGAGTTGAATCTAATACCATCATGATTTCCTGATGCAATTGCTTATTATATCGCTCTAACTTCTGATTTTTTTCATATAAATCCTCCAGTTGAGCTTGTGTTCCCTCTAACTCTGCTGCAAGTTCTCGATAAACAGAAATGGGAACAGAAGGACGATGGGAAGCCTTAGAATTAGGACTTATCAGGTCATTTCTGAGGGTATTAGGTTTGTCATTTAAAGGAGAGTTAGACATGATTAATATTTATCGAAATTTAGGACTATAGGAAGGTTAATTATTCCTGAGGAAGTAATGGAAAAAAGTGACCCACAGGACCATGACCTTTGCCGATATCTAGAGCATACTGTAAAGCTGTGGTAACATATTTCTTCGCGTTACGAACCGCACTCAAAGGATCTTGACCTAAAGCTAAATTTGCCACTATTGCAGAGGATAAAGTGCAGCCTGTGCCATGATCATTTTTAGTCTTGACGGGAGTAGCTTGTAAAGTTTCCCAATTTTGACCATCAAACCAAACATCAACCCCTTTGAGATACCCGCCCATACCTCCCCCTTTTACTAGTACCGCTTTTGCACCAAGTTGCTGAATTCGTTGGGCTGCAATTCTCATCTCATCAAGGCTATTAATTTCAATCCCGCTTAGAATCTGGGCTTCATAACGATTGGGAGTCGCGATCGCGCAAAAAGGAAGTAATTCATCCCGCAGATAACTAATCCCCTCCTCAGCAATCAACTTCGCCCCTGTGCGAGATACCATGACTGGATCAACCACCAGATTTGGGAAACTAAACTTCTCAATCTGTCTCACCACAGCCCTCATAATCTCACGATTTAAGAGCATCCCTGTTTTTACCCCTTGCACCCCCAGATCCGTCGCCACAGCCTCAATTTGGGCAGATACCACTTCTGGAGCTAAACTAGTTACTCCCGCTACCCCAGTTGTATTTTGCGCCGTGACACAAGTAATCGCACTGCTACCATGAACGCAATGAAAGGCAAAAGTCCGTAAATCTGCTTGAATTCCTGCTCCGCCACCACTATCAGAGCCAGCAATTGTCAATACTACAGGAACTTTCATTAGTTAAGCTAACTATCTTACTTCTTAGGACGACGACGCTGTAAAAATTCAGGAATATCTAATCCCCCTCGTTCAGAAGAATCTGGAGAAGTTGATTCAGTCTTATTTGTCCCAGAGCTTGGGGTCGAGCGCAAAGCTGTCGGAGTAGCTCTTTGTCTTTCTTTCTCTGGTGGTGGGGTGGGCGCTTCACCACTAAAGCCAGTAGCGATTACCGTAATTCTAATTTCTCCTTCCATTTTCTCATCAATGACTGCCCCAAAAATAATATTGGCATTGGGATCAACCACTTCATAAACCGTTTCTGCTGCGGTATTAACTTCATGGAGGGTAAGATCAACCCCGCCTGTGATATTAAATACTACCCCTTTTGCCCCTTCAATAGATGATTCGAGTAAGGGAGAAGAAATCGCCATAATTGCAGCTTCCTGAGCGCGAGACTTACCTGAGCCAATCCCAATCCCCATAAGTGCAGAACCAGCATCTGCCATCACTGCCCTAACATCAGCAAAGTCAACATTAACTAAGCCAGGAATAATAATAATATCTGAAATACCCTGCACACCTTGGCGTAGCACATCATCTGCGACCCGAAAGGCTTCTTGCATGGGGGTTTGCTCTGTGATTACTGAGAGCAATTTATTATTTGGAATTACAATTAATGTGTCCACCCGACCTTGCAGAGCAGCAATTCCTTCCTCTGCTTGAGAGGTTCGTCTTCTCCCTTCAAAGGTAAAAGGACGTGTCACAACTCCGACAGTCAAACAACCCATTTCTTTAGCGACTTCTGCCACAATCGGAGCAGCACCAGTCCCTGTCCCCCCACCCATTCCAGCGGTAATAAAGACAAGGTCTGTTCCTTCTAAAGCTTGGGCAATTTCATCACGAGATTCTTCTGCTGCTTTTTGACCAATAGCAGGATTTCCCCCCGCCCCTAGTCCACGAGTTAGCTTTTGTCCCATCTGGAGGCGGTTTGGAGCAGAAGCAAGGCTAAGAGCTTGAGCATCGGTATTAATTGCCCAAAATTCTATTCCACCCACACTACTTTCGATCATGCGGTTGACAGCGTTACATCCTCCTCCTCCAACACCAATGACTTTAATTTTGGCGTAGTTGCTCGGCATAATTTTATCTTTTCTGGTTTCTGGCTGGGTTATACCAGAGGCATCATTCCCTTGCTTAAAGGGAATACCAGCATTGCCAAAGGGATGGTTATTATCCACAGTTAATGGCAAAGCATTGTCTTCGGTATGATATTCACGGATCGATTTAAGCCCTATTTTACTATCAATTGTCATGTTCAGGTGGAAAAGTTAGGATATAAGTCTATTTTTTGAGGAAGTTTACGGAAAAGATATTTTTACTTGATTTGCCATGGTGACAATTCGGTTAATTTTGAAATTGAAACAGGAAATTTGATATAGCAGTTTCTGATCTAAGGCTAATCTAAAAGTGACTTATTTTAGTAATTTATTGTTTTTGCTGATATCGCTCCTAGACGAGAAAGAATCGCTTTATTTGTCAATGATTATAAAGGAAAATAAGTCTGAGTTTATAAAAAGTGTGAAATAAGGCTTTTATTCAGCATCAGGATTATTGGTTTTCAGTTGTAAAAAAGGGGATTGGGGATCTCGCAGGTCAATATATGCGACTGTACTCGTTTTAACTTGACTGGAAAGGTTTGTCATCTCTGCTAGTACCTGAATTTGTTGGCGAAATTTAGGAGAATATGCCCCTAGATGGATGATCCCCAGTTCGGTTTCCAAAATTAAGTTATCGGGATTTTGCCAATCAACGACCGAAATTTTCACTGCGCTGTGGCGCAGGATTTCATAAAGTTCTGACCAGTGCTGAAAATCACGATGATTTTTGAAAATAACTTCTAGGGTTGGGGGGGTAAAATCAGGACTCAATTCTGCATAGCCACTCTGGGGAAACCAAACGCCTTGGTCATCAAGGTAGCCCAGTTGGGGAGGGGAGTCATCGGTAACTAATTGCGCGATCGCGATCGCAAATCGCTCCGATACTTCAATCTTTAAGCGAGGAGGGAAAACTTCTCGGCGCACCGTAGCAGAAGCTATTGGGGCATTTGCTTCTAACTTTTCAGCAATTTTTGTTGGTTGAATTTTCAATAAAGATTGCGGATAAGAAAGGGGGATCAAATCGTGAATGGCTGTCTCAGATAAAAACTGGTTTCCGACAATCTCAATTTGTTCAGGTTTTTCAATAGACCATTTGGGATGGGTAATTCCCCAAACTAAGCCTCCTGCTAGACTCCAAAGGACAATATTTTGCCAAGTTCCTTGCCAAAGTTTAGCCCGTCGTTGTTGTCGGAGGTTTTGTCGTTGCTCTTTAAGTTTGTTCTGAGAAACTGAGCGAATTGTTACCATCATTATACCTCCATGGGACTCCCGTTAAAGCCTATCGTCTTAACGGTGAGAGGAATGGAGGTCAATAAATAAACTGAGCGAAGCGAATCCTTTTTAAGGATAATGGTGAACGGATAGCAACGGAAGACCG
>JBBQDV010000031.1:0-20005 GCA_038320005.1 Cyanophyceae cyanobacterium
AAACTCCCTTATTCGGGTCATTACACCTTGAGATACGTGCCAGTCTCTCGCAATGTAGTCTAACTTTAAACATATTTAATCGGGTTAAGTAAGTGAGTTAGACCGAACAAGCCCCAATAAGTTTGTCGAGGCAGAAATTACCCAAGAAATTGGAGTCACCGAAGGCTGTTATCCCAAAAGGCAAGTTTGCTGGACGATATATCGGTCGAATCGCTATTAGATTTCGCCCTTCTTTTGTCCCACAACTTCCTACTATTAAATTCGATGTCCATCCTAAATACTTATCCCATATTCACAAAAATGACGGCTACTCTTATGCACACTAGAAACAAGGATTCGCTTCACTCAGTTTATTTATTGACCTCCATTCCTCTCACCGTTAAGCCAATCGGCTTTAACGGGAGTCCCCTGGAGGTATAATGATGGTTAAACAGCCAGCCTCCATCCCCATCGAGAATAAACAAGATCCGATTAAACTCCCTCGTACCAGTGAGTCTGAATCTCTGCAAAAAATCCGTCATACCACTTCACACATCATGGCGATGGCGGTACAAAAGCTGTTTCCCGAAGCACAGGTTACGATTGGTCCTTGGACAGAAACAGGATTTTATTACGATTTTGATCTCCCTGAACCCTTTACAGAGAAGGATCTCAAAGCCATCAAGAAGCAGATGGTAAAGATTATTAATAAGAAAATCCCTGTCATTCGTGAAGAAGTGACGCGAGAGGAAGCCAAAACGAGGATTGAGAAACTTGGTGAACCCTATAAACTGGAAATCCTAGAAGCGATTAACACAGAACCAATTACTATTTATCATCTCGGTGAGGACTGGTGGGATCTTTGTGCGGGTCCACATCTGGAAACAACGGGGGATGTTCACCCGAAAGCGATTGAGTTAGAAAGTGTCGCAGGGGCTTACTGGCGCGGTGATGCAGACAAGCAGCAGTTACAGCGCATTTATGGTACGGCTTGGGAAACCCCAGAACAGTTGGTGGAATATAAACGGCGCAAGGAAGAGGCGTTAAAACGAGATCACCGTAAGCTGGGGAAAGAACTAGGGCTATTTTTGTTTAGTGATATTGTTGGTCCTGGTTTACCGTTGTGGACACCGAAAGGGACAATTATCCGCAGTGTTTTAGAAGATTTCCTCAAAAAAGAGCAACTGAAACGGGGCTATTTACCTGTGGTTACGCCTCATATTGCGAGGGTGGATTTATTTAAAACTTCTGGACATTGGCAACAATATCAAGAGGATATGTTTCCTATGATGGCAGAGGATGAGCAAAGCGCGATCGCGGAACAAGGATTTGTCCTCAAACCGATGAATTGTCCTTTCCATATCCAAATCTATAAAAACGAGATGCGTTCCTACCGCGATTTACCGATGCGGTTATCGGAGTTTGGAACTGTCTATCGTTATGAACAATCAGGGGAGTTAGGTGGGCTTACCAGGGTTCGAGGTTTTACTGTAGATGATTCTCACTTGTTTGTTACTCCAGATCAACTTGATGCGGAGTTTTTGAGTGTAGTAGATTTGATTCTCTCTGTCTTCAAAAGTCTGCAATTACAAAACTTTAAAGCAAGATTGAGTTTCCGTGACCCCACCTCAGACAAATATATCGGCTCAGATGATGCCTGGGATAAAGCAGAAGGCGCGATTCGCCGTGCGGTTGTGAATTTAGGCATGGAATATTTTGAAGCGGTTGGAGAGGCTGCTTTCTATGGTCCGAAGCTCGATTTTATTTTCCAAGATGCTTTGGAACGAGAATGGCAATTAGGAACGGTACAGGTAGATTACAATTTACCAGAAAGGTTCAATTTGGAATATGTGGCGGAAGATAATACCCGTAAGCGTCCTGTCATGATTCATCGTGCGCCTTTTGGTTCTTTGGAGCGATTAATTGGTATCCTGATTGAAGAATATGCTGGCGATTTCCCTCTCTGGCTTGCACCAGAACAAGTGCGTTTCTTAGCGATTAGTGATGAACAGTTGGGTTTTGTCAAGGATTTGGCTGCGCAAATGCGTGCGGAAGGAATTCGCGCTGAGGTGGATACTAGTGGGGAACGTTTGGCTAAGATGATTCGCAATTCCCAAAAGCAGAAGATTCCTATTGTGGCGGTTGTGGGGGCGAAGGAGGTGGAAGCGAATACTCTAAGTCTGCGTACCCGTGTAGCTGGGGAACTTGAACCTATGGCGGTGTCTGAGGTGATGGAGAAGTTGAAAAACGCGATCGCGTCTCATGCTGATTTCTCTGTTTAAGATTAATGCTAGGGGCATATACCTAAAGACCATGCCCCTATAATTTTATCTATGCACCCACAGACTCTTTTGCTGCGTACATCACTTCTAACGTAATTTCCGAGAAATCGCGATCGCGCGCAAATTTTTCCGTATTCCGTTTCACCTTACCACGGACAAACCCAGGCACTTTATTCAGTTCCGCTTGAGCATCTTTCGCCCAATTTAAATCAGAACCAGCGGAGATTCCCTTAGTAATAACTTCCTTGGTATCATGTCCCCCAAAGATTTCCAATAAGTGATCTTCCATTCCTAAAGTAAAGGAATTATAGATCAAATCCACAATCTGATTACTGCCTTCATAGCCGACAAAAGGCTTATAACCCACAGAGTAATTCTGAATATGGACTGGGGCTGCAATCACACCGCAAGGGATGCTTAAACGCTTGCCAACGTGGCGTTCCATTTGTGTACCGAAGATAGCAGCAGGTTCGAGTTTCGCGATCGCGTCACCAATTTCCCCATTATCCTCACTTACTAAAATATTATCGCAATATTCACCAACTTCTTTTCTAAACCATTCCTCATCCTGCTTACAGTAAGTTCCCGCTAACAACACATGGATACCCATTTCTCGCGCTAGAATCTTCGTCATTGCAGCAGCATGAGTCGTATCCCCAAACACAACCGCTTTTTTACCCGTTAAGTTTTGACAGTCAATGGAACGAGAAAACCAAGCAGCTTGGGAGACATAGCGAGTTTGGTGATCAATGAATGCTTCATAATTAACATCTGCACCCTGTTCGTTGATAACTTTCTCAATCTGACGAATACACCGCGCCGTTTCCACAATACCCATCGGTGTAATATCCACATAGGGCATATTAAATTCTTGCTGAAGGTAATTAGCAGCCTTGAGTCCAATTTCTCGATAAGGAACTAAATTAAACCAAGCCCGTGGTAAATTCTTGAGATTATGAACCGAAGCACCTTCAGGAATAACTTCATTAACTTCAATACCCAAATCAGCCATCAAGCGTTTTAACTCCTTGGCATCGTGGTTATTATGGAAACCGAGAGTAGAAATACCGATAATATTCACCGAAGGCTTTTCAGTTTTACCTTCGACGACTTCTCCTTTTTTCTTGGCTTTTTCGAGATAAAACTTGACAATCTGCCCCAAAGTCTGATCCGCAGCTTGCAGTTCATTAAAGCGATAATGATTTACATCCGCCAGGATTACATCTCCCTTAGCATCTAACTGGGCGCGAGTGACAAAGTTTTCGAGATCTTCTTGTAAAATACTGGAAGTACAAGTTGGGGTGAGAACAATTAAATCTGGAGATTCCTCTTTATCCTTACGGATAATATTATCAACCACCTTTTCTTGAGAACCCCGTGCTAAAACATTACGGTCAACAATACTAGCTGTGACTGGAGTATAGTTTCTTTCTCGCTCTAACATTGAGCGCATAACATTAAAATAATCATCCCCTAAAGGGGCGTGCATAATAGCATGAACATTTTCAAAAGAACTAGCAATGCGGAGAGTCCCGATATGGGCGGGTCCTGCGTACATCCAATAAGCTAATTTCATATATATATATTTCCCCAGTTCGTTATATTATCGCTATTTGAATTGTCTCAAAAAGTCGCGATCGCTCTTAACTAGGATACAAAAGTAGCTTCTTGAGCTTTTAAAGGCTGAAACCACTGTGAATATTGATATAGAACTATTTCAGGGTTCAATCTCTAAGTTTAGTCCTGCAAATATTCTTAATTTTTCCCTATAGTTCTTTACACGAAGAAATTATGACAAACCAACTACTCAATTGGCTAAGACATGCTTGGGAAGTTTTTGACCTAAGTACATTTCGTATTGTTTGGAATCTGTTTTTAGCATATATTCCTTTATTCCTAAGTATTTGGCTGTTTCGCAGCGCGAAATCTCGTTCCCTTCTCTGGTGGCTTGGCTTTTTAGTTTTTATCAGCTTTTTACCCAATGCACCCTATGTCTTAACCGATATTATTCATGTCATCGACCTGACCCAACGAGGCTATTCGGTGTGGACAATCACCCTAGTAGTAATTCCTCAATATATCTTTTTCATTCTGGCAGGATTTGAAGCCTATGTGCTTTCTTTGCTTAAATTTGGTTACTATTTACATCGTCAAGGATTAGGAAGATGGATTTGGCTAATGGAGTTTTCGCTTCATGCTTTGAGTGCAGTGGGAATTTACTTAGGTCGCTTCCAACGATTTAATAGTTGGGATTTTATTGCCCAACCCACTGATGTAGCTAGAAGTCTCGTTGAGAATTTAGCGAATAAAAGACCGATTGTTGTCATGGGCGTAACCTTTGTAATTTTGGTGATCATGTATTGGCTAGTCAAACAGATCACCCTTGGTTTAGTATTTAGATGGCGTTACCAGAAAACAATCCAACAGATGTTGTACCAGAAAGATGATTCTGTGAAATAGCGATTATCTCCTGGACTGGTGCATAAGAATAGTCTAAGAAGATTAATTCTCCTTTTATTATTCCACTTGATTCCAAGCCCTCTCCGCATCATCAATTGCTTCATCCACAGTCTTTTCTCCTAGCATCGCAGCCTGGAGATTCTCATAGATAATATTTTGCAATTGATTAATATTTTCCCGCGCTGGAACTAATACCTCCGCACTCTCAAGTTGTCCTGCACTAACTTTCCGCGCTTGTTCAACAGGGGTAGTTTCCCCTTGGCTTTCAATCTCCTGGATATATTGCGCGACAGCCTCCTTAGTCGAGGGAAGAACGTTACCAGCCTTAGCAAAAGCTAACTGATTCTCTGTATTCGTGACAAACAGGGCAAAATTCAAAGCCTGTTCTGGGTTTTTGCTGTCGCGAGGGACAACTAAATTCATTACTGCGACATTTTTCTTACCTGTTTTACCTGTGATTTGAGGTGCAGCAGCAGAGACTTCCGCAATCGTGGGTGCATTATTAGCAATAGTTTCGAGGAATTCTGCCCCAGAGGAGAGAAAAGCGGTTTCCCCAGCCTGATAAAGTTCAATAGCATATCTATGTCCTTGGGTCAATACCTCTGGGGGTAGAAGTCCCTGCTGATAGAGGTCAACCCAATACTGAAATGCTTCCTTCCCTTCTGGGGTATTAAAAGCAGCTTTCCCCTCTTCATCAACTAAATCTACCCCCATCTGCACAAAAGATTCCAGTACCTCCCCAGAATCTCCTGGGATAAAGGTGACAAAAAAAGCATATTTCCCCGTTTCGTCTTTAACGGTTTTAGCAACTTCTGCTAATTCTGTATAGGTTGCAGGTGGGTTACTAATTCCTGCTTGTTCTAACAAATCTTGGTTATAAATAGTTACTCGCGTTGTCAAATACCAGGGAATACCAAAACTCACCTCGTTGATGCTACTCGCAGACCAAATCTTAGGTAAGTAACTTTCCTGAACTTCAGATGGAACTTCCGTATTTAGATTTATCCAAGCATTACGGGTTGCTAAACGGGAAGCAAAGTTTGGATTGAGATTAATTACATCGGGGGGATTTTGCGCAGAAACCACTGTCAAGACTTTACTTTCCATCGCTGACCAAGGAACATCAATCCAACGAATATCAACGTCAGGATTTTCTTCTTCAAAAGTCCTAATTAAATCATCAAAATAAGGAGTAAACTTAGGTTGAAGCTGCATCGTCCAAAATTCTATTTCTGAATTTGATGGCGAGTTTGGTGTACAGCTTAAAATTCCTCCCAATATTATCCCGAGGAGAAGCCCTTTTCTCAACCTTTGAAAAATGCGAATTTTACTCATTTAATTTCCTTTGAATGTGGAATCTATTTTCTTTCTGGTCAGTATTAATACAGAAAAATACCGATATTGAGATACAAAATTTTACGACTTTTAAGTGGATTAGTAAATAGAGCCTGACAGTTTCCATTTATTCTTTTTATTAGAAACTAACCGCGACACAAAAGCAATTTTTAAGTTAAATTTAAGTATCATTAAAAAAAAGACCTGCGGAATAATATAATTAGATTTTCTCCCTATTTAAATTTTTATCTGCTGAAAGAATATGTTAGAACGCCTAAAAAGTCTGCTCTCGAAGAAATCTAGCGGTATTGGCATTGAGATTGCGCCAGAAAGACTTAGTATTGCCCAACTAACTCTCCAAGGTCAAACTTATAAAATAACCACCATGAAGTCGGTAGAAGTACCAGACGGAATTTTCAGAGAGGGGCAAATTGTTAATACTCCAGAACTAGCAGAACTGCTACAACAGACTTTAGCAGAAAACAATATCAAAACGACAAAGGTTGCTACCGCTGTGCCGATGCGAGAGGCAATTATCCGTATTATCCCCCTTCCTGCTGAATTAGATGAACAAGAATTACGAGACATGGTTCTTAATCATGAAGCTGGATTGTATTTACCCTATCCCAGAGAAGAGGTTGATTTAGATTACCAGAAACTGGGCTTGTTTGTAGACGAAGATGGTATCGAGAAAGTGCAAGTCCTTCTCGTTGCTACTCGTAAAGAAGTTACCGATTCTTATCTAGAAACTTTTCGACAAGCTGGTTTACAGCTAGATGTACTTGAAGTTAATAGTTTCTCCCTGATTCGGATTGTACGGGAACAACTACGACAGTTTGGTTCTAACGAAGCCGTTGTTTTAGTTGATATCGAATATGAGAGTACGGAAATTGCTATTGTAGTAGATGGAGTTCCGCAGTTTTCGCGAACTGTCCCCATTGGAACTTCTCAACTCCAAAATGCGCTTTCCCATGCGATGAATTTGCCTGCATCTCGTAATATTGACTTACTCCAAGGCATGACTATTCCTAACACCCCAACAGAGGGAGCTCGGACTGGTGCAACAGCAATTAATCCAGGGATGGGTGCATTAATGAGAGTACTAGGAGAACTGGCTGACGAGTTACGTCGCTCGATTGACTTCTATCTTAACCAAAGTGAAAATCTGGAGGTAGTGCAGTTAATGTTAGCAGGACCAGGGGGTGGGATTGGGCAACTCGATGAATTTTTCACCCAACGCCTAAGTTTACCCACTACTCAAATTGACCCTCTTTCAGCAATGTCGATTGAATCTGAGGAGGAAATTCCTCTTGTGCAGCGACCAGGGTTAGGAACAGTTTTAGGCTTAGGAATAAGAGAGGTTTCATAAAATGTATAGTCTTGATGTTAATTTTTTAAAAGACCGTCCAGATTATAAAGGGGGAGAGAAAGAGTT
This sequence comes from Cyanophyceae cyanobacterium, assembly GCA_038320005.1. GTDB lineage: Bacteria > Cyanobacteriota > Cyanobacteriia > Cyanobacteriales > SIO1D9 > JBBQDV01. Next base: position 7,492 of record JBBQDV010000031.1, read on the forward strand.
TGTTGCGCTCGACAAAAAACAGCCTCTAAAATTAGAAAAGCCGATGCTGATAGGAGGTGTGTTTGGGCTGGCTTTTCCGATACTGGTTCTGGCAATTTGGGGGTTTCTCAATTGGCAAAACTCACAAGCGGAACAAGCTGTGGCTAACTTAGATGCGGAGATTGCTGAATTGTCAATTCAGCAACAACGGGTGCAAGAATTACAAGGTATGGTGGATGAGGCAAATGCAGAGGTGGCTGCCTTAACTAGTATATTTAATCAGATTAAACCTTGGTCAGCTATTTTGCAAGATGTGCGCGATCGCGTTCCTTCTGGAGTTCAGATTGAAAGTATTTCCCAAGGCGAGGAAGACCAGCTTACAATCACTGGGTTCGCAGCATCTTATGACGGTGTTACTGACTTTCTCCTGTCTCTCCAACAATCACAGTTCTTAGAGAACGGTGAAACTAGCATCCAAAGCGCTCAGTTAATTAGCAACCCCACACCTGTTGAAGACTCAGAAGAAGTAACCGTTGAGTTACCAGATGTAGTCAACTATACCCTGACCACAAATATTAATAGAATACCAGCTTCCGAAATTCTCCAAGAGCTTGACCGAAAAGGTGCAGTGGGCTTAGTTACTCGCATCAGAACCTTACAAGAACAAGGAATTATTGAACAATGACATTTTCCGAAGAAGAATTTATAGATGAAGGCTTTGAAGGGGAATCCGATTACCCCACTGCTTTTGGTATTACCTTCACCCCCCAAGTTATGGGTATTACCATTGGTGTTCTTGGCTTCCTTGCTGGAGTATATATATTAATGACTTTCGTACAACCAGCTTGGCAGCAATTTCAAGAGTTGAACTCTAGTATTGATGAAAAAGAAGCCCAAGTAGCTCAACAAGCAGCAATTGAGGCACAGATTGCAGAACTAGAAACTCAAGCAGAGCAAGCGGAAGCTAAACAAACACAAGTATTAGCACTATTTGCTGATGAGCGAAACCTTGATACCCTGTTACTAGATCTTAATGGCTTTATCGAAGCCAGACAAGGAGAATTGATTAGTTTTACACCCCAGGGGGAACTAGCTGTTGTCGGTGATGGTTCTCTTGGGGAAGCAGCTAACAATAAACTCAAACGTCAAAGTATTAGCTTAGAAATTCAAGGCACATTTGACCAAACCCAGTCAATTATGCGGAGCTTAGAAAGACTACAATCTCTATTACTCGTGAAAAGTTATAATTCTCAAATTCTTGACAATCAAACTTTAACTTATAGTAATGGTCAAATAGTTGTCTCCGAGACTCCAAAATTACAAACAACTTTCCAAATTGATGCCCTTGTGCCATTATCAGAGGAGGAAAAAATAGCAATCGAAGCAGCAGCAGCGGAAGCAGCAGCAGCGGAAGCAGCACCAGCGGAAGCACCACCAGCGGAATAACTTACATTTACATTTCATCTAGGGGTTGACGCAGCGACCAAAAATCATTTAGAAACGTGGGCATATAATTTGAGGAGTGAAAGGTGAGAGAGCATAATAGTTTATCCAGTTTATTAATCGGGACAACCCTAGTTTGTTTAGCGACACAACCAGCCAGAGCAGATAATACCCAAATTACAGGTGTTGAAGTTCAAGCAAATAGCTCTGGGATTGAATTAACTCTAAAAACCGTAGGAGAACAGCAGCAAGTTCCCCAAATTTTTACCACAAATCAGGGAAATTCCTTAGTAACAGAATTACTAAATACTCAGATACAAAATGGGGGCAATTTCGTTAAGGAAAATCCTCATCCTGATATTGAGAGAGTAGAAGTTACTCAACTTGAGGCTAACCGAGTCCAAATTAAGGTGAATGGTGTAAATAATCCAGTTGTCATGGAACTCCAATCTCCTGGGGGTAGCCAAATTGCCATAAACTTTGCCTCTGAAGCCTCTACTACTGGTGAAGTTCAAGATACTTCAACCCTAGCGCAGACTCCATTGCCTCGACAGCCCACTTCAGCACAACTGCCAGCAACAACTAGAAACTCAGGTTTTGAGAGAGTTGCACCCAATCCACCAGAAGTATTATTTCCTAACCCAAAAATTACTATTGATGGTGTTCCTGCCCCTGCTGCGGGAGTAGTACAGCCTAACTTTCCTGCTCCACCATTTCTACCTCGTGCCGTTGCGCCCCCCGTTGGCGATATCTCTGTCTCTAACATTGATTCCACCCCAGAATTGATTGATTTAGGCACAGCAATCCTTGTTCCTCGTGTAGTCCTTCGGGATGCTCCTGTCAGGGAGGTTTTGGCTCTTTTAGCCCGTTCTGCTGGGTTAAACTTAATTTACTCTAGTCAGCAGGGACAACAAGGAGGACAACCAGGACAACCAGGTGCTGCTCAACAGACAGAACAGTTAGGACAGGCACTGGAAACTACTATTTCTCTAGACTTAGAAAATGAACCAGTTCAAGAAGTCTTCAACTACGTACTGCAACTATCTGGCTTAGAAGCTAACCGTCGCGGACAGTCTATCTTTGTTGCTGCGAGACTACCCCAAGCTGCTCAAAATAATATAACTCGTTCCTTACGTCTCAACCAAGTTGGTGCTGCTCAAGCCTCATCCTTCTTAGCAACCTTTGGTGCAGCAACCCAACAGATATTTATCCCCACTGAACTAATTGTCAACCCAGAAACTCAGGCAATCATACGTCAAATTCCTGGAAGACCCGAAATTATTTCTGTTACAGTCAGTCCAGACGAAGAGGGTGCAGCCCCTTTACTCCTATCTGATCTAGCCATCTCAACTGATGAGCGTTTAAATTCAATTACGATGGTTGGTTCTCCTCGGAAGGTACAAATTGCCACTTCGTTATTAACTCAGTTAGATGCGCGTCGTCGTCAGGTTGCCGTTAACGTTAAGATTATTGATGTCAACTTGCTCAATACAGAAGACTTTAATAGTAGTTTTTCTTTTGGAATAGCTGATAATTTCTTTTCCGTTAACAATGGAGCTTTTACTGGAAATGTTGGAGAATTTCGCCCACCTACTCAGGCTGAACGTACCGCAAGTCCTTTCAGCAGACCAATTACAGCTAATCCATTACCAGAGGGGGCAACAGCAGAACCTTTCTTCGATAGACTCGAAGATGCCCTAATTCCAGGGCAGGAGACAACAGTAAATGGCGTAACTTTTTTTTCTCGCCCTCCTTTCGGAACAGCGGATAGCCCCTTTCAACCAGGCGTTTCAGAAGTCGAAGTAGATCCTGAGACTGGACAAGTTACAGCTGAATTTACTACACCTACACTTTTTCAGTTCCCTAACAAATTCCTTGCTTCTCTAGAAGCGCAAATTACTAGCGGTAATGCCAAAATCCTTACTGACCCAACTCTGGTGATTCAGGAAGGACAACAAGCATCTGTTAATTTAACTCAAGAAGTCTTCGGTGGTGTGATAAGGGGACAAAACGTTGGTCAACTAAGAGACCAAGAAAGTATTGTAACAGAACAACCTATCATTAAATCTGCTGGCTTAATACTACTTATTGATGTCAACCGAATAGATGATAATGGGTTTGTTAGTTTAGTCGTCAGTCCAACTGTTTCATCAATTGGAGGTACAGTAAGAACTGGAACAAGTCAGGGTACTATTGCCTTGTTACAAGAAAGAAATTTGAGTTCTGGAGAGGTTCGGGTTCGTGATGGTCAAACCCTAATTTTGTCTGGAATCATCCAAGAAGATGAACGAGTGTCCGTTTCTAAAGTACCAATTTTAGGTGATTTGCCAATTTTGGGAGCTTTATTTAGAAGCACAGAAAAAACCAATCAGCGTAATGAGGTGATTGTCCTGCTTACTCCTCAAATTCTTGATGATACTGAACGTTCTAACTTCGGTTATAGCTACACTCCAGGTGGGGAGACAAGACAAATATTACAAGAGCGAGGATTTCCCATTCAGGGAAGATAGTAAATAGTCGCTTGAAGTCAATACTCCCCTGCCAAGATAAGGTTAGGGGAAATTAATAACTATTTACAAAATTACTTTAGTTTTATATAAGTTATGCTGCAATCTAAAGTTGCCAAAATCACTATCGCAATTGTTGTAGCATTGCTTATCGCTTTTTTGATCATCATAAGCGCCCCTTCAAGCACCCGCCTTAGTCCCTTACCACAACACCCTAATATTCAGGTTTACTTTAATCATAACCAAGCCCAAGGAGCAGATTATACAGATCCTTATCGGGAGATAGAACGACCAGGAGATGATTTAGAAACGATTATCGTTGCTGCTATTGATTCCGCAAAGGTAAGTGTTGATGTGGCAGTACAGGAGTTACGCTTACCGAAAATAGCTAAAGCCTTAGTCGAAAAGAAGCAAGCTGGTATCCCAGTGCGAGTTATCCTAGAAAATACTTATAATCGTCCCTGGAGTAGCATCACCCCCAGAGAATTGATTCAGCTAACGGAAAGAGATAAAGGTAAATATCGGGAATTTTTTGCCTTTACCGACCTCAATAAGGATGGTCAACTCAGTACGGAGGAAATTAATCAACGGGATGCTCTAATTATTTTAAAAAATGCAGGTATCCCTGTTCTAGATGATACAGCAGACGGGTCAAAAGGAAGCGGTTTGATGCACCACAAGTTTGTGGTAGTGGATGGTCAAAGGGTGATTACTGGTTCGATGAATATGACTCCTAGCGGAACTCATGGGGATTTTCTCAATTCTGAAACTTTGGGAAATGCAAATAATCTCCTTGAAATTGAGAGTCAAGACCTCGCTAGACTGTTCACTGAGGAATTTAACCTGATGTGGGGGGATGGGGTAGGAAGAGAAACAGATAGTAAGTTTGGGCTGCAAAAGCCTCACCGTCTTCCTCAACTGGTACAGGTGGGGGATACGGTAGTAAAGATACAGTTTTCCCCTATTTCCCCTACCCAACCTTGGGAAAACAGTAGTAATGGTTTGATTGGTGAAACGCTCAAAAGTGCTACAGAGTCGATAGATTTAGCCTTATTCGTTTTTTCTGAACAACGTATCACCAATATTTTAGAAGAGGAGAAACAGCAAGGTGTAGAAATTCGCGCCTTAATTGATTCTAGTTTTGCTTTTCGCTACTACAGCGAAGGTTTAGATATGTTGGGCGTTGCTTTAGGGAATAAATGTACTTATCAACCCGATAACCGTCCTTGGAAAACCCCAATTAAAACCGTGGGTACACCGCGATTAATCCAGGGAGATGTCTTACATCACAAGTTTGGTCTAATTGATAATCGTACCGTGATTACGGGTTCTCATAATTGGTCTGCTACTGCTAATTACAACAATGATGAGACGGTATTAGTCATAGATAATACTACGGTAGCAAGGCACTATCAGCGAGAATTTGAGCGGTTATATGAGATTTCTGCATTAGGGATTCCAGTATCGGTACAGCAGAAGATAGAACGGGAGAAAAAACAATGTGGGGTTATCACTTCTAAATCAACCCAGGTTAGTCCTGGTATTGTGAATGTTAATACCGCAACGCAAGCGCAACTGGAAACTCTCCCTGGAATTGGACCAAAGTTGGCGCAAGATATTATCAAGATGCGCGTTTCGCAGCGTTTTACCTCCCTGGAAGATTTGCAAAGAGTGTCAGGAATTGGACCTGTTTCGATCCAAAAGTTGGAGGGGAAAGTAAGTTGGTAAAAACCTTCTTCTCTGGAGGAAATTATTCCACAGGATAGAGAAAAAAATGGTGGGTACAATAATGCGTCCCACCAATACGATACTTACTTTTAATGCTGTTAGAAGTTAGCTTTCTCCTGCTTCTCCACTCATTGCGGATAAAGCTTCAGCGACCTCAGCTGAGACTTCTTCTCCTTCTTCTTCATCTTGCGCGCTAACGCTACGAGGAGCAACGAGAGAGAGGACAGTACGTTCTAAATCGTCTAGCACTTCTACTCCTTTGGGGATGCTTATGTCTCTTAGGTGTATATTTTCGCCCATTTCCAATTTAGAGACATTAACTTCAATATATTCGGGGATATCTTCGGGGGCGCATTGTACTTGAAGTTCGTTGATGAGTTGATCGATAACTCCCCCTTCTTTTACCCCAGGCGCTTCACCCACAACGTGGACGGGGACAGTAACTTGAAGGCTTGCTTGAGATCCAATCGCAAAAAAGGCGAGATGGTGTAAGGTTCTGCGCCAAGGATGGGTCTGAATTTCTCTAATAATTGCTTTTCCTGTCCAAGAAATGTCAGTAATACTAACATCAATGAGAGTATTATTAATAGATGCTTGTTTAAGCAGCTTTTCTGCATCCTTTGCTTTAAGAGTCAGAGAGATAGACTCAGCTTTTTCGTGTCCATACAAAGCAGCAGGAACAAATCCTTCTCGGCGTAAAGCTCTGGGTTTACTCCCTTCGGGTCTGGTTTGACAATCAACTGCAACTTTCATCTTTTTTTATTCCTATCAACTAAAATTTAAAATATTTTTCAGGGTAATTTGTGCTAGGAATAGCAATTTACTTGCTATTTTATCCTAGTCACAGTTCTTTATATTAGCGAATTACTCGCTTTCTCCGTTGGAAACTGGAACGCCATTACTATGTAGAAGTCCGCGCTTTGGTCCATGAATGGGATCTTCGACAATAATGGTTTGATCTCGACTTGCGCCAAGAGAAACGATCGCGATTGGAACATCCATCAATTCTGCGAGATACTTCAAATAATTTAAAGCTTCTTTGGGTAAGTCATCTAAACTAAGACAATTTTCTGTCGATTGTTTCCAACCAGGAAGAGTCTTATAAATTGGACGACAACGGAGAAAAGTACGCGAACTACTGGGGAAATCATAGGTCTTCTCGCCATCAATTTCGTAGGCGACACAGACTTTAATCTCGTCAAGCTGATCTAAGACATCTAACTTAGTAACCGCTAGACAATCTAAGCCATTAATGCGCACCGCATAACGACCAATTACCGCATCAAACCAACCACAGCGACGACGGCGACCCGTAGTTGTGCCGAATTCTGCACCGCGATCGCAGAGATAATCACCTAAATCTCCCCCCATCTCAGTGGGAAATGGACCTTCACCCACTCTGGTCGTATAAGCTTTCGCTACGCCAATGACGCGATCAATCACCGTTGGACCAACTCCTGCGCCAACACAAGCTCCCCCAGCTACGGGGTTAGAGGAGGTAACATAGGGATAAGTCCCATGATCTAAGTCGAGGAGTGTACCTTGCGCCCCTTCAAAGAGAATGTTCTTTTTCTGCGCGATCGCAGCATCAATCCGAAGAGAACTATCGATAACATGAGGACGTAACCGTTCAGCGTAGGCTAAATATTCGTCAATAACTTCTTGCGGATTAAGAGGAGGTAGATTATAGAGTTTTTCTAAAATCTCATTTTTATAGTTGATCGTCCATTCTAGATGTTCCGTTAAACCATCGGGTTCGATTAAATCAAGAATACGGATGCTGGTACGTTCTGATTTATCAGCATAAGTTGGACCAATTCCGCGCCCAGTCGTCCCAATCTTTTGCGTACCGCGACGTTCCTCTGAAGCTTGATCAATCAAGCGGTGGTAGGGCATCGTGACATGAGCAGTTTGAGAGATGAGCAGGTTTTTAGTTGAAACATTGAGTTTCTCTAAATGGTCTAACTCTTCGATTAATACCTGGGGATCAATAACAGTACCAGACCCAATAATACATTCTGTCTTAGGATATAAGATCCCAGAGGGAATGAGATGCAGTTTAAAAGTCTGTCCTTGGACAACTACGGTATGTCCAGCATTGACTCCCCCTTGGTAACGTACCACAACATCTGCTGACCGACTCAGCAGATCAGTAATCTTACCTTTTCCTTCGTCGCCCCATTGAGCGCCTATTACAACAACGTTTGCCAAGGGTTTTTTAAAACTCTAAAGTTTTCACAAACTCCAATTATGACGACTCGGGGTGATAACTGTCAAGTTTGATTTTTATTTCTTTATATTGTTTATTTCTAAATAGCAGATTAATATGGCTCTATCAACGTTATGCGGTAATGGCGGAACAGTTTCCTGAATATGCTGAAGTTGAACATTTTTATATTTGGAGTTACTTGCCATAATCTAACTAAATAGACTCCTTACCCTTCCTAAACCTATGACAAAGCCCAAATCTACCCCAACTGAAATCAATCTCACAGATCCTCAATACTATTTCAACCGCGAACTTAGTTGGTTAGAATTTAATCGACGGGTTTTAGCCTCTGCTTTAGATGAACGTACCCCATTGCTAGAAAGGCTTAAATTCACCGCTATTTTTAGTAATAATCTTGATGAATTTTTTATGGTACGGGTAGCAGGATTAAAACAACAAGTTGCAGCGGGAGTAACCAAGCGAACTCCTGACGGTCGTAACCCTTCAGAGCAACTCCAAGATATTAGTAAAAGTTTAGCCCCTATTGCCCACCAACAAGATCACCATTTTGAAAAGACTCTGCGCCTTCAACTAGCAAAAGCAGGGGTACACATCGTTAATTATGTCGATCTCAATCAAGAACAACGCAGCTATTTACATAGTTATTTTGAAGAATATATTTTTCCAGTTTTAACTCCCCTAGCAGTTGATCCTAGTCACCCTTTCCCCTATATTTCCAACTTGAGCTTAAATCTGGCGGTGGTAGTAAGAAATCCAGAGACAGACGAAGAACTTTTTGCTCGCATCAAAGTCCCCAAAGTCTTACCCCGCTTTGTCTCTTTCCCCCCAGAGTTGCGCCAACAACAAAAAGATAAAACCCCATCTCCTTGGACGGGAATTCCTTTAGAACAAGTTATTGCGCATAATTTAGATGCTCTCTTTCCAGGGATGAATGTTCAGGAATGTCACCCTTTTCGGATTACCCGTAATGCAGATTTAGCCGTAGAAGAAGATGAAGCGGATGATTTGCTTCTTGCTATTGAACAGGAAATTCGTAAGCGCAGGTTTGGAGGATCAACGGTACGCATCGAGATTCACACCTCAACCCCTGAAAATATTCGCTCTATGTTAATGCAAGAAATGGGGTTAGAAGAAGTTGATGTTTATGACTTAGAAGGACTCCTGGGCTTAGGGGATTTAATGAGTCTCCTCAGTTTACCCCTACCAGACTTAAAAGATCCCCATTGGTCGCCAGTCATCCCTAGCCGTTTACAAAAGTCTCTGGATGGGGGAACAGTTCGCAGTCAAGACCCTGAAGATGGGGATAGTTTTTTTGAGGTGATTCGCAAAGGGGATTTACTCCTTCACCATCCTTATCACTCTTTTAGTGGGACTGTGCAGCAATTTGTTAAGGAAGCTGCTTGTGATCCTCATGTTTTAGCGATTAAAATGACCCTTTATCGGACTTCGGGGGATTCACCGATTGTTAACGCCTTAGTATCCGCTGCGGAAAATGGTAAGCAGGTAGCGGTTTTGGTGGAGTTGAAAGCCCGTTTTGATGAGGAAAATAATATCCTTTGGGCGCGAACTTTAGAACAAGCTGGGGTTCACGTTGTTTACGGCTTGATGGGACTGAAAACCCATACTAAGGTAACTTTGGTGGTGCGTCAAGAGGGTAAGCATCTTCGTCGTTATGTGCATATTGGGACTGGGAATTATAATCCGAAAACTGCGAAACTTTATACGGATTTTGGTTTATTAAGCTGTCGGGAGGATTTAGGGGCAGATTTGACAGATTTGTTTAATTTCCTGACTGGCTATTCTCGTCAACGTTCCTATCGTCAATTAATTGTCGCTCCTGTTAATTTGCGCGATCGTATGACAGGGATGATTGAGCGAGAAACAAAAAATGCTCTTCAAGGGAAGAGTGGGCGTATTGTGGCGAAAATGAATTCCCTCGTTGACCAGAAAATTATCGCTAAATTATATGAAGCTTCTCAAGCAGGGGTACAAATTGATCTAATTATCCGCGGAATTTGCTGTTTACGTCCTGGGGTGGAAAAGGTCAGCGAAAATATTCGTGTTATCAGCATTATTGGTCGTCTCCTGGAACACTCTCGCGTTTCCTATTTCTACAATGGGGGGGATGAAGAGGTTTATATTGGTAGTGCAGATTGGATGCCTCGTAACCTTGACCGTCGGATTGAAGCGATCGCGCCGATACAAGATCCTAACATCGCCAAGGAATTAGAAGAGATTTTGGGAATTATGTTAGCGGATAACCGTCAAGCTTGGGATTTACAAAGCGATGGTAGCTATATTCAACGTCATCCTCCTAAAGGTAGTGCGGATCAAAGTACCCAACAAGTATTAATGGATATGGCAACTTCTGCTTCAGGAGAGAGATAAGACTTCAACCTGATAATGAACTATATGCTCAGTAATCGACCTGTTTTAATTGCCGATAGTATTTATCTCGCCCCAAGGCAAAACTAAATATATTGATATTTTGCTCAAGAATGTGCCAAAATCCAATCCTGCAAAATTGGGTTAACCACCTCTGGAGCTTCATCTTGAGGGCAATGTCCTAAACCCTCCAGAGGAATAAACTCCTCCACCGCATCATATTCGGCAAACTTACGACCTAATTCAATCGGCTCCCAAGGATCTTCCGTCCCCCAAAGAATAAGAGCAGGACAAGATAAAAGTGGCAATAAATCTTCTGGAAGCGGACCTTGAGAATAGCGAGTAAAAGCCACAAACACAGCAGCAGCACCCACATCCAGAGCAGGTTTCATGATAATCTCAATCAACTCCTCCGTTACCGCTTCAGGACGTTTATAGGCTTGCAAAAGGATATTTCGTACCACCTTCCGCTTCGCTAATTGGCTAAAAAAGAAATTACCGATAAATTCCTGCGCTAATAAATTCTGTACCACTGGCGCACCAAAGCTTCGATACCAGGGTAAATCAGCCCGTTTACGGTCGTGCAACATGCGCAGAGAACAGTTGAGGAGAGCAACCCCACGCACTAAATCAGGACAATCAACCGCGGTTTGCATCGCTGCAATACACCCAATCGAGTTACCCACCAGGAAAACAGGTTCACCCACCACCTCCCGACAAAAATCCGCAACTTGTTCTCCCCAGGTTTCAAAAGTATATTCTATTTCCAGATTTGGTTTCGGTTTTGCCGAACCGCCAAAGCCAATTAAGTCCAGAGCATAACAGCGAAAACTCTTACTTAGAACAGGTAGATTTTTGCGCCAGTGTCCCCAAGATGCACCAAAACCATGAATAAAAACCACCGCCGAACCCTGCTCTCCTTGAGCTTGGTAAATAATCTTAAAATCTCGCCATAGCCAAGACTGAGGGGAAATTTCTTGCATGAATTTTTGTTACCCCTAAAATTATTGAGGACGATAGATACTCGCCACTAAACCCTGTTTCTGAAGCTCTTCCGCAAACTCCTTAGCCCTTGCTTCAATTGGGGTTGCTGCCATTTGAATACGTACACCTTGAGGCAATTTAACTAAATAAGCATCTCCTACCAGAGACTGAGCGGTAGCCAGAGAGCTTGCTCCCGTATAGTCTACCATCACGAAATAGAAATCCCGATTAGTCGGAGCAGGGGCAGGGTTAACTTCCTCAGCGGTAGTCGCTGTTGTTGCTTGAACTTGTCCTTCTGGTTCAACTGGTTCAAGAGGTTGAGGACGCAAAGCGGGAGGAAGCAAAGCAGAGGTCAAATTAGAACTACTACTAGGTAAACCTGAACTGGAAGACTCTGTGGGACTTGCTTCAGGAACTTGTACAAGAGCAGATTGAGAGCTTAAAGTAGCAGGAGAACTATCTAAAGGCAGAGTGCTTAAGCTTTCCAGGTTTAGCTCCACAAACTCACTATTGGTCAAATTTGGGGTTTGGACAACTCCTTCTTGGCTAGTTTCGCCTACTTCTAATTCAGTTTCTACTTCTGAAGAAGACGAGGGGCGATTATCAAATTTAAAACTGCCTAATTTTAGATGACTAAAGCTTTCTGGAGCAATTAAAGCTGAACCCAATAAAGCACTAGAGACTAGCAACACTAACATTGAACCCACTCCTAAAGGAGTCAATAAACTGTTAGCAGCTTTGGTGTCTATTTTCTCTTTTTGAGTGTCTTTTTCTAAAGAACGGAGTAATTGTTCTGATGATTCTAGATAGTCTCGATGGGGTTGGGTGTGATTTTCAGCAAACCCATTCTCAGATTTTGCAGGTTGATGTACCAAACTACTGACTATTGATTGCTCTTGGACAATCGGCGGTTCTGAGCTTTGAGAAACTTCTGGTATTGATGTTTCTACATCCGCAGGAGACACGACAGGAGTTCTCCCAGCTTCAAATAACTCTAGAGGCTGAAGCCCTTGAGAGCTTAAACGATGATTCAGACGAGGTTTGCCTGGGCGCAACCGTCGATAACGGGCTAGTTCGTCTTCTAGCCTCACATCAAGACTACCTAAAGCTGATTGAAGAACTGGGTCAATGGTAACTGGCTCTGAGCTTTTCGCAGAGGGGTCTAAAATCATGAACTAACTCCTCGAATATCCTAATCAATTGCTTACCATAGTTTATCAAGATCTTGGGGTATAAAACCTCGTCCTTTTAGGACGGC
>JBBQDV010000032.1:0-19994 GCA_038320005.1 Cyanophyceae cyanobacterium
CAAAAGGCAAAAGATGCTGGGCTAGACTTAGTAATAGTCTCTCCTGGTAAAGATATCCCTGTTGCAAAAATCCTTGATTATGGGAAACAGGAATATCAACGTAAAAAACGCCAAAACCAGACTTCTCAACCTACTCTCAAAGAAGTTAAACTACGTCCTAATGTTGGTGAATCAGACTACGTAATCCGCATTGATCGAGCGATCAAGTGGTTAGAAAAAGGGAATTCGGTGAAATTCCAAGTTCGTCTACGAGGTCGGGAACATCAACATCGCGATCGCGCTACTGAATTATTAGAAAGAGTTGTTGAGGATCTTAAGCAGGTCGCTGAAGTACAAGCGTTTAATCGTCGTGCTTTAGTCCTTCAAGTTGCACCTGCATAAAAGGTAACAGAATTGGGTGAGACTGAACACCTCACCATCTTTTCTTTTTTGGGTTGGGCTGAACGCTTCAAGCCTAGACCTCCTATTGGGCTGACCAAATCATGATTTTTCCCATTTCACCACCAGCAGCGAGATAATTTCCGCCAGGACTCCAGGCAATAGTGGTAAAACTTGCCTCTCCTTTCAACTCTTGTATAAGATTTTTGGCATCTTCCCATAGATAGATTAATCCTTTGTGATCCGCGGAAGCGAGAAGGGACGAGTTTGGCCCAAACGCGATCGCGCTAATTTTACTATCATGTCGATCAAGGATATAACTCTGCCAATTTTCCCCTTGAAGCTGCCACACTGCAATTCCATCTTGGCAAGCACTTGCTAACATTGGGGTACTTTCATTCTGCGACCATGTAACCTGTCCCACCTTCCCAGGAAAGCCTCGCATCAACCAAGGGGGCGGATTTCCCCACTCTAATACGGAAAGATTACGCTCTAAATTCCCCGCAGCCAGATATTTCCCATGCTTAGACCAAGCAGTATCGAGACTGACGCTAGGAACTTGGAGAAAAGTGGGATCATCCATCCAATCATGACGATACCAAATTTTAACCCCTCCATTTCCTGCAACTGCTAAATATTTTCCTGTGGGATGCCATGCAATACTAAAGACAGAAGAGGAAACAAAATCGAGATTAATAGTTTCTTGGCTGTCAGGATGCCAAATTTTAAGCTGACGGTTAACGCCAAAGGCTAATAGGTTTTCAGTAGGACTCCAGGCTAAACAATCGATCCAAGCGATCGAATGATCTAAGGTTGCAATAAGTTTTTTGCTGTCCACTTGCCAAACTTTAACATATCCCTCCTGTCCAGCCACAGCAAGGAATTGACCATCAGGGGAAAAACCAAGACAACTGAGAGGTTGATCCGTAGCGGTTTGTAAATCATGGCGTTGAGAGTCCCATAATACTACTTCTCCAGCCACAGAAATTGCTGCCCATTGCTGAGGAGTTGACCACGCGATCGCGCTAACATAATCGGATAATTGTTCTTCTTTATACAGACGAAAAGTAGCCATTTTCCCAAACCCAGTTTTTAGTATAAATTCCCCATCACCCCATCACCCCAAATCCCAAACTCAATCCCCTGCTTGACGATAATGGCTAACAACTTCAGTAATTGCTTGAACACGCCGTAACTGATCGCGATAAACACAATCCCATTGAGTAATATTTATCCTCTCACGTTGACAAATTCCCAATAATCCTGAAGCAACATTACGTCCTCTTTCGATATCAAGTTGTTCACTACCATTAAGATAAAAAGATGCAGTTCTTGCCCAAGCAAATGCTTCTACGCCTCTTAATCCACCTCGATAAGCAATATTGAGGGCTTCGGGAAATCTACGGGAATGAATCGGACTGGCTTGGTTATATAAATCTGCTGTATTCAGTACCGCTTCTAAGTCGTAATTGGGGTTAATTCCCATCGCGCTTAAATCTTGCAGATGTACGGGAAGTTGCGATCGCGATCGCGCACTACACCAAGACTCAGCTTGGGCAATATTTCCCTTACTGCGCCCTTGATCACTACAAGGACCATAGTTTGTCACACTCTCTCCCCAAGATAAGTTACCTGGATCAACATGTCCAAAATAAGCAGGCATCTGTTGTACATAGAGAGTCTCATTTTCTGCATAAACACGATAGTTTCCCTCCGCGCTACCAATAGCTAACATTCCCAGGGAAGTTGCATTAGCAAATAAGGATGAATAAGCAGATAAAGTTTGTTCAAGATGAAAAGGTCGTACAGACTTAGCTTCGGGTAAAGATTTAGCTTCTAGTACAGGTTCAGATTCTTTGGCAACTTCAGATTCAGATTCGGGTGTAGTTTCAGATTCAGATATATCTAGAGTCGCTGTTTCTATTTCTATCGGTGCTGAGGGGGGTACAATAGATTGCACTATACCAGATTGATTTGAATTTTCCACGGGTGAGGATGGTTTATCAGTTTCAACAATAGTTGAAGAAACTAGACCAGTCACCGCCGTAAGTGCCATTACGCTAAGAGAAGCAACTTTTGAGACCAAAAACCATTTAGACATAGAATCCAATGCGTGAAGTAAAACTCCGCACATTCTAGCGAGATTCCTGCATATTTTTAAACAGCCCAGTGGAAATTATTCTTCTAACCTGTTCCCGCAGAAACAATTCCTTGAGTAAAACAGTCTTATAAACTCAAGGCATACTGGTTAATACTTGTTCAGAGAAAAGCTAAAAAAGTGAACCAGTCATATTAAAATTTAACAATTTGAATCTTAATCCAAATTAGCTTTAGCAAAAAGTTGAGGCAACAAAAATGTTATTACAGTCATTTAAACTAACTTCCCCCGTCGCACCGATTCTCGCCGTAACAACCTTACTAGGAAGTTTCATCGGTATGACTCCCGTTGTCCTAAGTCAATCTAACCCTCCCGATGTTGTCGTTGATACAGAATCATCAAGATCAACAAGGGGGTCTGTCTCTAATCCCACTTCTGGGAACTTAGATAAAAGGTTTACTTGTCAATTTTATCAGGGTGCATATACCGTTATGTATTCTCCCCAAAGTGAGCCAAATCAAAGATATCCTTGGGCTGTTCCTGAACAAATGGGAGGAGGTTGGACTCCTCAAAAACGCTGTGAAGCCATTAGCCAACGTTTAGAACAATATCGTCCTGACGGGCTTCTTGAACTAAAAACTGCCCAAGAAAACAACTATGAGGTTGTTTGTGTAACCAGCCAACAAGACCCAAGTTGTCGCATTGTCTTTACTGTTCCCCCTGGACAAAATGCCAGAGTTGCGCGCGATCGCGTTTTTGATAATCTCATCTTTGCTGATAGTGGTCAACAAACCCAAGGAGTTGTCACCTTTACAGGAAACCAAGGTCTAGATATTCTTAACCAAGTTGGGGAAATGTTTGGCATTAATCGCCGAACTCAACCCCAAAATATCAACTCAGGAATTAATCTTCGTCCTTTCCTAGATCGTAATGATGGTGGTACAGGCACACAATTGCAGCCAAGTTCGCGTAATGCACCGAGCAATACGAGTTCACCTAGCTTAAATCCCGACAATTTCCGTTAAGTTGATTTAACATTTTCTGGGGACAAACTAAAACAGTTTAGTTCTTAAATAGCAAAAAACTTTCATACCGAACAAAGTTAATATTAAGAGAATTGAAACTAATGAAATTGTCCCCCCCAAATCCTTTCTTACCATGAAAACCAATATCCTTGCCACATCCGCTCTTTTAACATTGATCAGCTTAGGGATTCCTGTTCATGCTGAAAACCTTACTCATACAAGACAACTCCTTTCAACCAAATCTTGTAGTGAATGTGATTTATCAGGAGTAGGTTTAGTTTTATCAGATTTACAAGGGGCAGATTTACAAGGAGCAAACTTAGTTGGGGCAAATCTCAGTCGGGCAAATCTCACTGGCGCAAATCTTAGTGGGGCAAACTTAAGCAGTGCTTCTTTAAATGGGGCGAACCTAACAGGGGCAAATCTCAGTAATGCTACTGTTTTGGGGACAGATTTGCGAGGTGCTTATTTAACTAATGCAGTTTTAACTGATCTCGATCTCAGTACAGCCTATATTCAAGGTGTAATCGGCATCCCTAGCAATGCTGGTACAAAAGAACAGTTTTATGAATGGGCAACTGTAGAAGGAAACAGAGGTAACTATAATGCAGCTTTAGAACATTATAACCGCGCTTTAACGATAGACCCTGACTTTGCGCCTGCTTATTTAGGTCGCAGTTTGGTTTTTTACCGTTTTGGTAATAATGCAGCAGCAGTACAGGATGCAAGGATGGCTTCAATGATTTTCTCTGCTCAAGATAATGAGGAAGGACATCTAGCAGCAGAAGACTTTATTCTCGGTATGACAAAAGCCCGTGAGCCAGATAAAGTCGAAGGACGTGGGAATTTTGGTAATGTAATCAGAAGTGTGGGAAGTTTACTTTTGCGATTTTTGATGTAATATTTTCCCTCAATAATTTTTTTTTTCTAGTTTCCCTAACCCTAACTGAATTAGCTATTCTCGGTACAAATTACCCTCAATATTTCGTTACAAGAGTAGAATTTTTTGCTAACCTGGAACTTCAGACAAGCATTTTTACTCAATACAGGGTAAGAGTCTGAACTAGAAGAAAGCAAAAAAGTAGATTGTTCATGTTGAATATTATCCGCTTTTTAGTAAGCGCACTATCGGGATTAGCCTTGGCATTTAGTTTGAGTATTTTTCCCATTTCTGGGCAAATACCAACGTTGCCAAGTTTTCCCACTCCTGGACAAGTTAGCCCCGAAGCCGATTCTGGCGTTTCTAGATGTATTGATTTAGAAGGTCGCTGTTTGTTCAGAGTTGCAGGAACTCAAAAGGAAATTTCGGATCGAGCTAGTGAAATTCAAAACCGCTTGCTCGAGTTTAGTGAAACTTATTTTGCCATAGAAACGGAGCAAGATGCTGCCTTAGAAGTGGAAATAGAACCAGTAGATATGCCCTCAGCTATAACTCAACCAGAGTCAGAGGATAGTCAAACTGATTTTACTCCCACAGAACAAGATTTAAGACCTCGAAATATTTACTTATCTTTAGCCAATACTGAGCAAAGAGTCCGCTTAATGAGTGTGACTAGCCAGGATGCTAATTTAGTTGATCAAACGATTGAAACCAGGGCTAAGAAAATTGCCGAAAGCCTTAAAGCTGGATTAACTGAAGCTAAAGATGCAAGACAACCAGAAGGATTTATTAGAAGAATCAGAAACGCGATCGCGATCGCGTTTGGCTCTATACTTTTAATTTTAGCTTCTCGTCTAGCAATCAAATCTCTACAACGCTCCAAACAAAAGCTAGACCGCTCCTCAAAAGAACATATGACCACAAAGCTGTCAGAGCAGCAAGCGTGGAATCTCAAAGAAATTCAAGAACGCCTTCTCCAAGTTGCTGAATTTGCTATTGGCGCAGGAGGGATTTTACTGATTCTCGATTTATTTCCTGCAACCCGTCCCGTTGCCAGTTTTATAATCTATATAGCCCAAATTCCAGTTCGCTTCTTTGTCATTGGAGTTATCACCTACATTATTATTCGGGTTAGTTTTGTCCTCATAGACCATTTCACCTCCGTCTTAACCACTAACTACCTATTAACTCCCGATGCAAACCTGCGCTTACAAATGCGGGTTTCTACTATTTCTGGAGTCTCTAAAGGAATTCTGACGGTTATTTGGTGTATCGTTGGTATCTTCACCGCCCTCTCTTGGATTGAGATTGATATTAGTCCTCTTCTCGCTGGTGCTGGGATCATTGGTTTAGGGTTATCTTTTGCCTCCCAAAACCTGATTAAAGATGCTCTCAATGGCTTTTTTATCATCCTCGAAGACCAATACGCCGTGGGAGACGTTATTAGCGTTGGAGATGTAGCAGGTTTAGTGGAAGATATTAATCTCCGCATTACCCGACTCAGAGATGCTGAGGGGCGTTTAGTCACGATTCCAAACAGTGAAATTAGTATCGTCGCTAATCTTTCTAGTAATTGGTCACGGGCAAATTTAGCTATTCCCGTTGGCTATCATCAGGATATTGATAAAGCCTTAAAGCTGATTGCCGAAGTAGGAGAAAAAATGTATGCAGATCCACACTGGCACAAGCTGATTCTCGAACCCCCCTTAACTTTAGGAGTCGATGACTTTGAACATCGCGGTTTGCTGGTACGAGTGTGGATAAAAACCCAACCTATGAAGCAGTGGGACGTATCGCGGGAGTTTCGTCGTCGGATTAAAAATGCCTTTGATGAAGGTGGAATGCCTATTCCTGTTGCTCAACAAGAGATCTGGTTTAACCAAATCCCCCCTAAGTCTGAGAGTAATGGTCATTCAGATACTTCGGACAGTCCCACTTTGATTGGATAGGGATGTGGGGAGGTAGGGAGTGGAGGAGTGGGGGAGTGGGGGAGTGAGATAATATATAGGGTAAATAGTTGATAGTTCTGGGAAAAGCGTCAAACTTACACCCCATCACCCCCTCACCCTATCCCCCCAGCACCCCCTCACCCTATCCCCCCAGCACCCCCTCAATCTCAACTGATCGCCCCATCCCCAACAATAATCTTCTCTTAACCTACATATCAAGTTTTTTTGATATGATGCTGAAAACTCAAATTTAAGCTGAGGGGAGACTAACTCTATGGTGATGCGTGTCGGAATTAACGGTTTTGGCAGAATGGGCAGATTAGCATTAAGAGCAGGTTGGGGGAATCCCGATTTAGAATTTGTCCATATCAACGAAATTAAAGGGGGCGTAGAAACCGCAGCCCATTTATTAGAATTTGACTCAGTACATGGACGTTGGGATCAACCTGTAAAGGCGAAAGAAGATTATTTATTAATTGCCGATAAAGTTCTAAGTTTTAGTGAATTTTCCACTCCCCAAGAAGTACCTTGGCAAGATTTGGGAGTTGATTTAGTAATTGAAAGTTCGGGTAAATTTCGCACTCTTGAAACCCTGAATCCTTACTTTGCAAATGGGGTCAAAAAAGTTGTTGTAGCAGCCCCAGTAAAAGAAGGGGCTTTAAATGTGGTCATGGGTGTTAATGATCATCTTTATAACCCTGATGAACATCATTTATTAACTGCTGCTTCTTGTACCACAAACTGTTTAGCACCCGTTGTAAAAGTTATTCAAGAAAACATTGGTATTAAACATGGTGTTATTACCACAATTCATGATGTTACTAATACTCAAATAGTTGTAGATGCCCCTCACAAAGATTTGCGGAGAGCGAGGTCTTGTTTACAATCTTTAATTCCTACAACAACGGGTTCTGCGACTGCGATTACAATGATTTACCCTGAATTAAAAGGGAAGTTAAATGGTTTAGCGGTGAGAGTTCCCCTGCTTAATGCTTCTCTTACTGATTGTGTGTTTGAAGTTAATCACCCAACAACTATTAAAGAAGTTAATCAACTATTTAAAGAAGCTTCTGAGAAAGAACCTCTAAAAGATATTTTGGGTTATGAAGAATTGCCTTTAGTTTCTATTGATTATAAAGATGATCCTCGTTCTGCAATCATTGATGCCCTTTCCACAATGGTCATTGATGATACCCAAGTAAAGGTTTTAGCTTGGTATGACAATGAATGGGGCTATTCTAAGCGTCTGATTGAACTTGTTGAAAAAGTTGCTCATTTAAACAATTAATTATTTCAATCATGGACAAGAATATTCGCAATTATGCTCTAGTTGTCTCTGCTTATTGGGGCTTTACTATTACTGATGGTGCTTTAAGGATGTTGGTTCTATTGCACTTTAATCAACTTGGTTATACCCCAATTCAAATCGCTTTTCTATTTTTATTCTACGAAATCTTTGGGGTAATAACTAACTTTCTGGGGGGATGGATTGGTTCTCTTTTTGGTTTACGTTTAACTCTTTATGGGGGGATTGGTTTACAAGTTTTTGCCTTAGTAATGTTGGGGTTACTCAATCCTGAATGGGCGGTATGGTTTCAGGTTACTTATATCATGATTTCCCAAGCTTTTTCGGGGGTTGCTAAAGATTTAACGAAGATGAGTTCTAAGAGTGCGGTGCGTTTAGTTGTGCCGAAAGAAGCGGAATCAAAACTATTTAAATGGGTCGCAATTCTCACTGGTTCAAAAAATGCGCTCAAAGGTTTCGGCTTTTTTGTTGGGGCTGCTTTACTAGAAGGGTTTGGGTTTACAAATGCTTTATTTATGCAAGCTGCGGTATTATTTGTCATCTTTTTGACGGGGCAATTTTTACCGAGGAATATGGGTAAAATCAAAGCAAAAATTAAGTTCAAACAACTATTTGCAAAAAGTAAAGCGATTAATATTCTTTCTCTGGCTCGTTTTTTCCTGTTCGGGGCGAGGGATATCTGGTTTGTGGTGGCGTTACCAGTTTTCTTACAAGACCAATTAGGTTGGGATTTTATTGATGTGGGGACTTATATGGCTTGTTGGGTTATTGGCTATGGTTTTATTCAATCTTTTTCCCCGACTATCCTCCGCCAAAATCAAGCAGGGAAAGCCCCCCAAGCAAAAACTATTCAAATTTGGACTTCTATTTTAACAGTTATTCCTGGCGCGATCGCGATCGCATTTATGGCAGGATTTTCCCCTGAAGTAGTAGTTACAGGAGGACTAATTATATTTGGGATTGTCTTTGCTTTTAATTCTGCGGTGCATTCTTATTTGGTTTTAGCTTATACAGAAGATGATGACGTTGCTTTAAATGTCGGCTTCTACTACATGGCGAACTCTGGCGGTCGTTTACTCGGAACAATTACCTCTGGAATTGTTTATCAATTTTTAGGTTTGGAAGGCTGTTTATGGATTTCCAGTTTCTTTGTTTTAGTAGCAGCTTTAGTTTCCTTTAAGTTACCTGCACCAAAGCAGTATCAGGTAAATCAGACTTAGGCACACCCCCTGAATAAGAGCTAAAATAGCTTGCGGAAGTTTTGCACTAAAATATCTACTCCAGTAATCACTGTTCCCACAACTACGGCATCTGCTCCCAATTTTAAGGCTTGTTCTGCCATTTCTGGGGTAGCAATTCCTCCTTCACAAATAATCGGGATATCAAGCTGTTTTACTAATTCTGTTAGGAGGGAAAAGCCAGGGGGGGAAAGGTGTTGGGTTTCCTTGGTATAGCCGTAAAGGGTTGTCCCCACTAAATCTGCTCCTGCTTCCATCGCTGCGATCGCGTTTTCTAAGCTATCTATATCCGCCATTACCAGCTTTCCTAACTCGTTTTTGATACGGGGGATCAAATTACTAATAGTCTCACCTTCAGGGCGACTACGGGCAGTTGCATCTATAGCGATAATATCTGCACCAGCTTGGGCGATCGCGATCGCGTCAGCGAAACGAGGGGTAATATAAACTTCATAGCCTGGAATTTGCTGTTTCCATAAGCCAATAATCGGTTTATCTGTTTGCGCCCTCACTGCTTGGACATGGGAAGGAGTATCTAGACGGACTCCGACTGCACCCTGATTAATCGCAGCTTTTGCCATTGCGGACATACAATAAGGATCATGTAAAGGTGAGTCTGTTGGGGCTTGACAAGAAACTATTAGACCTGATTGTAACTGTTGGAGGATAGTCATATGAAAACTATGAATTATGAATCTGAGGAAACTAGTGCGGGTTGGTCAGGGTTTTCGCTCCAGTGGTATAGTAAGCTTTTTCAGGATACCCGTGTCTTAAGAGCTTTCCAAAATAGTTTAACTGTGGCTTTAATCGCTGAGTTGATTCGCACCCGCGCCCAAAATAAGGGACAGTCTTAATTACCAGCCCCAACTTCCCTGTTCCCCTTTAAAAGGTCCAACAATCTCCTTTGTCACCCAACCCCCATAAAAGTCTCCTGGTTGCGCTTGAACTTCCTCACCATCGACATAGCAAGCCTCCATGCGACTCGGATAAAACGCTACGTAATCCTTGATATCTGCAAAATCCGCAGTAGGTTGAGGATAGTACCAAGCGCAACTGAGAGCTTGTTCTTCCCCTACCTGGACAGTGTAATAACTCCCTATCCCTTTCCACTCACAAAAAGTTTGCCGATTAACAGGATGTAAATACGCCATTTTTATATCTTCAGGAGGAATGTAGTATACTGGCGGATGACTAGTTTCTAGCACTCTGTAAGCTCCCTGACTATCGGCAATAGTTTCACCGTTAAAGATGACCTGCACAGGCTTTGAGGAGGGTTCTAAGCGAGGAGGACGGGGATAGTCCCAGACGGATTCTTGTCCAGGTTGGGGTTCAATGCGTTGTGGTCGAAACATATGCAAAATTTCCCAAGAGAGAATTCGTTTATTTCTTTGCAGGACAGGATTTTGACTATGACCTGCGCCTTAGTCTTAGGTTGTATTCTCAGTAACTATACTACTAAAATAATTATAGCTCAATTGACTTCTCCACGGGATAAATCCACGTGGATTCTAAACTGCTGGAGTTTCTGTAGTTGGGTTTATGCTACGGGGAGCTTCTTCTAAAGCTTCCTCTTCGGTTTCAAAAATTTCAAAGACAGAATCCATCATAGTCACCTCAAAGACTAGCTTTGCTTCGGGATGGACTTGACAAATACGGAAACTACCATGAACTTTGTCCGCATCTCTCATTCCAGCGACAAGAGAAGTTAAACCCGAACTATCAATAAAATTTACTTGACTGAGATTCACCACAATATGAGGACTCAGCTTCGAGATACATTCTTGCAACTTGAGCCGAAATTGCCAAGCTGTTGTAATATCTAAACGTCCAGTTGGTGCTAATACGATAATGCTAGTACCATTCTCCGTTGTATGTTCTCTTTGTTCAATATTAATCACCAATTTGTCCCTCGTAAACTTTAAATTTTTTAGCTTTATCTTTAATTTAATAAGTCCCGTGGCTATTTTATCTTTTTTTAGGCTTCGGGAGTCCAGTTTACCCAATCTTGGGGCTTAAGGAATCGCTCATATAACTCCGCTTCTGGTGTGTTTGGTTCAGGACTATAGCCGTATTCCCACCGCACTAAAGGCGGTAAAGACATCAAAATTGATTCTGTGCGTCCATTGGTTTGGAGTCCAAAAATCGTACCTCGGTCATAAACTAAGTTAAATTCAACATAGCGTCCGCGTCTGTACAGTTGGAAGTTGCGTTCCCGTTCTCCCCATTCCATCCCTCGGCGTTTCTCGATAATCGGTAAATAGCTAGGGAGAAAAGATTCGCCACAGGATTGTACAAAAGCGAAAATATCTTCCCAATTTCGTGGTTCTGGTGTACCCACTTTCTGACTATATTCCCCAGCAGCACCTTTGGGATCAGGTCCACGATAAATTTCCCCTGTACCATCTTGGTAATCGAAGAAAATTCCCCCAACTCCGCGCATTTCTTGACGATGTTTTAAATAAAAATATTCATCACACCAGCGTTTAAAAATGGGATGATATTCAGGATGATGCTGATCGCAAGCTTGTTTGAAGGTATTATGAAAATGAGCAGCATCTTCAGCAAAGGGATAATAAGGAGTTAAATCTGCGCCTCCCCCAAACCACCACACAGGACCAGCTTCAAAATAGCGATAATTGAGGTGAACTGTGGGAAGATAAGGACTCTGAGGGTGTAAGACCATCGAAGTTCCCGTAGCGTAGAAGCCATGTCCTTCCGCTTCAGGACGTTGCTTGAGGATGGAGGGAGGAAGTTGATCACCCCAGACCTCAGAGAAGTTTACCCCCCCTTGTTCAAAGATATTACCATCGCGAATAACGCGGGATCTTCCCCCACCACCTTCAGGACGTTCCCAGGAATCTTCTCTAAATTCCCCTTTCCCATCTATGTCTTGTAAGGTTTGTTGAATTTTATCCTGTAACTTCTGCATAAACTGACTCACTCTGGCTTGGGAGTCTTCGGGGGGAAGGGAAGGTTTTTTGGTTGTTGCGTCAGTTTGAGAAGCTGTCATGATTGTTTAATTAATTTTGAACAAACTTTTTTTATCTTAAAAACTCCGATGAGGAGCTATATCCAAGGAGTTTCAGTTAACCATCATACAAGAGTTCGCAGCTACTCGTAAATAGTTATTTGCGCTCTTGGGCGAATTGGATTAGCTGATGAACTAACTCAGGAAAAGATACCCCTGTAGCCTCCCAAAGACCTGGATACATACTGGTAGCGGTAAAGCCAGGTAGAGTATTGATCTCATTAATTAAAACTTCCCCCGTTTCCTCGACATAGAAAAAGTCAACTCGTCCTAATCCAGAAGCGTCAATAGCGAGAAAAGCTGCAATTGCTGTGTCTTGGATTTTCTTGGTAATATGATCAGGTAGGGAAGCAGGAATATAGAGTTGGGCTTGTCCTGCGGTATATTTGGTTTCGTAGTCGTAGAAGTCGCTTTCAAAGGTGATTTCGCCAATAGTAGAGGCTTTGGGTTTATCGTTACCTAAGACCGCACATTCGACTTCTCGCGCTTTTACTGCTGCTTCGACTATTAAACGCCGATCATAGCTGGCTGCATTACTTAGAGCGGTTTCGAGTTCTGATCGCGATCGCGCTTTTGAAATTCCCACTGATGAACCTAAGTTAGCAGGTTTAATAAAACAAGGATAGCCTAATTCCAATTCAATTTGCTCATGGATAGAACTATCTTTTACCTGAGAACTGAGTAGCCCGATATATTTAACTTGAGGGAGTCCAGCTTGGGCGAAAGCAGTCTTCATCGCTAGTTTATCCATCCCTACTGTTGATCCGAGTACCCCACTCCCGACAAAGGGAACTTGCATTAAGGTTAGCAACCCCTGTACTGTTCCATCTTCCCCATTTGGACCGTGAAGAATGGGAAACCAAACATCCACTGCTTCCGCTTCTGGGGGGAAATTCCACAGCTTACCGTCACGGGTTGGAGTGGGAACTGCTGTATTTAATACCTCTTGGGCGACATCTCCACCTTGCCAAACGCCATTTTTTTGAATATAAAAAGGAATAATATTATAGCGAGAAGTGTTTTGTGGTGCTTGTAGGGCTTGCGCGATCGCGATCGCGGAACGAATCGAAACCTCATGTTCCCCCGAACAACCCCCAAACAGTAACCCCACATTTAACTGCGTCATAAATTCCTTCCCATTAACTTCGAGCAATTTCGTTATTCTAACTTGTTCTCATAAGACTGGTCATTTGTAAATCTTTTGTTATAATACATAAAGAACAACCCAAGGGGCCGTCACGGTTTCGACAGGTTGGCGAAATCTTACTTGTGATACAGGTCGAGAGTGAGTCTTCTCTCGCAAATACCGGGCTCAAAAAAAATAGTAACTGCGAACAACATCGTTCCTTTTGCTCGTAAAGCAGCTCCTGTAGCTGCTTAAGTAAAATATCTTACATATTTTATAGATAGCGAGCCTTCGTAGCTTGACTCCGTTAAGAGCTACTTAGACAACCCCAACGGACGCTCTAGGTAGGAGTCTCTGATGTACTACTTGGCTAAGACTTAATCAGTGAATCCTGTCACCAGGGATAATTGGTGATTCCCGCTCCGAGGGTTAGAGGAGCTAAACCTGTGAACGATCAAGAAGTCAATACCCAGTCTGGACAGCAGTTCGACTCTGCTCGGCTCCATTTAAAATCAAAAAACCAAGCTAAGAGGACGTGAATAAAATCGCGCCCTCTTCTTGTTTATGGTTTCTTTACATGAAGCAAAATAGACTTAATGACTACTAAACTTCGAGATAAAACTTAGACTTTCAGAGAGATTAATCTTCGTAAACTCCTTCTTCACCCTTAAGTTGTCGGAAAAACTTTTTCGTGTCTGAGGGTAGAGGTTCATCCAAATTAAGTTTATCAACTACTTCATCCTTGATGTTTCCTGCTGTTTTTTGGGCTTCTTGAGCTTTTGCTGCTCCTTTACCTTTGAGTTTGTCAGCCTCAAATTCAATTTTACTAGTTGTTTGATCAACCTGATATTCCGCAGCCTTGGGAGTTAGAGTTGGTGCTGCTTGTACTTGTAAGCCGAAGCCAAAGATAGTAACAGTAACTAAAATTAAAATGAAAAAACGCGATAATACAGATCTGTAGTTCATTGTTTTCCTAGGAAATTAAGTATGTTTGTTTGCTTATGTTGGGAGACAAATCAACCAGTTGCAATGCTAAGAATAAACACTTTTAGAAGTGCTGGCTTCATTCCCAGGATAGATATTGAAAATTTAACTGCTTGCAAAAGGACATTGACGTTAGTTGACAAGTACGTATAATGTTACGTAAAACAGTAGATATAAAAGGAGGAGCAATAGCTATGGTTAACAGCGCACCATTTAATCTTTTTGGTGATGACCTAGTTAGTGCAACTGAGCTAAATCGACAACCTGGAAAGGTTTTAGATCAAGCTTTAACTCATCCAGTAACAATCACTCGTAATGATGAAGCCTTTGCTTTGCTGCGTCGAGAGGAAATAGCAACCCTGATTGGAGGCTATGAAGAGTTAAAAACTGCTTTTGAAGTGCTGAACGTTATTCACCGATTACGTCTTGGGGCAAAAATCGGTTCTGAACATCCATTTGGATGGCTTAGTGTGTTTGATAGTAATGAACTAAGCGAATTGATCGATGAAATTTTTGAGGCTTTTCGCCAGGGTATAGATACTAGTAACTGGGATTCTATGAAATCGGTTATCCATGAGTGGCACGAAAGCGCGATCGCGATTAATAGTCCAGATCTTGCTTTTGCATTCAACGATGAAATTAATGAAGTTAACGAAGTACCTTTAAAACAACCAAGTGTAAAAGCATAAAGCAATAAGATAATCAAAAAATCTTGTCGCTAGTCATTATGGAGGATAGGGAGCAGCTTTTTTCGGATGCTTCCCAGCGTAATAAATAACTACTTTTGACTCTTGAGGATCAAGAACATAGAATACTCTATCTGAACTTGTTACCTCGTACTCCCACGCGCCTTGGTCTTTTTTTCCTCTGAGTGGAAAAACTCGTCTGGGTTGTCGCTTCATAGGGTTGTTGCACAAATCTTCATAGCAACGACGCGCATTATCTGGGGAACTTAATAATAGCTGTTCCCAAGCTTTATTAACCCGCTTGTTTCTGGCTACAACTGTGCAGGTAGATGTGTTTTGTTCTTGTTCTGAACTTGGATATTTTAATAATTCTTCTGGCGGTATTATATTTTCTTAATTCATTTTTTTTTCCCAAGTGGTCACTAAATTCTCCTGCTATGCTGAATATAGGCGATCTATCCCTAGCGGTAAAGGTTGATCTTTTTAAGATTTTGCGCTAGAGGTATAGTCTGCCAGTTTAAAGGTTAAGAGATTAGAGTTTAAATTGAATTTAGTGGATCATTTAAGGCTAAAAAATAGTAACTCTATTTTTTGTAGTCCGCCCGCGCGGACTTTGCTCATTTAGGGTAAGCCTTAAGGCTGTTGGCGATCTAATAATCCAAAGGAGTAACCTGAATAATAGTTTCTTCCGATTTCAGCTTACGGTAACTATCTCCTACACCATCCTTACTCCATATTTTCACCTTGTCAACATCTAGACAAAGACCACGCTCTTGATTAGTCTGTAACATTACCTGAGAATTAGGAATAGCTTTCACCATCGCCACTAAATGGTCAGTTTTATTGGTAAATTGCAAAGCTTGTGTTCCCAAATCACCACGCGCAGAGAAACGGAGATTATCCACTTCTAAACGCTTCATATATCCAGCTTCGGAAATTAGTAAAACTGGATCAGGATTTTTGCTATTTACACTGACACAACCAGCAAAACCTTCCTTAGCCCGTAAACGAGATACTTGATTTCCTTGGGCGTTGCGTCCCATTAAGGGTATTTGCTCGTTTCTAATCGGTAAGCGCAATAAGCGTCCCCCTGTAGTAGCAACTATGACATCTTCATCTTCTTGCGTCCAGCAAATATGGCTGAGATAGTCTTTTTCCTTCAGTTTCACTAACATCAAACCGCGATTACCAAGTCCCTCTAATTCAGATAGGGCTAAACGCTTAATTTTCCCTTGTTGGGTGAGCAAAATTAAGTCGCGAGTATCGGCTTTTTCGGGAATGAGGAAATAGGAAATAATCTCATCACTGCTATCCTGCATACTCTTGGGTAAGAGACTGATTAGGGTTTTGGGAATACTGGTTTGAGAGGGAATATCTTCAATGCTAATGGGATAAGCTTTACCCCCATTGGTGATAATCGCAACTTGTTTTTGTTGCTGAATCGGTTGGCTATAGGTAACAAAATCCTCATTGCGTTTGAGGGAATAGGCGGTTTTAGTGGCGTTTTCTGGTGATGTCCAATAAATATAGCCAGTGTTGGTAATTTCTAAGACTGCATTTTCCCCTGGTTTCTCTTGGAAAAGAGGTGCTGCTTCTGTCTCAGCTTTCGCCTTCGTTTTTTTAGTTTGGGAAGACTTGGCTTTTGGGGTGGGAAGATTTTGCACTTCTGACTCGCTTAAAATGCGAGTGCGTCTTTCATTCCCAAATTTTCGTTTGAGGGAACGTAATTCTTTTTTGAGATATTTCAGCAATTCGTTGCGATCGCGCAATAATAATTCTAACTGCTGTATCTGGGTGCGTAACTCCTCGACTTCTTTCTCTAGCTTTTGTCTTTCCAATCCGGTAATTCTCCGCATTGGCATTGCTAAGATAGAGTCAGCTTGAGTTTCGCTAATTCCTAGCTGTTCTTGAAACCTAATTTTGGCGGTAGTTCCATCAGGGGCGTTTCTGAGGATATCAATAACGAGATCAAGTTGGTCTAAGGCTTTCAATAACCCTTCGAGAATATGTAATCGCCCTTGGGCAAATTCTAATTCATGATTATAACGACGGGTAAGAGTTTGTTCTCTAAATAAGAGAAATTCCTCTAATATTTGGCGTAGGGATAGCTGACGGGGTTCGTTATTCACTAACGCCAGCATAATCGCCCCAAAGTTGCTTTTTAGGGGGGTTAAGCGGTATAAATCGTTGAGAATTTGGTGAGGATTACCATCGCGTTTCAATTCTATAACGACTCTCATGCCATCGCGATCGCTTTCATCACGAATATCTGCAATTCCTTCAATCTTCCCCTGATTCACTAGGTCAGCAATCTTTTCAATCCAACTGGCTTTATTGACTTGGAAGGGTAATTCGGTAATAACAAGGGCGGTTTTGTCCCGTTTTCTACCCTTGTGTTGAATCTCCTCAATAGTGACAATCCCCCGTACTGGAATACTACCCCGACCAGTGCGATAGGCTTGCTCAACCCCAGTACAATCAATAATTTCGCCTCCAGTGGGAAAGTCAGGACCAGGGATGATCTTGAGCAATTTTTCATCACTTAAATCTGGTTTGTCAATCAGGGCTACTAAGCCATCAACAACTTCGTTGAGGTTGTGAGGAGGAACATTGGTCGCCATCCCCACCGCAATCCCAGAACAGCCATTTAGTAATAATACTGGTAACTGGGCTGGAAGCACCACAGGCTCTTGTTGAGAGCTATCAAAGTTATCAATAAAATCAACGGTAGCTTCGCCAATTTCACTAAGTAGGGACTCATTCGCGATCGCGCTTAAACGAGTTTCAGTGTAACGCATCGCTGCGGGGGGGTCATTATCCACTGAACCGAAGTTACCATGACCTGCGAGGAGAGGATGACGGCTACTAAAGCTCTGTACCATCCGCACCAGGGCATCATAGACCGATTGATCACCGTGAGGGTGATATTTACCCAAAACATCCCCAACCACCCTTGCACACTTACGGAAAGGGCGATCTGGAGTAAGTCCCAACTCGTGCATCGCATACAAAATCCGTCTATGCACAGGTTTGAGTCCATCGCGGACATCAGGTAATGCTCGTCCGACGATAACGCTCATGGCGTATTCTAAGTAGGACTGTTGCATTTCCGTGTGGAGTGCAGTGGGGACAATTTGACCAGTTTCTAACAGATTAAGCTGTTTTGCCATGCGTTTTTTACCCTAAGTTCCCAAAGTCAAATGTAGCTGAAGCTTGAGCCTTTTGCTTAAGCGCAAAGATGAATCAGTCTAATCATGGATCGGGTTTTTCGTCAATTTTTAAGTTAACCCTTTTTCACCTTATACCTCAAGATGGCTGAAAAATGGCTTGTTTTTACCGTAGCATTTTCAAAACGACTTACTCAGAAGTAAACTAATGTTGAGCAGTTATTCATGCAGTCAGCCATGCAGTCACCTATAAAGAAAATACTTGTCGGTCTTCTCGGATTAATTCTGATTCTCCTTTTAGCTGGAATATTTGTGCTTTTAGATGCTCGTCCAGTCTTGGCTCAAACAAAGACCATTAATTATACTAATACGGACTTGCGCGATCGCGATTTTTCTCACCAAGATTTAGTTGGGGCGGTTTTTGCAGCAGCAGAGATGCGCAGAGCAAATTTCGAGGGATCTAATCTGGAAAATGCCATGTTTACCAAAGGGGTTTTACTGGAGGCGAACCTATCTAAAGCTAATCTCGCAGGGGCTTTAGTGGATCAAGTTACCTTAGATGGGGCTAACCTCACCGATACTATTTTTACCGATGCAATTATGATTCGGACTCGCTTTTTTGATGCGGACATTACTGGAGCAGATTTTAGCGATGCTATTATTGATCGCTATCAGGTTTCTTTGCTGTGTGAACGTGCGGAAGGAGTTAACTCTGTTACAGGGGTATCGACTAAAGATAGCTTAGACTGTAGATCTTAAAATAAAATCGGCTGTAAGCTCTGCCAACCGGTAATATCTAAAAGTAGAGACTCATAGCCGAGAATATTCGGGTGTAAACCATCTTCGCATAAGCGCGATTTTCGCCAACCTTCTCCCCTTTGCATCCATAAATCAAAAATATCTAAATAGGGAATATTACGAGCTTTACAAGCAACCCGCGTAAATTCTTTATAGCGATACTGAGTTTCTTGACGATAGTAGAAGCAATTGAGAAAAGGCATTTTCGCCTCATCTACTGGTATCATGCCCACAAAGAAAATAGGACTTAACTTTTGTGAGCGTTCCAGTAAATCTGTCATCTGTAGCTGAAACTGTTCAAAAGGAGTAAATAAGCGTCCATCAGGCTCACTAAGATGAGCAGAATCGTTAACCGTTCTATAAAACTTACTCAAATCCACCAGAGTAGATTTAACGCTTACTTCCTGCTTCAATCTGGGGTGTCGGCACTACCCAGTCCACAAGCTGACACGGACGAACTGTCCGCCAAATTCTCAAGATTCTTACTGGCATTGAAATCGCGGTCTATCTCGATACCACACGAATCACATTTAAAGACCCTTTCTGATAAAGTTAGGGTTTCTTTCTTTGTGCCACAGTTAGAGCAGAGTTTAGAAGAAGGAAACCAGCGATCTGCAATGATTAACTTACTTCCGTAGAGGTCGCATTTATAAGTTAGCTGTCGTCTGAACTCATAAAAGCCCATATCTGCAATGGCTTTAGCTAGTTTATGGTTTGCCAGCATTCCAGAAACATTCAAGTCCTCGATTACAATCTTGACGTGGTTCTTGGCATGGTAAGTCGTGAGTTTGTGTAATGTATCTTTTCGGATGTTAGCAATTCTACGATGTAATCTAGCAATCTGCATATTGGCTTTGTGTCGATTCTTAGACCCCCTTACCTTATTACGATGTAGCCTTTGTAATCCGCTAAGTTTTGCTTCTGCTTGGCGATAATTTTTTGCACCGACAAACACTTCACCTGTGGACAAAGTAGCCAACGATTTAACACCGAGATCCACACCAACTGCATCCCTGAGTTTAGGGGTTTCTATCGGCTCTACTTCCACTCTGAAGCTGATAAACCATCTATCTGCTTCACGGCTGATAGTTATAGTTTTCGGTTTAACCCCTTGAGGTAGACGCTCGAAGGTTTTTAGCCAACCAATTCTCGGTACTTTGATTTGGTGGTGTTGAACTGTGATTGAGCCGTCTAGAGTGAAGCTGTCATTACGCCCTTTCTTTTTGAATTTAGGGACTCCTGCCACTTTTTGAAAGCACCTTTTCCAGGCTTCTGCAAGTGCTTTTAACGACCATTGGGGAGCGCACTTCGAGCTTTCGTAATACCAAGGG
>JBBQDV010000033.1:0-19820 GCA_038320005.1 Cyanophyceae cyanobacterium
AGATGCTAATGTAACCGATGTTGTCACAACAATTGAAGATAATAATATGAGTGAACTCCCAACCTTAAAAGGTCAAGCAGTAGTACAGATGACCGTCAATGGCAACCCGATTACCATTGAAATTGATGGCAATAATGCTCCGATTACAGGGGGTAATTTCGTTGATTTAGTCGATAAAGGCTTTTATGATGGTCTAACCTTCCACCGCGTCGTCAAAGAACCCCAACCCTTTGTTGCTCAAGGAGGAGATCCCGAAGGCACAGGAACAGGTGGTTATGTTGATCCTGAAACCAACCAACCTCGCAATATTCCTTTAGAGATTACTCCAGCAGGTGCAGAATCACCCCTGTATAGTAAAACCTTCCAACAAGCAGGAATGTCGGCTCAACCGCAACTGCAACATACTCGCGGTGCAATCGCCATGGCGCGTTCTCAGATGCCCGATTCTGCTTCTTCTCAATTCTATTTCACCTTAGCTGATGTCTCTTTTCTCGATGGAGATTATGCCGTATTTGGCTACGTCACCGAAGGAATGGATGTCGTTGAGCAAATTAACCAAGGTGATACCATTGATTCCGCCCAGGTAATTAGCGGTATCGAAAACCTCAGCCGTTAATTTTGGGAACAGGGGTGGAAGTTGTTATTACTGGAATGGGTTTGCGGTCTTGTTTAGGAAACTTAAGCCAAACCTGGAAAAGTTTAATCCAAGGTCAATCTGGCATTCAAATCCAGCAGCCATTTCCAGAGCTTCCACCCCGTCCTTTAGGGTTACTTAGCTCTCAACCCACCCCCCTAGCTAAGATAACCGTCTTAGCCTTCACAGATGCACTTCAAGATGCAGGGTTACAACCTCCCTTAGCGGAATGCGGTGTTGTTGTCGGCTCAAGTCGCGCCTGTCAAGGAGAATTAGAAGCTTTAGCACAACAGCAATATCTTTCTCCTCGCAAATTTCAGAAAGATCTTGCAAATTGGTTAAGTATCTTACCTCAACAAGCCAGTGTGATTACAGCACAGTTACTCCAAACTCAAGGGATTGTTTTTTCCCCAATGTCTGCTTGTGCAACAGGGATTTGGTCGGTTTTCCAGGGTTATGAACTAATTCGTACTGGACAATGTTCTCAAGTCGTTGCAGGTGCGGTAGAATCTCCTATTACGCCTCTCACCTTGGCAGGTTTTAATCAGATGGGAGCATTAGCAAAAACAGGTTGCTATCCCTTTGATAAAGAAAGAGAAGGTTTAGCCTTGGGGGAAGGGGGAGGAATATTAGTTTTAGAATCCCTTGCTTCAGCTTCCCATCGCCAAGCAAAAATTTATGGTAAGATTTCTGGCTTTGGCTTGACTTGTGATGCTTCCCATATAAGTGCGCCAAGTCAGGATAAAAAAGCGGGAATAAGAGCAATTAAAAACTGTTTAGAGCAAAGTCAGCTTTCCCCTTCAGAAATTGACTATATTCATGCTCATGGAACTAGTACAAAACTTAATGATGCCTATGAAAGCGAACTGATCAAAGCGATTTTCCCTCGCAGGGTTGCAGTAAGCTCTACTAAAGGAGCAACTGGACACACTTTAGGAGCATCTGGAGCAATGGGAATCATTTTTTCGGTACTGGCACTCAAAAACCAAATTACACCCCCCTGTATTGGTCTAAGAAGGGCAGAATTTGATCTCAACTTAGTGATAAGTTCTCAGCAATCTTCTCTCCAAAATGCTTTATGTTTTAGCTTCGGCTTTGGGGGACAGAATGCTGTGATTGCGCTTAGTGCTAACTCTCCATAGCAGCTACAGATTTAGGAACACCAGCCGTCAAAACTTCATTTCCATCTACCGTTACCAAGACATCATCTTCGATTCTGACCCCAATCCCTAACCAGCGTTCTTCCACTTCTGGTTGTCCTTCAGCAGGTTTAAGATTAGGAGCAATATAGATTCCAGGTTCTACAGTTAGGATATGCCCAGGTTGCAGAATGCGCCAATCTTCAGCAGTTTGTTTATAACTACCCACATCATGAACATCTAACCCTAACCAATGTCCAGTGCGGTGCATATAGAAAGGTTTATACTTCTCTTCTTTGATAATTTCTTCAATATCACCAACAAGTAAACCCAACTCTATTAATCCTTCCACGATAACTCGTACTGCTGTATCGTGATACTGATTAAAAGGATTCCCAGGTTTAACTTCTTCAATCGCCTGGTTCTGTGCTTCTAGAACTAATTCATAAATCGCTTTTTGTTCTGGGGTAAACTTCCCATCTACGGGAAATGTGCGAGTAATATCGCCGTTGTAATAGCCATAGGAACAACCAGCATCAATTAGAAGTAAATCTCCAGCGTTCATTTGTCGCTCATTCTCAATATAGTGGAGAATACAAGCATTTTCCCCAGAAGCAACAATAGAAGGATATGCTATTCCTAATGATCCTTTTTGACGAAAAGTATGTTCTATTTCCGCTTGTACCTCATATTCATAGCGCCCAGGTTGAGCAAACTCTCGCGCCCGATTGTGGGCTAAGGCAGAAATTTCCGCAGCTTTGCGCATCATTTCGATTTCTGCGGGACTTTTCACCAAGCGCATGGAGTGTAAAATTGGCTGAGGGTCTTCTATTGCAATAGGTGCAAAACCCTTTCTCTGATACCCTCTTAGCAATTTTTGCCATTGGCTAAGGATGATGGTATTAAAATCTTTTCCATGCAGCCCACTACTGGTATCATGCCCCAAGTGATAATATATCCTCTCAGCTTTCTCAAGATACTGAGTTAGTTTCTCCTCTAGTTCTCCAATCGGATAAGCTGCATCTGCACCCAACTGTTCTTTTGCTGCTTCTACTCCGAAGCGATAGCCAGTCCAAGTTTCTTTCTCTGGGTCTTTTGGTTGGACAAAAAGAATAAACTGGTGTTCTTCGTGATGAGGCGCAAATACGGCTACGGCTTCAGCTTCATTAAACCCTGTTAAATAGTAGAAGTCACTATTTTGGCGAAAAGGATATTCTACGTCGTTGTGCATTACCGCCATTTCTGCACTGCGAAAAATCGCCGTTCCCTGACCGACTTTTGCCATCAATTTTTCTCGGCGTTGGCGGTATTCTGCTGGCGTAATTTGCATATTTTTAGCTGTCTTCTCTTAAATATTTATTGATCCTTTAAATTTAACCAAAATTGTATTTCATCACCCGAATCACAGGGCTGACTTCTGGCAGATCTTGAGGACGAATGGCAATTTTATTAGTAGTTAAACGACTCATTGGTATTCCTTCCGAAATAGCAAGGAAATCATCAACAGGAGTAAGGTCACAAGCCTCTTCATCCGCAGCAGCAGTACGATAATGAGTAGGAATAACAACTTTAGGATTTAAGGCTTGTATAGCTTCTTTAGCTTCTTGAGGGTTATAAGCTTTACTACTTCCCCCCACTGGAATCAACACTAAGTCAGGGCGACCCATGAGGATTTTTTGCTCAATAGTAATGGGTGCAGCAGCTCCCCCTAAATGCAAGATATTGATACCTCCTTGTTTCCACTTCCAAGCAACATTTCGCCCAAAGCGTCGCCCTCCGACTCGATCATGATCAATGGCGATTCCCTCAATTTGCAGCCCACCTACTTGAAAAACTCCTGGTTCATAAATAACTTGAGGATTCCCAGGAATAAGATCTGCTGCTCCTTCATCAAGGAGTTGGCTACTAATCAGGACTAAATCAGCATTAACTTCTGGTAATTTATAACCAGCGGTACAACCCATGCTGCGATAGGGATTTACGAGAATCCTCTTTCCCCCTCCAGTAAATAAAAAGCTAGTATGCCCTAACCACTCAATCGTGACTTTTTCTTCAGGGGTTTGGGCTTGAAGAATCTGATTTCGCCCTGATAACCAAGTTGTCCCAATTGTGGTAAGGAGTGCTGCTCCTGTATAACGTAAGAGTTGTCGCCGTTTAATCATGTTATTTTTTTAGTTTGGATGGGAGGGATAAGAGAAAATTCCGTAAGATTTGCTTGCCCGAAGCAGTTAAAATACTTTCTGGATGGAATTGGACACCTTGAATATGAGGATAGTCTCGATGGCGTACTCCCATAATTGTGCCATCTTCTACCCATGCGGTAGCTTCGAGGACACTGGGCAGGGTTTTCGATTCAATTACAAGACTATGATAGCGGGTCGCAACAAACGGGTTTGCAAGCCCTTGGAAGACTCCAACGCCAGTGTGTTTAACTTCTGAGGTTTTCCCGTGCATAAGGACATCCGCCCGCACAATTTTGCCCCCAAATACTTGACCAATGCTTTGGTGTCCTAAACATACTCCTAAGATGGGGAGGGTTGCTCCCATCTTTTCAATCAACGCCATTGATATCCCAGCGGATTCTGGGCGACCTGGACCGGGAGAGATGACTACTCCATCAGGTTGGATTTTATTCAGGGTTTCTAGAGCAATCTCGTCGTTACGATAAACACGAATATCCTCAGCTACGGAAAGTTCTGAGCCTAGTTCTCCTAAGTATTGAACTAAGTTATAGGTAAAGCTATCGTAGTTGTCGATAACAACAATCATGTTTTGTTAGGTCTTAAAGGTTATTTGATATTTGCTCAACTAAGGGAGGTAGTAAAATTAAAACGGCAACACCAAGGGACGCGATCGCGCTAATCAAAACCGCTCCTGCTGCACAATCTTTGGCAATTTTCGCCAACTCATGGTAAGTCTGCTTAACTGTCAAATCCACCACCGACTCTAAGGCAGTATTAATCAACTCCAATACTAGCACTAAGGCAATTGTTAAGCTGATAATCGCTACTTCTACGTTACTTACCCTTAAAAAGAAACCTAGACCAATTGCCAATACACCGACTAAAGTATGGAGGCGGAAGTTTCTCTGGGTGATGAAGCAATAGCGCAGACCTGCCCAGGCATAACTAAAACTACTCCACAAATTAGGGGCAACTTGCCAAGAAAACTTGCGTTCTAAATTGCTTAGACCTTCCCCTGCTTGAGAATCTGAAATTTCTGAAATTGAAGGTTGGTGAATTGTCATCATAGGATAATTGCTATCATTTACGGAAGCTGACCTAATTTTTGATTCCATAGTTCCAACACACCTCTAATAATTTTTTGAACAAAAGGATCTTTATAATTCTTCACTTGATAAGATTTTAAGCAAATT
Source organism: Cyanophyceae cyanobacterium (assembly GCA_038320005.1). GTDB lineage: Bacteria > Cyanobacteriota > Cyanobacteriia > Cyanobacteriales > SIO1D9 > JBBQDV01. The sequence goes on from JBBQDV010000033.1 coordinate 5,150, forward strand.
ATCTTGCTGAGACAGCATTTTTTCTAAACTCTTATCATCGGGGTGATCCCAACCGAGAAGATGTAAAAAGCCGTGGGAAGCAAGCCAAGCAAGTTCCATTGTAAGGCTATGCTTTTGTTCAAGTGCCTGTCTTAGGGCTGTTTCTACTGAAATGATTATATCGCCAAAATACAGAGGTTCAGTTTCAGGAGTAGGAGGACAATCTACTTCTAAAGCTGCAAAGGAAAGAACATCCGTGGGTTTATCCTGATCACGATATTGAAAATTGAGTGTTTGAATTTCTGCATCTGTCGTCAGGCGTAAACTCAACTCATATTCTTCTGCTGAGGGGATAGAAGACGCAAGTTCAGTTAACCAAGTTTGAAACCAATATTCCCAAGTTGGGGTTGAGATTGGCGAAGTTTGCGAAGCATTTTCAAAAAAGTGATCTTGTAAATTAACTAGAATTGTCAAGTTAGAATTTGCCGTCATACTAGCGAGTTAAATAGGCGAGTCCAACTAAAAAAGCTAATAAGCCGAAGGTAGTAAGCAGGAAATGCTGTAAAGATTTGCCTCCTTTCCTCACCATATTTCGCATTGCTAGTTTTGTATAGCTAGGTTTTTCTGTTGTTTGCTGTTCTTTAGTTTGATTCATTTTCTTATCTTAAACAATTAATTATTTTTCTCCCCATCACCCCATCACCCCATCAGAGTTTCTCTACCTCAGATTCATAGAAATCCTGTAACTCCTGATGACTTGCGCGACGAGAAAGACGGCGATATTTTTTACTTTCTAACTTAGGTTCATAGTTCTCCTTTCCTGATGTATCCATCTTCAGCTTCAAGTTTGTCTCGTCATCGGGCATCTTATTGACTGCTTCCTGATGAGCAATAACTTTCTCTAAGAAACGGAGATAATGATCATAACGTTCCCAATCCCCTCGCACTAAACAATTGGGTTCATCGCGATGTAAGCAATCACTAAACTGACAACTCCCCTTAGCTAAACGTTCTCTCGCTTCAGGAAAATAAGAAGCTAAGTCTTGGGGATTGCAGTCAAGATCTGGCTGATTAAAGCCTGGGGTGTCTGCTACTAATCCTCCCAAGGGTAAATCGAATAATTCAACATGACGGGTGGTATGGCGACCCCGATTTAATTTTCCCGATACTGCTGCTGTGGCGATATTAGTTTGGGGAATCAGGGTATTAATCAAGCTTGACTTCCCTGCTCCCGATAAACCAGCGAAAACGGAAATCTTCTGGTCTAAATAAGTCTGAATGACATCTAACCCATTAACCTTGGCAACACTAATGAAAATTGGCTTGTAGCCCCAACCCAGAAGTCTCTGCTGCCACTGCTCCTGCTCTTGTTCTGATACTAAATCTATTTTATTCAAACAGAGGAGGGGAAAAAGCTGAGTTGATTCCGCTTTGACTAAAAATTGACTGAGAGAAAAAGGATCTAGGGGCGGGTCAGCAAGGGCAAAAACTAGCACAATTTGGTCAGCATTGGCAATAGGAGGACGATCTAGGACAGTTTTGCGAGGGAATACCTTAGCAACTACTCCTTGAGCATCAATCAAATCTACTTCTTCAACCAAAACGCGATCGCCTACCATCACCTTTTGCCCAATCTTTTTCAGCCTTGATCTACGAGTACAAAGTAAACTCTGCCCTCCCTGAGCAAGACTGAGAGAAACCCGATAAAAGTTTGCCTGAACTGCTACTACCGTCCCCAGATAATCAGTCATTTGGTTTCCGTACTTTCAGGGCAAAAAACTCCTGACGATCTTCTATCGCTTCAACTTGATAACCTTCTATGACCAAGCTATCTGGAACTTGTTCAATCGGTTCTCCTGGATCAAGCCAGACTTCCAACAATGATCCAGATTCCATTTGCTCTAAACGCAACTTCGTACGGACAAAGTTAATTGGACAGGGCGTTCCCCGTAAATCCAGTTGAGCATCAGCAGAAAAAAATTGATTACTAATCTTATTCATCCCCCAAACATCTTGCCTAAAATACCCAGACCTCCTTTTCCAGTGCTGTCACCTTTTAATTTTGCCAGTTTCTCTAGCAATTCTCGTTCATCCGCATTGATCCTTGTCGGAATTTCTACCCGTACCGTAATCAACTGATCACCACGACTGACAGGATTTCCCAGTTTAGGTACACCTTTATTTTCGAGGGTGAGAACCCGACTAGGCTGAGTTCCAGGGGGAATAGTAATTTCTTCTTCCCCATCGACGGTATTCGCCTTAATTCGGCAACCGAGAATAGCTTGAAGATAGCTAATTGTTAGCTCAGAGTGAACATTAATTCCATCCCGCTTAAATTCTGCATCTTCCTCAACATAGAGGTAAACATATAAGTCCCCAGGAGAACCGCCTCGTAAGCCAGCATCTCCTTCTCGAGAAACTCGCAGGCGTGTACCATTATCAACCCCAGGAGGGATGGTGATTTTTAATTTCTTCGTTTCCTGCTTGCGTCCTACCCCACCACAAGCCTCACATTTTTCCTCAATAATTTGCCCTTCCCCATTACAAGTTGGGCAAGCGGAAACTTGAGCAAAACTACCAAAGGGGGTGCGGGTTGCCCGTCGGACTTGACCTGCACCGTTACAAGTTGGACAGCTTTTAGAGCCAGTACCAGGCTTTGCACCAGTACCCTCGCAAACTTGACAGCTTTCGAGGTGGGGGATACGAATTTCTTTATCACCACCAAAAACGGCTTCGCGGAACTCTAGTTTGAGATCAAGGCGGAGGTCATCCCCTCGCACTGGACCAGTACGGCGACGGGCTGTCCCTTGTGTCCCCATACCGCCAAAACCACTAAAAATGGTTTCAAAAATATCGGCAAAGCCACCAGCATCGCCAAAGTCTGAGGCATAGCCAGCAGATCCTGCTCCTGCCCCACTAACCCCTGCTTCGCCGAAACGGTCATAGCGGTTACGGACTTCTGGTTCGGAAAGGACTTCGTAAGCGCGATTAATTTCTTTAAATCGCTCTTCTGCTCCTGGTTCTTTATTTACATCTGGGTGGTACTTACGAGCTAAACGTCGATAAGCTTGTTTAACTTGATCTTTGTCTGCACTTCGAGAGACCCCAAGGATTTCATAGTAGTCGCCTGCCATAAAGCGTTAGTTTTAATCGCTAGTTGTGAATAATTTTGAGAGTTATTTATTTAAAGAATAAAGTTAAGATGCCATTATTTTAGACATCAACTCTACTATAAGTTTAGATTAATCTACTGGTTCATAGTCAGCACTCATTGTTTCATCATCAAAGTCCATTTCCTCAAACTGGATATCGTCAGATAAAGAAATCTGAATCGTTTCCTTTTGATTCATTTCTGTCGGAAGTTCTGCTTCGATAACGGTAGCCATTTGGTCTTCTTGTTCTACCTCCTCAATTATGGTATCTAAGCTGTTATTATTCTTTGCTTGCTCATTTTTGCCAGAATTTTGATAAATATTAGTACCAATACTGAGAACTGCTTGGCGGAACTCTTCTAGCTTTTTCTGAACTTGAGCTAAATTATCGGGAGATTTGAGGGCTGCTTGTAATATTTGCTGCTTCTGGTTTGTATCTGCCTTTATTGCCTCGCTAATCACTGTACCGTTATCTTTGAGAACTGTGGCATAACTATAGAATAGGCTATCTGCTTGATTTTTGAGTTCAACAATTTGGAGACGGTAACGGTCTTGTTCTGCAAAATCCTGAGCTTGGTTCCGCATTTTATCTACATCTTGGCTACTTAAGCCTCCAGTGTTGGTAATCCGAATAGTCTGTTCTTGACCTGTTCCTTGATCTTGAGCAGAAACTTGTAAGATGCCATTGACATCCATTTCAAAGCTAACTTCAATTTGAGGAATGCCTTTGGGAGCAGGGGGAATTCCAGTGAGCAGGAATTTACCCAGGGTTTTATTGTCTTTTGCCATTGCCCGTTCCCCTTGGAGAATATGAATCTCTACTGAGGTCTGACCATCGGTAGCGGTAGAAAAAACTTGATTTTTGCTCGTGGGTACGGTGGTGTTACGCTCAATGATTTTGGTGAAAACTTCCCCAAGGGTTTCAATCCCTAGAGAAAGAGGAGTTACATCCAAGAGGAGAATATCTTCAACTTCTCCCCCTAGCACCCCAGCTTGAATAGCAGCACCCAAGGCAACGGCTTCATCAGGATTGACAGAATGGTTGGGGTCTTTATCACCAAAGAAGCTTTTAATTCCTTCTACTACCGCAGGGATACGACTAGAACCACCAACCAGAAGAATACGATCAATTTGTTCTGGTTTTAGCCCACAGTCTTTGAGGGCTTGTTTAACGGGGTGGATGGTGGCTGCAATTAGTTCCTGTCCAAGTTCTTCAAATTGGGCGCGGGTAAACTCCATCTCGATGTGCTTAGGACCAGTATCATCTGCGGTGATAAAAGGCAAGTTAATAGAGGTCAGGAGAGAACCAGAAAGCTCTACTTTGGCTTTTTCGGCTGCTTCTCTTAGTCTTTGGAGTGCCATCTTATCTTCGCTAAGGTTAATGCCTTCTTGTGCTTGGAATTGGTCGTTCAGCCAACGAACAACCGCATTATCAAAGTCATCTCCACCGAGTTTATTATTCCCAGAGGTAGCTTTGACTTCAAAGACTCCGCCCCCAAGCTGAAGGACTGAGACATCAAATGTTCCCCCACCCAAGTCGAAGACTAAGATATGTTGTTCTTGGTCTTGTTTGTCTAAACCGTAGGCAAGGGCAGCAGCAGTGGGTTCGTTGATAATTCTTAATACTTCTAGACCTGCAATAGTTCCAGCATCTTTGGTTGCTTGTCTTTGAGCGTCAGAAAAGTAAGCGGGAACAGTAATTACTGCTTGAGTAACAGTTTCTCCCAGATATTTTTCGGCATCAGAGCGTAACTTTTGCAGCACCATCGCTGAAATTTCTTGGGGAGTATAATTCTTCTTACGGATTTGGACATCAACTGTATCGTCCCGTCCTTTAACACAGTTGTAGGGAACTTGCGCGCGTTCGGCTTCGGTATCCTCCCATCTTTGTCCAATAAAGCGTTTGATACTATAAATAGTATTTTCCGCATTGGTGACAGCTTGTCGCTTCGCTAAAGAGCCAACTAAGCGTTCATTAGCTTTGCCAAAACCAACAACGCTTGGAGTGGTACGCCCTCCTTCACTGTTGGCGATGACAACTGGTTTACCCCCTTCGAGGACTGCAACACAGCTATTGGTTGTACCCAAGTCGATGCCGATAACTTTTCCCATAATGATCTAGCGATGGATACGTGCAAATGTAAAAATGAAGACGGGCTAATCTTAGCCTACCCTGATTTCTCCGTTTTACCCTCTATGTCAAAAAATGAGGTTAAGCTGATTCTGGGGTTTCTAAAGATTCTGTTTCTTCTTCAGACTCAGGCTCGGATTCGCCTGGGGCAGCAACTTTGACCATAGCATGACGCAAAACGCGATCGCCAAGCATATAGCCCCGCACCAATTGCTCAATGACAGTATCTTCTGGATACTCGCTAGAAGGTTCTCGCATCACTGCTTCGTGGAGGTTGGGGTCGAATTCTTGTCCCTCTGGACGCATAGCAGAAACGCCAATCTTTTTTAGACCTTCGACAATTTGCTTATAGATACCTTGATAGCTTTTATGAATGACCATTTCACCATCATTTTTAGGCTCGATTTGGGTTCTGGCTCGCTCAAAGTTATCGATGACAGGTAGCAACTCATTGATTGTGTTGCATTTGACTTGTTCTTCTAATTCTTCTTTTTGTTTGATGCTTCTTTTGCGGAAGTTATCAAAATCAGCAACTGTGCGCAAGTATTGATTTTTGAAAGAGTCTGCTTGTTGTTGGTATTGCTCTATTTGAGAGCGTAATTCCTCAATTTCTTGTTGTGAAGGGTTGATTCCCTCGAAATCTTTTGTTTCTGAATCAACCACTGTTTCAACATCCAGGGTTTGATTAGTTGTATTTTGATCTGTTATGACTTCTTCTTGAGCTTGAACAACTGAATCTTCTGATTCAACTGATTGAGAAAAGTTATCTAAGGTTTCTTCTGAATTTTGTTGGAGTTCGTTGGGATTGTCGATCATGGTGCAGTAAATATAATTATTTAAATATGGGTTATATTCTCCTCTAGCTCTGCTAGATTCGTTATTTTTTTGATAAGTCCGTTGCTGTGGACGTGAACCCATGATTGTCTATTTGCGTTTGTATTACTGATAGCTAGGCTTCATCCATAGGGACTTAACTCCGATAGTTATCGTAATCACAGGTGAATGGCTCTACGTCAGTCTATAATTAGTGTATCTTATCGCAGTTTTCCTCAATGCCGTTTTCTTACAGCGCGAGAAGCTTGGCGATAATCAGGAGATCGCATCAGTTTAAGCTGAGTTCTACGGATAATTCTAACAAGAACTAGTTTCGTCAACTGTACTGAGTTGTACAAAAGGGTGTAGATATCCCTACTGTTAGTAATTTCATTAATCTTCAAGTGCATTACGCCGTGAAGAAAAAAATAATCCTTACTTGCAAGGTGGGGGTTTATCAAGTTTGTCCCAAATCTATGTGGAAACTTAATTACCAATTATGACTAATTCATTTACAAAGCGAACACAATCGAGGGCTGTTGCTTTAAGAAACGATTTTTCGCCTTTTGGGAATAAGCTGATTCAGCTAGGTTATGCGGATAGTGACCAAATGCGACAGGCTTTAGAGAAAACCCGTAGTACAGGTAAACCTTTGACGGAGGTTCTGCAATCTCTTACTGGGCAGGATATCCCTGCACAACTTGTTACAGAGTATAAGAAAAATCAGTTATTTGAACTGAAAATTTTGTACGGAGTTGAGTCTCTAGATCCTGAAATCGATCCAATTACGGATAACCAGACTAGGGAACTAATTGATAGTGTTATTGGTATTGATATTTGTCGTCGCCACAAACTTGTTCCGCTGCAAAAAGAGAATGATAGACTCTTGGTGGCAATGGTTGATCCAGATAATTTGAATGCTCAAGACGAACTGAAGCGAATTTTGAAATCCCAGAATCTCACGCTTCAGCGAGTAGTCATTACCACTGAAGATTATCAGAATATTCTGGATCAATATCTAGATGTACAGCTAAAAAGAAAGAAACAAAAAGAATACGAAAAAAGTGTTGATGTTTCTAAAGTTCTCGAAAATTTTGAGAGTAAAACATTAGAAGATGCAGGGGCTGAGGTTGAAGATGACCTGGGGGCTGCGGATGATGCCCAGGGCGCGCCAGTTATTAATTTGGTCAATAAGGTTCTTATGAAGGCTCTCGAAGAGGGTGTATCAGATATTCATGTTGAACCCCAAGAGGAAAATCTGCGGATTCGCTTTCGTCGGGATGGGGTACTAGAAGAAGCTTTTTCTAATTTGCCGAAGAAAATTATAGCTGCGGTTTCTGCTCGCTTTAAGATTATGGCAGAACTAGATATTGCGGAACGGAGATTACCCCAAGATGGCAAAATCCGCCGAATGTATAAAGGCAATAAGGTAGATTTTCGCGTCAGTACCCTCCCAAGTCGCTACGGGGAAAAGGTGGTGTTGCGGATTCTGGATAACTCAGCAACTCAGTTAGGGCTGGATAAGCTGATTAGTGATGAGGAGACTTTGGGCTGGATGCGAGAGATGGCAAGCCGTCCTTTTGGCTTGATTCTGGTGACGGGACCTACGGGTTCGGGAAAATCGACTAGTTTGTATTCAGTTTTGGCGGAAAGAAATGAGCCTGGGGTGAATATTAGTACCGCAGAAGACCCCATTGAATATTCTTTACCTGGGATTACTCAAGTTCAGGTAATTCGGGAGAAAGGCATGGATTTTGCCTCAATTTTGCGCTCTTTTCTTAGACAAGATCCCGATATTATCCTGGTGGGGGAAACGCGGGATAAGGAAACGGCAAAAATAGCGATTGAGGCTGCTTTGACGGGTCACTTGGTGTTAACTAGTCTTCATACTAATGATGCTGCTGGCGCGATCGCGCGATTGGATGAGATGGGGGTTGAGCCTTTCATGATCTCTGGTGCATTACTAGGAGTATCCGCCCAACGTTTGATGCGTCGCGTTTGTTCCACTTGTCGTGTTGCTTATCAACCTAGTAAGGAAGAATTATCCAGATATGGTTTAACTTCTTCTGGAGATAGTAGTCTCACTCTTTATAAGGCTAATACTCTAACAGCAGAAGAGATTCAAAAGGCTAAAGATGACAATAGCCTTTGTCCTAAATGTAACGGTGGAGGCTACAAAGGACGGGTGGGGGTTTACGAAGTGATGCGGATGAGTGAACGCTTACAAGTCCTCATTAATCAAGGTGCAACTACTAACTTGATTAAGGAAGCAGCGGTTGAGGAAGGTATGAAAACCATTCTCGCTTATAGTCTCGAGTTAGTAAAGCAAGGGAGTACGACCCTTGAAGAAGTTGAGCGAGTTACTTTTACGGATTCTGGCGTGGAAGCAGAATTAAAAAATAAACGGAAAAGTTCCTTAACCTGCAACACTTGTAAGGCTGAATTACAACAGGAATGGATAGATTGTCCCTACTGCATGACTCCTCGTTTTCAAGATTGATTTCAACTCCAGATTGGGAAAGATAAGTAAAGTAGCAAATAAATGTGAGGAACGATAAATACCATGATGGATGTGATGATCGAAGACTTGATGGAACAGTTGGTGGAAATGGGCGGATCAGATATGCACATCCAAGCAGGTGCGCCTATCTATTTCCGAATTAGTGGTAAGTTAGCTCCAGTGGATGATAATCCCCTCAGTCCCCAAGAATGCCAAAAGCTGATCTTCAGTATGCTTAATAACCAACAACGGAAAGAGTTGGAGCAAAACTGGGAGTTAGATTGTTCCTATGGGGTAAAAGGATTAGCTCGTTTTCGGGTCAATGTCTATAAAGAGCGAGGCTGTTATGCTGCTTGTTTAAGGGCGTTATCTTCCAAAATTCCTAATTTTGATCAACTCGGATTACCAGATATTGTGCGCGAAATTGCCGAAAGACCCAGGGGAATGGTGCTGGTGACGGGACAAACTGGATCAGGTAAAACAACAACTTTAGCTGCAATTTTAGATTTAATTAATCGGACTCGCCAAGAACATATTCTCACGGTAGAAGACCCGATTGAATATGTTTTTCCTAATGTGAAAAGTCTTTTTCACCAACGACAAAAAGGGGAAGATACCAAAAGTTTTGGTAATGCTCTCAAAAGTGCTTTACGGGAAGATCCTGATATTATTCTGGTGGGGGAGATGCGAGATTTGGAAACTATTTCCTTGGCGGTATCAGCAGCAGAAACTGGACACTTAGTTTTTGGGACGCTACACACCAGTTCCGCTGCGGGAACGATTGATCGGATGTTGGATGTTTTTCCTCCTGAACAACAGCCTCAAGTACGGGCGCAGCTTTCTAGTTCTTTAGTGGCGGTATTTAGTCAATGCTTACCGAAGAAAAAAAATCCTAAACCTGGGGAATTTGGACGCGCAATGGCACAAGAGATTATGATTGTCACTCCCGCGATCGCGAACTTAATTCGAGAAGGAAAAGCCCCCCAGGTTTATTCCGCAATTCAAACAGGGATAAAGATTGGGATGCAGACGATGGAACAGGCTCTAGCGGGACTAGTTAAAAGCGGTACAATCGGTCTCGAAGAAGCCATGACCCACAGTAGTAAACCTGATGACCTTCAGCGTATCATCGGCGGAGCGATGATGGGCGCTAAAAGTAAATCTCGTTAACTGAAGTGAATTATTTTCTGTTTACTATTTAGTTTAAAAAGCGATGCCAACATTTATTGCTCAAGTCAAGGATTCCAAGGGGAAAGTGTTAAAAGAGAAAGTTCAGGCGACCTCCCCTGAGCAAGCTCGAACGATGCTTAAGCAGAGATTTATGGCGGTGGGAAAAATCACTAAGTCAGGTTTCGAGATAGATTTATCTGGAATCGAAATGATGATGAGTGGGCTGTCGATTAAGGATATGGCAGTCTTTTCGCGACAATTTGCCACTATGGTTAATGCAGGAGTAGCCATTGTCAGGGCGTTAGGAGTTTTACAGGAACAAACTCAAAATCCCCGCCTCAAAAAAGCTCTGATTCAAATTAGTGCAGATGTCCAAGAAGGAGCAAGTCTATCGGAAGCCCTTGAGAAACATCCTCAGTGTTTCGATAAACTTTATCGCAGTATGGTGGAAGCAGGAGAAATCGGTGGGGTACTTGATGAAGTCCTGAATCGATTGGCGAAAGTGTTAGAAGATATTGCCCGTTTGAAAAACCAGGTTAAATCTGCGATGACCTATCCTGTAGCGGTAGGAGTCTTAGCCCTGCTGGTATTTGTGGCGATGACAGTCTTCATTATTCCAGTATTTGCTGGTATTTTTGAAGGCTTAGGGGTTGAGCTACCAGCGTTAACCCAGTTTATGCTCGATCTGAGTAAGATCATGCGTAGTTGGAAAATTTTTATCCCCATTGGTATTGTTATGGGACTTGTTTATGCCCTGAAGCAATATTATGCTACCTATGCTGGTCAACGACAAATTGATAAGATCCTTTTAACCATGCCTATTGTCGGAGATTTGACCCAGAAGAATTCAGTGGCAAGATTTTGCCGAATTTTTGGGACTCTAACTCGTTCTGGTGTGCCGATTCTCAGTACCCTTGATATTGTCCGCGACGTAGCGGGAAACTCGATCATTGCTGATGCTGTGGAAGGTTGTAAACAGGAAATTCAGCAGGGGGGAATGCTCAGTATTGCCCTCGCCAGACCTAATGTTTTTCCCGCCCTGGCAATTCAAATGATTAGTATTGGGGAAGAAACTGGGGAGTTGGATGCGATGATGATGAAAGTGGCAGATTTCTATGAAGAAGAGGTTGAACAGGCGGTGAAAGCCCTCACGAGTGTCTTAGAGCCGATCATGATGGTAGTAATTGCTGGAATTGTGGGACTTATCCTGGTATCAATGTATTTACCCATGTTTAAGATCTTTGATGAATTGGGTTAAATAGATTATGCCTGTTAAGCAATCTGATTATGAAGTTTTGCTCTCGGAATATAGCGATTGTTATGGCGCGATCGCGCTTCTCAAAAAGCATCGTTCTTATCTAGAAATGCTACCGAGTTTGCGCCGTCCCCAGGAAAGTTTGATCACAATTCCTCTACCTGTGGTACGGTTGCGAAATCCTCAAGTCTCTGATGAGCATTTTTCCTCTGGCTTAGTTTCGCCTATAGCCACGCAACTCTCTTGTGATTTAGTCGTATTAATGTGTGATCCAGAATGGAAAGTCAAGATGGGGGCTGAAATAGTCGTGTTTATTCACCGTCCCCAAGAAGACTTTTCTGACTTACTGCGCCGTTGGCGGAGAACACAGGTCAGTCTCAGCCAAGATTATGAATGGGTAATGCCTCATCGCTACAAACATATATTAAGTGAAGGGGCAGAACAAATTTATCCGTTATTTGTCCTATTTCCTGAAACCCCAGAACGGATCAAAAAGGGATTAGCTGGGGCTTGTCTTCCTTTCGTGGTGCAAACTTTAGAAATACTGACTGAGGATGATGAGGAGAATCTAGAAATAGTTAACAATAAAGGATAAAAAAAGTTATCCTTGGTCGATATCTTGTAGCAAAGCTGCAATAATCTCAGTATTCGCCTGGGGAAAAGGAAACTGATCCAACTCTTCTAATGTAACCCAGCGAATTTCATCACATTCTATCGTTTGGGGTTGACCCTGAAGATGGCGACAATAATAAACCTGTAAAGTGACATCAAAATGGGAATAGGAATGATTAATTGAGATTAGTTGTTTTCCTACTTCAATCTCAATTCCTAATTCTTCTTTAATTTCTCGTTGAATACAATCTTGTATCGTTTCATTAGGCTCTACTTTTCCCCCAGGAAATTCCCACAGTCCGGCAAATAAGCCTGTGGGTTTGCGACGATCAATTAAGATTTTACCTAAATTGTTCCGAATAACAGCGACACCAATCTCCTTGTGATTATTGTTCGTCATAGTGACGATTTGGGTCAGCGGATTGTAGGGAATTCTCAAAAGTCAAGCGTTGTTCTGCGCCACGAAGGAAATAACCACTCATCATTGCTGAAGCTAACAACCGTCCCAGGTGTTCTCTACTGGTGCTAATCTGCATATCAAAGTGTTCTGCGGGTAAATTACCGAGTAAGCCGATAATATTGCGTTCTACTACGCCGAATACTTCTGAAGATTGGGGACGAGATAATTGAGCAATGGTTTCTGGGGTAAGAGACTGAACGTACTGCCAGAGATGGTTTCCACCTTCTTGTTCTTCTTTAAGAAATTCTCTATTGCGATCTTTATTGTTCATGTTGTTCTCGTTGTGATTTGGTATTTAATCAATAACGTGCTTCGCTTCGTTACGGAAAAGTCAAATAGAGTTGTATCGGAAGATAATTTACTGTTATTCCTACTTTAGCAGTCTAGAAATAGGGCTGGAGTCGGCAAAACCGAACTGTTTCTCATTCGGGTTTTTCTACTCCTTGAAAATATTTGCATTCTAACTAGCGATATATTCCTCAATACCTTCTTTGTACTTTTTCAGTTTCCCTATCGCTTCTCGCTCAATCTGGCGGACTCGTTCACGACTAATTTTCATTTTTGTGCCAATTTTTGCGAGGGTTAGGGGTTGACCATCTTTAAGCCCATAGCGCAATGATAATACTTCTTTTTGTTGGGGAGTCAATGCTGACATTAGTTTTTCGATATCTCTTTGCAGAGAAGAATGTACGGCAAAATCTTCTGGTGTCGGACCATCATCTTCGAGAAGTTCGATTAATTCGGTATCTTGGCTATCTCCCACCCGCAGGTCAAGAGAGAGGGGTTGACGGGCTTTATCGAGGCAGCTGCGGACTTCTTCTTCGGTGAGACTTAGTTCGAGGGCGAGTTCAGAAACTGTGGCTGCTCGTCCGAGTTGTTGGGAAAGCTGTCGTTGAGTTTTTTTAATTTTATTGAGTTTTTCGGTGATGTGGATGGGGAGGCGAATGGTGCGACTTTTTTCCGCGATCGCGCGAGTAATTGCTTGGCGAATCCACCAATAGGCGTAAGTCGAGAAGCGAAATCCTTTAGTCGGATCAAATTTTTCTACCCCCCGTTGCATTCCAATTGTTCCTTCTTGAATCAAATCTAGCAGATCTAAATTGCGTTTGATATATTTTTTCGCAACGGAAACTACTAGACGGAGATTGGCTTCTACCATCTTGCGTTTAGCCGAATTTCCTTGACCAATGATTTTATTAAGTTCTTTTTCGCTAAGATCGACAATTTTTGCCCATTCTGCGTTTGTCAACTCTCGGTCAAGCTCTTTTTCCTTATCCTCTTTCTGCTTCTCTAAGGCGATGAGTTGTTGTACCTGTTTGGAATAGACAATCTCTTCTTCGTGAGTAAGTAGAGGGACTCGACCAATTTCTCGCAGGTATGTCCGAACTGGATCACTAATGTTTTGAGACGTTTTCATAATCTTTCAGTTTTATCCTAGCCTGATGAGCAAATTACAATAAAATAAGGAGTGGACGAGCAGAACTTCTAAAGTTGAATAACCAACTGTTGTATAAAAATTGCAAATTTAGTTTTTAGGTTCAGTAATTACCACAATTGTGGTAACGAAGGAAATTTCCTGACCTTTTAAAAGTTTTTGGAATCTTTTCGTTTCTTCTTTAAGAATTGTAACATCGTTTAACAACTAGCAAAACAGTTTCGAGATAGATTTTCGCTGTTAGACAAAATTATTTACTGTCAATTTTTCCTCTCAGTCAGTTATACTAACTCATTCTTCTGGAAAAATTTGTTGTAAATGTGGCAGAACTTCTTCCCTAGATTCAGGGTTGTTTTATTTTTGATTAAGGGTGATGGGGTGATGAGGTGATGGGAAAACAGCCCTAAGCCTCTAGACTTCGTTTTTAGGAAGAGGGCTTGGGGCTGAAAAGTGACTAAGTTAAATTATTCAACGGGCATAGCATTAACATCTACTGTACCAGAGCTAGTGCTTTGGTCAGAAATGTCAGGACTATTACCTTGGCGAGATTTGACCCGATCAACAATTAGTTGAGAAACTTCTGAGATAAATAAGGTCAATAGTGCGAGGTCATCAAGTTGCCCTACAATCGGTAAGAAATCAGGAATAAGATCAATGGGACTTAGCAAATAGGCGACTGTACCTAAGATCATCCACAAGCGGTATTGAGGGTTGCGGAGGGTGTTACGATACCAGTTGTAAAAAGATTTAATCGTAAAGTTCATCAGTTTATATTATGGTGTTGTTCTGAGCTTGGCACTTTAAGTTTGCCAAAATTTAAGGGCTATTTCTAGTGTGGATAACCGCTTGGTTGCAAGGCTTTAACTGGGATCTAGCTTAGAGGCTATCTAGTCAGTCTTTCTTCCACAAGACGGCGTTCGCGGTTAATGGCTTCGACGATAAATTCTGGCAGTTGGTTTCTTTTTTCATAGGCGCGGTCAAAATCTGCGAGGGAGGCGTTCAGGAGGGTTGTATCACGGGCTGCTTTGCCTTTGTGGTAGAGGATTTGCGCTCTGAGGTAATATAGTTCAGGATTATCGGGAGCTAGGGCTAAAGCTTTATTGACTGAGGTTAGGGCTTTTTCATATTGCTCTAAATCTCGATAGGCTACAGCAATACCTCGAT
>JBBQDV010000034.1:0-19810 GCA_038320005.1 Cyanophyceae cyanobacterium
TGTAGTTAGCCTCACAAGCCTAGATAACATTGACGAGGCAAACATTACCCGCTTTGCGGAGTTGGGGGCAACCATACCCCCACCCTTTTAGGGTTAACTGCGCCTAAAGACGCAATTTCCTTTTCCTCCCTGGGCTGAAGCGGAAGGGCTTCCAAGTACCGAGGTATTTTCGTGAACAGTGCATAGCAAGGGAAAAATCAGTTACAGAACCTGGACAACTTAAGATATGGGGTTGAGTATAATTGTAGTTGCCATCAACTAACAGTATACTTGTAAAATCTTAACTGTTCTGCGTAGTCTTTCATGTCTACAACTCGGCTGGACAGGTCGTTTATTGCCTGTGGAGGTAGGAAGTTTAAAACGGGGCAACATTGCCATCAATGATGCTAGTCTTCTCCGATGAAGCAGGAAGCTCTTATTGTGAAGTAAGAAGCCCGCTCTGTAATCTTTGATTCAGGGTGGGAGTATGTCACCGCAACAAGGCACGCACGGGAATCAAATGAAGATTAAGCCCTGGATTCCACTTATTTATCAAGCTCGTGTTCTGGCGGTCGAGGCACTGAAGATTGCACCATCCGCTAAAGCTTTACTTGCCCGTGAGGACTTAGGACTATTTGGCGAGCATATCCTTGGGTTAGAACCTGCCGAACATCATCGCGGATGGCTTGATCATATTGTTACGGGAAATTCAAGCCCTGTACTTAGTCGAGTATCGGGGAGTAATCTTCGGATTGCAGCACCAAGGGGAAGTGCCAAGACTACTTGGATTAGTTGCGCGATCGCGTGGGTTATTGGGCATAATCCACATATTAGAATTATTCTTTGCTCTTATTCTGAAGAGATTGCCTTGAGTATTTCCGTTGCCATTAAGGCGATTATTGAGTCTGATAAATACCGCGAGATATTTCCAGAAATCCAAAAGTCTTCCCGTTGGCGTGATAAATCTTGGACGATTGACAGGCAACTAGCAGCGGTTGATACTTTTATTAAAGACCCGACAGTTTTAGCCGTTGGCGCACAGGGCGCGATCGCATCTCGTAGAAGCGATTTAGTTGTAATTGATGATCCGATTAAAAGTAGTCGGGATATTGATAACCCACACGTTAGAACTGCGATGGTTAAGTGGTGGAGTGAGGTCTTAAAACCGACACTCGTCCCTGGTGGTCGAGCTATCGTTTTATGTACTCGCTATAGAGTGGATGATATTCATGGAACTACTTTTACTCTAGATAAGGGGTGGGATGTTATTGAACAAGCTGCAATTATTCAAGGAGAAAATGGCGAAGAATCCTTCTGGTCTGAGTATATGAGTCTAGAGTTTCTTGTGCAGAAAAGAGAGGAAGACCCAGTTTCTTTTGCCTCTCAATACCAGAATGATCCTCTGAGTGAGGAAGGGCAAATTATTAAGCCTGACTGGATTACTCGTGCAGATATTCCAGGTGCTTTTGACGAAATTGCGATAGGGGTAGATCTCGCAGCTAGTCGCAAGGAATCCGCTGATTATACGGCTTTAGTTGTTTGTGGGAGGGCTGCTGATAAATATTACATACTTGATTTCATTCGTGGACGTTGGTCGCTTAACACTTCCATTGAAGAACTTATTAAGCTTTCGGTTGCCTGGAAAGAATTGGGAAAAAGATTTACGGTTCAGGTTGAGTCGGTGGCTTTTCAAGCCGTGTTTGCTGATGAGTTCAGGAGGCGTGCTATTTCCGCAGGGGTTAGCTTACGGGTGGAGTCTGTCACCCTTAAAGGGGATAAGGAGCAAAGACTGCACGGGGTCTCTGGTTTATTCGAGGCGCAGCTTGTTGTTTTTAATCGCGCAGTAGCGACAGGGGTATTAATTGAGGAGATTTTGCAATTTGGGTTTGTATCCCATGATGACTGTGCTGACGCGATGGTACATGGGCTGACGAAGATATTCAAGAAAAGGCGTAAATTAGAGGTTTCTGTGTATTAAAATGTTGTTAACGATTCTTTGGGCGTAGATGTCACAGTTACGGGAGATTCTTGAGGGCAAGGGACAGAGCTTAGTACCGCAGCTTCATTTACAGCAGGTGGGCTTATTTCTTTGGCGTAGGGGGATCGAACTTTTACCTTTGGTTGATGATGATGCGCGATCGCGGAAGAAGTTTTTAGATGATTTATGGGTCTCCCATAAAGTTCCTCTTTACTTTACGGATATTTGGGAGAAGGGCGCAAAGACGGGGGAAGTGCTTTTATATATGCGCCCTTACGGCAATGGATACAGCTTTCTTTACTATGACAAGTCTCAGTTTGACCCATATTACGATAATGAGGGGCGGTTATCTCGCGTAGATATCCACGACAATATTAGGCAGCCTGGGGAATCTCGTGATGATATCCAGATAGATCGCCATATTCGCTTAGGGCGCGATGCTATTGAAGTTTGGGAGGGTCGAGATATGAATTTCGAGCCTGACATGGTGATTGATAATCCTTATGGTTTTATCCCTGCGGTAGTCGTGCAGAATAAGCCAACTCAGGACGGTCGAGGTATTACCGAGTTTGAGAATTTAGAAGGGCAACTTGAGCAGCATGATTGGCAAATAGATCAGATCCATGGAAATGTTGAATTTTTTGGTGGACCTATCTATTATTCCAGTCGATCTAAGTCTGAAATGGTTGAAGCAGGTCTAGTTAATCAAGCGCGGAACTCTTTCGCGGAAGAGGGTGGCTATGGTTATACGCGATCGCAGGACAGGATTAAGGCGAGGCGTGTTATATCTGGTATGGAGGAAGGCGAGCAAATCGGATTTGCGACACCTACTGCTATTGACGGCAATACTTTGGATTTTATTGAGCGTTATGAAGCTCAACTGCGCTTTGCTCTAGGCTCTATTCCAGATAGATTTGTTGCAGGGGATTTTGTTGCAGGGGATATGGATGTAAAGACTAAATATGCTCCCGTCATTGCGACAGCTACCAGACGGGCTGAGTCTTACATTACTTATGGATTAGTCGAGCTTTACCGCATAGCTTTGCGGATGGCAGTCCACGATAAGTTTCTCGCTGATGTTGGGGATGATCACGTTAATTGGCGATATACGGGGGATGTTTTTCCTGATACGCCAAACTCGCAACTTACTCGTTCGATTGTAAGTCGTAACTTGATTAGATTGGGTGTTAACCTTGAAAATGCGATTCAGCATATTTTTCCTGATATGCGCGAGGAAGAAATTGAGAAATTACTAGAAGGAGGCTTTGCCTATGAATTATTGAACGGGGTTTCACAGGTTGGATCAAAATTTGATCCAGAGTTAGACAAAGAATTAATCAATATTCTTAAAGCCGTTATTACGGCAGAGGTGAGTAAGTCCAATGACAGAAGAACAGAAACAACCGTTACCGATTCCGCAGGAAGCCGAGATAGAGAAGAGCTTTTGGGAACGACTAGGAGCAATGATGGGGAATAAGCTAACTCATGAAGAGGAGCTAACAACGATCCCGAAGCCCAAGCGTGATGACCCCTCGAATGAGCAGATTGCTACTCTCAGGGCTGAAATTTTAACACTAACTAACTTAGTCCAACAGCTTTCGACTAAACAGGAAGATACCAAGCCTGAGAAGGAAGAACCTAAGCCTGAGAAGGAAGAGCTTAAGGAAGAGGAGGAGGAAACTAAAAAAGATGATACTCCTAAAACTCCTGAATTTCCACAGCCTGAGAAGACTGCGCGTGACGCGATCGCGCCTCGTGACCGATTTCGAGAATTAGCGAGAAAGAATCCTCGTGAAGCAGGGAAATATTTCAAGGAACATTCAAAGGATATATTCGCTGGTCAATCATTATTTGTGGAGTAATTAAATGCCTTTAACAGTTCGAGACCCTGCTTTCTTTTTCGATACCTTGTCGGCAATGATGCTACAAGAGCCTAAGCCCATGTATGTCTTTAGCCAGTTCGCTACTGCGGACGTTGATTTTCAGGCTTCTAATGGAGACACTATTAAGCTCAATAGATACCCTTATTTTGGGGATGTTGGGCTATCTCAAGAAGCGAGAAGATTAAGTGAGACTCAAACTATTGGGACTGCAACCCCTGTCAGACAAGAGGTCAATCAAGTTACTGTTGTGCTTGAGGAGTTCAGTGGACCATATAGCACTGTCTCTAATAGCGTTTCTCCTTTGGGAGTTACGGAAAGAGTTGCTAGACGGGCGGAGCAAAAGCTTTTAGACTCTGGTGATCCTTTATCTTTTTTCAATTCGATTGGTGGCGCGAGCCTGAAGGATGACCATGATCGGGTTCATGATCGCATTCTTTGTAATTTGTATCTTGGTGCTACCAATGTTTACAACCCTGGTGGAGTGGCTAATTCAGCGACTACTGTATTAGATAAGCTTGACGGTGCTGACCTGATGGCGATTAAAGAAGAGTTGCAGATGAGAAACATTCCCACTTTTGGTGATGGGCTTTATGTTGCTGTTGTTCCCCCTCGTATGGAGAAACATTTAAGGCAAGACCCTGAATTTCAGGAGTCCATGAGATACTATAGTCCCACTCAATTGATGCGTGGTGAAATTGGTATCTATGAAGGGTTTCGGTTCTTTATGTCTACAAATATGGGGACTACTACAGTTAATGCACTAACAGCGTATGAGGGCGTTTTCTTTGGTCCTGATGCTGTTGGTTTTGGTGAGGGGGGCTTGCCTCTTCAAATTCGCAGGAACAAAAATGATGATTATGAGCGGTTTATGTATTTGATTTGGCTTGTTTATCGGGGCTATGCTTTGATGGATGACAGGTTTATCGTCAAAGCTCGGACTTTTGCTGCTTAGGAATTAAAACACATTGATATTGGAGTTGTGTAAATGAATTTGATTACATCTGGCAATTTTGCCAACCCTGCGATTAGTGGGGAGACTGAGGTTTTATTGATTAATGGCTTGAAGGTAGGATTTATAGAGGAGGTGATAAGTCCTAATGGCAGTGGTGCTTATGACCTTGTTTCTCTGCTTCCGCAGCACTCGATTGTCCTCGCTGCGACTATAAGCTTGTCTGCTTTAGTAGTTGCGACTACCGCTGTAAAGATTGGCTTGGGGCGAAAAGATGCAGTAGCAGATCCAAATAAATATGCTCTAACTCCCAACTTAACCGCAGGGGTCTACAAGGGGACGATAATCACGGTGACTGGAGTCCTTTCTTCTGCTTCTATTTCGGAGACTATTCAGGTTGTTGCTTGTGATACTACTGGTTCTGCTGTTGGGACTTTAAACAGTGGTGGAGATATTACGGCTCGTTTGACTTATATGCAAGAGGTTTAAATGAATAAAGGGGATTTGGTTAGCGCGATCGCGACCCGTACTGGTACGACTAAAAAAGATGTTGACTTTTTTCTAGGGGAAATTGTTGAGGAAATTACTCGCGTTTTGGTGGATGGGGGTGATATTAAGCTTGTTGGTTTTGGGGTTTTTAAGACTTCCTCGCGGAAATCTCGCAACGGGAGAAATCCTAAAACAGGGGATGAAATGATTATTCCTGCAACGGTTATCCCTGTATTCAAGCCAGGAAAGGAACTTAAGGCTAGGGTTAAATAAATGGTTAGCTTAACTGACATTCAGAAAAGTCAAGCGCGATTCCACCTGGGCTACCATGACGGTGTTCCAGGAGGCGATCGCGCAAGGCTGCAAAAAGCGGTGAGTGAGCTTCCTGATGCTTGGACTCAGACGAGGGTAGGATTGATTTTAAGTCGTTGTGAGTCTGCTTATACGCTTACTCAACTGACATCGGGGGATGTTGGGGTTGATGAAGAGGTGGCGGTTACTGGCGATGTTATTCGTACGACTCAGACCAAGAATAGACCTAGCTATGAGAAGCGGTATCGCTATTATTTGATTGAGACCAATAGCCTTGCTTTGGCTTTTGGGGTAAGAAACTACCGTGACCCAACACAAGCGATCAATGGATATCTTACGGATGGCGGAGTTTATATCAACTCTATTCCTGGGGTTGCAGGTGATGATGGGTCAAGGTGGATCACTGGCATTGGTGTGCCTAGCCTTGGCATTGGTGAGGTTGTCGGGGATTTGTACCTTGATACGAATACTGGTAATCTGTTCGGGAAGACCGATGAGGTGACTTGGGCATTCTTGCTTAATCTGCGCGGTATTGCTGGATCGACTTGGCGCACTGGCTTCGGCGTGCCAACTAATGGTCAATTTACCGAGGGGCTTGATGATTTATACCTTGACAGGAATAATGGCGATTACTACAAGAAGACTGATTCTGTTACTTGGACATTACAGGGGAACTTAAAAGGGGGACGGGGAGATACGGGTTTAACGGGCTTACAAGGGATTCAGGGTCAGACGGGCTTGCAAGGGGTAAAGGGTGATATTGGAGAGCCTTTTACCTTTGATGCGGTTGGTCTTTTCTCACAACGTCCTAGCTTTGATGCTCAACCAGAGGGCTTCGCTTTTCTCGCGACAGATCAGGGCAATATTTATATTAAATTGTCTTCTATTTCTGGTGACTGGAGTACCGCGATCGCGTTTAAGGGGGATAAAGGGGATACAGGGGCAACAGGATCAATAGCTGATATAAGCGTATTAGAACTTATTCAAACCACTGAGCCAGTGACAGTGGTCGTCAATGAGACTTGGCTATACAGCAAGACCAACGGGAGTGTCTATTCTAAAGTAAACGGTGGCACAGAAAGTTTAGTTGTAACCGACAAAACAGTTCAGAACTATGTTCCTCTTATTCAGTGGGTTGCTCGTCCTGTAGGGTTTACTGCTGTTGATGCTGATCATGGGAAATCTATTAAATTTAATCCGACAGCTGCTGCCACAATAACTTTACCCGATACACTTACTAAAAATATTACATTTAATGTTTATCTTCTGGCTGCTTTTGCTGTCACTTATACTGTCTCAGGTACAGCTACACGGGTATCCGATGGAAGCGTTCAAAGCGTTGTAGGTAGTGTCGTTAACTGCTCTTATGATGCAGTTGCAAAAACCTGGTTCGTAGTTGGAAGATTAGTTTAAGGATGATTAACAATGTTTAGTTTGCCTGCAATTTCAAGTCAGCAACTAGCTGTAGTAACTTCAACTTATAAAGATGTTGTGCTTGCAGATAATCCTATCGGCTACTGGCGATTGGGAGAAAGTACGGGTACAGTTGCTGTTGATGAAACAGGCAATAATAACGGTACTTATGTCGGCTCTCCAACATTAGGACAACCTGGATTGGTTACGGGTGGTAATACTTCAGTCAACTTCAATGGAATAAGTCAATACGTTAATATAGGTAATCCCTCTGCTTTTCAATTAACTACAGGAACTAGCGAGTGCTGGATCAAAACAGCAAACGCAGGTGATAGTTTTCGTGGGATTTTTGTAAAGCAATTAGCCTGGGGTATCCTTACAGTTGATCGTATTTTAGGCACATACGATTGGACGTTTGACAACATTAAAACAACGGGTATTTATATTGAGGATAATTTAGCGCATCATGTTGTTGTAACTTTACAAAGTGGGCTAACAAACGGGCTAAAAATTTATGTAGATGGAGTCTTACGGTTGACGAGTCAAATGACAGTAAAAAGTCAATCGCAACCCTTAGAAATTGGTAGAGGGGATTCTGCTAACAATGGTCAATTTTTTACAGGGCTTATTGATGAGTGTGCTATTTATAATTACATACTGACAGCTTCACAAATATCCGCGCATTACAGTGCTGGCATCTAATCAACTATTTTTGTACCATAACCGCCCATGCCCCTTCTAACGGCTATTGAGATAACCAAGATCCGCTTTCATATTAATCAGGTTGCTGCTTCTTTTTCTGATCATGGGGATATTTTTCAGGTTGATTGCACCCCTGTTACTTTGGCTTATATTCAGGGCGCGATCGCGCGGTGTGAGTCTGCTTATGCACTTACTTCTTTATCTGGTGGAGTATTGCAGCAAGAGAGCCAAGAGGTTACGAAGCAGAATATTGTAGTGACTAGCGCGCTAACTAATTCGATTACAACCTATGGGGATAGAACTAAGACTTCTTCTCGCAAACCTAGTTACAGGGAGCGTGTTACTGCTTATCATGTAGAGGTTGAGAGATTGTCTTTTAGTTTGGGACTGAATTTGTTTTATGTCTAACCTTCTAAGGTCTTTTGGGGGAGTTGCTGAGATTGGGGAAATTAGTGCAGAACTAGCGAGAGAGGTTCAGCATTGTTTGCGGTCTTCTGGCTTCTACACTGGGGAAATTGATGGCGTTGTTGGCGAAGCCACCAAGAGGGCGTTTGCTGACTTTAAGGAAGCTCATCATTTAGGAGCTTTGGGCTTTATTGGGAGTTCAAGCGTTAAACTTTTGCTTGAAACCGCGATCGCGCATCCAGTTTCAGAGCAATTAACTAATGTAAAAAGAAACCTTAATCCTTCTGCTGGAAGCAAAACTGGACGGTCGATGGAACTGCCTGCGGGTGGAGTGGTTTGG
Source organism: Cyanophyceae cyanobacterium (assembly GCA_038320005.1). Taxonomy (GTDB): domain Bacteria; phylum Cyanobacteriota; class Cyanobacteriia; order Cyanobacteriales; family SIO1D9; genus JBBQDV01. The sequence goes on from JBBQDV010000034.1 coordinate 8,451, forward strand.
GCAAATCAGTTTATTGTTAAGGGTGTTCCCCTGACCTGGGGAGAGGTTACTAAGGGCTGTACGAGAATCCCAAGAGAAAATCATTTAATCTCTAATGCTTTGGATTTAGCCCGAAAGTTTGGGGTAGTTCGTGAAAAATTTGGCTCAGCAATTACTATTACTAGCGGTTATCGTCCCATAGAAGTTAACAGAGTAATTGGGGGCGCAAGCCGAAGTCAGCACTTACACTTTAAGGCACTTGACTTAATCCCCGTGAATGGTGAGGTTAATAAGCTATGGGAAATTTGTAAGGCTTCTACTTTCCTTGGCTTGGGGGATGCCAGGAAAAAAGGATTTATCCATGTTGATACCCGTTCTTACCGCGTTATTTTTCATTACTAATGACTCAGCCCAAACCTAAAAGTATTTTTACAAGCAAGACTGTTTTGTACGCGATCGCGATCGCATATTTGACGGAAATCAATCCAATGGTGACGAGGTGGATCGAAACGGGATGGCATTGGTCTTATGTTGCCAGTGCAATACAAGCTATTGCGATTGTTTTTTTCCAAGCTTTGATTAGATATTACACAGATCAACCTGTCTATACTCCTGATTTTTTGCCTGGGCGCGATAACATTAGTTAGGTCCTACGGCTGTCGCGCGGTGTGAGTTTGACATGGTAAAGAGATTTAGGATTAGAATCCCAATTAGAAATCAGATAAATGCTCAGGTAAGACTGAATGAGCAGTTACCCGATTATGCTGACTTGAATATTCCTGCTATCCCTGATATTGATATTAGTATTGATTTGGAAGTGCCTAGCATCAACCGATTCGTGCGCCCTTACAACAGTGTTCCGACGAAGAGCATGAGGGGAGCTTTGCCTTTAGCTGCTCAACCGCAGAATTGGGAATATATTCAGCATCGGCTTATGGATGAGGCTCGCGCGATCGCGCTAAACATTCATCCTCGAAAGACGTTTACTGCAAATCAAGGAAATTTGTGGGAGTTTGGTAGCTACGACTCAGGCAAGAAAACTTACAGCGCTTATACAGTAACCTGGGATGGGTCAGGTGATCCACTGAATGTCATGGGGGTTGGCTATGGAGGTGGGAACGAAGGAGGAACCCACGCGATCGCGAGCTTAAGATTATCAACTTCAACTTTTGGAGAGTATGCGCCTGATGTGTTTGTGTGGGCTGTTTATTTCTTAGTCAACGGGATACCCGATGATAGTCTTTGGTTTCCTGTGCCTAGCAAGAACCCTGCTTGGTCTGTTGGTGCGATTGTTCCTGAATATAATTTGAGTTTATGATGGCGCGATCGTCACAAAGAAATTCAAGATCACAATGAAACAATCGCCTCAAAATAAATAAACTCAAAGCCACAACAAGACAATCACCTCAAAAGAAAGAATACCCCCTTTTTTTACCTATATCCCTTGTTCTCCCCCTATCGACGAGCAAGCTCCCTTGATATAAGATCCAGAAAATTGCTCCAAAAGGTTTCGATCTATAATTAAGTTGTTGTCTCATCGAAGATTGTTGAGCTAGGCAAGGGAACAGGGGGAACTCTGTTTTTTTGTGCTAATTTTCCATTTCAATCGCTGCCTTTAATCCTGCTTCAAGGGCTTGCTCAAATGGCGTGTTTTTGAATATTTTTCTTAAATTTTCTGCAAGTTGAAAAGCTCCAGCTTGGGTTAGCTGCTTAGTATCCCCTGCTGCTTTTAGGGTTTGCATTTCGGTTGATGCTTGCCTTAGCTCTTTGAGAAGCTCAACTATATTTGAGAGTTTTGAGCTTGCGGAAGTTTTTTCAATTTCTAGGATAAGTAAATCGTGAAGTTTTGCTACCAGTTTTGCTGATATTCCTGCGGACATTTCAAGCAGGTTGTGGGGTTCTGTTCCTGCGTAGATTTCACTCAATGAGTTGATCGCGATCGCTTCCTTTCCGCGAGGTCGGTTATTTATCCACCAAGTCGATAAATTTCCGACTGAGACTTTATGTCCACACTCTTCTAGGAAGTGGGACAATGTAGTGTAGTTGGCGTTGAACTTGCATAGGTTGTTGAACTTTTGCATCTGTTCATCACTGAGTTTTGCTAAGGCTTTGTCAACTTTGCTTTGTGGGTTCTTGCTCATTTAATATTAGTATATTTATATAGTTTGCCCAATAACCATGGAAATTGATTATATTTTTATGAATACTTTAATATCTGATCTATTAGACATTCCTTTACTATCCCTATATCCAATTATGATGGAGGGTGAACGAAGGAGGGACTATGAGCGAAGAAGGGGATCAGCAATATTTTGGTGAGTGGAAGCGCGACTTAGCTGAGAGAATGAAGGCTTACGATGTTCAACTGCGCCTTAGTCGTGATTACATCCTTGAGAATCGTACCCGTGACGAGTTTGCTCTACAGAGTTTGGCGCGGATAGATGAGCGGATAGTGAGCAATTATGAACGGGTGAACAAGTTGGAGAGAAAAATTGAATCACTGGAGGCTCAGATTAAGATTGTTATTCCGATTGCTGCCTTTTTTGCTTCAGCCCTGATTAGCATCGGTATGTCCTTTTTTACTTGAACCTCCCATCGGCATAGCCGAGGGATTCCCATATAGACTATAAAGTAAGCCCAACATACATCGGGCTTGGTGCGTCCCTGAGCCTCCCGTAAGACACGGGATAAGGAACAGCCCCTTATTCAACCGTTCTCCACTCCTGTCTTCTTTGCTGAGCCTGTCTCAAATCCGTTGTAGGAATCCCTGTAACGGATTTGTTGTAATTCGTTTAGTAATTGTTTTGCCCATCCATCGGTCGCTGAGTGAACACTTAGATGGGCGATTAATCTCTCGTAAGTTTCGTATGGGATTTTCACGTTAGTGATTTGTGGCATTAGCGTTTGCCTCCCAAGATTTCTAGAACATATTCAATGCCTCTGCGCTGCGCGATCGCGTCACTAATTCTTTGTAGAGCGTACTTGGGAACTGATTTCTTCTTAGATTTCCACTCCCCCTCAATCTTCGTTTCGTAGGAATAAGCCCAATACTCATATTCCTTCTTGCCTTGCTTGCCTTCTCTTACGGCGGTATAGGGGTAGAGAGTTCCTGATGCCAGTTTATGTCGTTGTTTTTTTTCTAGGGGAAAACTCGATGTTGAGGGAATCGAGATAGATGACTCGCCTGAGTACAACTGCTGCTTGTCCTGGGGTGCAGCTTCTCCCTGCGAGGTATCGGCTTCTAATTCTTCCTGGGGCGCGATCGCGATCGGTGTAATCTTCTTGCTCAATTTCTCCTTCCCTAAGACCTTGAACCAGTTGAACGGAAAGCCCATTATTTGCGCGATCGCGCTTGTTCCTAACTGTGAGCCAACTTGTATTAATCCTTTCTCTTTCCACCACCTCTCGCACTTGACTTGACCAGCAGCACGGCTCGACCCCTTGCCTCCACTTGTCAGGGTAGGAAATAATAAATAATCGCTCTCGCTTGTGTCCTGCACCCAAGTCTGATGCTCTGATTTTTTCAATCTCAAAAGTGTATCCTGCCATATATAAGGAGGCAAGAATAGCTCTAAGTCCTCGTTGCTCCACTCCCGTAGGTTGCTCAATAACAAAGAATCGGGGTCTGGACTCGATAAGCACTCTGATGCCTTCTCGCCATAGGGCTGATTGGGGATTACTGAGTCCTTCTCGCTTCCCTGCTGCGCTTGTTCCAGTACAGGGGAAGCCACAGGTAATGATGTCGAACTCTCCCCGTTGGGCGTGATAGGTTGTGATATCTCGGTGGATGGGGACGCTTGGGAAGTGGGAGGAATAGACCGCGATCGCGTCTTCGTTAATGTCAACGTATTGGGTTGTGGTAATTCCAAGGTTTCGGGCTGCAAGGCTGAATCCACCGATTCCCCCGAACAGTTCGCAATGGGTAAGACTTTCCATAATTCTTCTTTGGGATTAACTAAAATGATTAATTTGTCTTGCTCAAGTTTCTTTAATGCTCTTTGCACGTTTGGAGTTGCTAGATCTGTTTCAATCGCGATCGCGACAGAAGAGATCGGTTCACTACGGGTTAGGCAGTCGTAAACCAAAATTGCTTCAGCTTCTTCTTTTGGATCGGGGTTCGTTGAGTTTTCCCCTAGAAAAATTCCTAGACCTTTTTTCCCATGCTTGAAGGGGGACTTAGCCTGTTTTTTTCTAGGGGATGAAGACTTAGACACCATTTCCTTGGAAGTTCCTGGCATAATTAAAATTCCTCACTACAATTCGTACTTATTCATTCGCCAGAAGCTTGCTTCGTTAGCAGGAAGACAAAGTAAATTTGCGCCTCCCTGGGCAGGGCATTCAGTAATGCTTGTACTGTGTCGCATCTTATTCGGCTCTTACGATGTCTAAATAGGCTTATTTGGTTTTCTCCTACTTTTGCTGCAACAGCCAAATCCTTAGCCATTACTTCATATACTTCAATTGTTTCGTTAAAAGCTTTCACTAAATCTAAATCCATTTTTTAGAATACCTTGGCAAACTACCTTCATTATATCTCTAAAATGCACAATTAAGAAATTAATTGTATAATTAGAGAGAGGCAGTATTACCACCAATTACAATGCAACTAGTTAGAACGTCAGAAGGCTATGTCAATTTAGAAAAAATAGCGTCTGTTGAACCCCACGGGGATGACGGGCGAATAATGATTTATCTTACTGCTGATAACTGGCTTTCTCTCGGAGGAGTAGAGGCAGAAGCCTTTTTGGATGCCCTTCACATGGAAACGTACTCAGTAATCGGCACACCTAAAGAGTGGGAGTCGTATTTCACAGAAGCAACTACAGACTACTCGGAGACTTTCTAAATGAAGGTGGGATAACCAGTCCCACCGCACCCCTTACAAAATTTAAGGAAACAAATGAAACATTCTTCAGTAATGATAACACCGCAATTGTTCGAGACACTGATTAAGACTCCCCTCACCCCTAGCCAGTTCAGGCTTTGGCTGTACCTCGCCCAAAGGCATGGGGTAGCTCCTTTTACTAGAAGTAAAGATTTCGATTCTAGTACGTCCGCCAATTTGGGAGTTTGCGAGGGAACTATTACCACCGCCTGGCAGTGCTTGCGCAGGGCAAACCTTATCGAGAGAGGATCTAAGCTTGACCGCCGATACCAATACCAACTCACTGGTCTATTTCATATTGAAGCAGAGATAAAAACTTTTGCCGACTTAGATCAAGGTTCCAGACACGCGATCGCGTTGACTAGTCTCGCCTTTGGTTTAGCCTGTATCCGACTAGGGCAGGTAGTGGAAGCTGAGGAGGATTTTAAAGAATATTTCCTATATGTAGCAGAAGGGATGCTCAAGGAAGAAGCTATTTCCTTTGAAGAATGCCTTGAAAAAGTTGTAGAAAATGGAGTAGAGCGATGATGACAAACACAGGAAAAGTCAAGCGCAATCTTGTTGCAGTAGAAAAACCTCAGAGCAATGAACTGCACTATCAGCTGAGGGAGGAAGAACTTCGCTCAATGCAAGCCCTGGGATTAATCAATAATTATTCCCTGGTCTATTTCATATTGAAGTTGCAAAACCCATCCTGCGATCGCGCCATCCAAATAAAGCCTAACCAAATAGCTAAAAATTGGGGCATATCTGAGGCAAGTGTCTATCGCGCGATCGCGAAATTGAAGGGCAGCAGACTAATCTCAGTTCACGAGACAGACCGCAGAGACAGATACAAACTCACCCATTTACAGGAGAATTAGAGAAATGGTAACACACAATGCCAAGGCGAACGGGACGTATTACCCCCTACAAGTAGAGGAGGTATTACTGTGGAAGGACTTATCTGCCACAGCGGTTAAAGTTCTTTTATACCTAAAAGCCAATGACCCATTTGGCGACAGGGCGGTAGAGTACGCTATTCAGGATATAGCGGATGTTTTTGGAGTTAACAGATCCACTGTTTCTAGGGCTATTAAATCCTTGGGAGCAGCAGGATTGATAAACTACGAAATAACCAGAGCTACTATCAAAGCGACTCCAGGAAAAGCCCCCAAACTGGTTGACATCAATGGCTGTGCAAAAATGCACGATGATTCTGTGCAAAAATGCACAGACCTGTGCAAAAATGCACCAGACGATGCGAAAATGCACCAGACTGTGCAAAATTGCACAATTCGACCGCCAGAAGCCAGACAGGGTAAGGGTTCTGAAACCCCTCATACTCTTAAGACTAATAAGACTAATCATACTCTTTCAGATCGGAGCGAAAAAGAAGAAAAAAAAGGAAATTTTGGATTTTCCATTTCCTCGGATTCGGATAGCCAAGAAAAGATAAATCCTCCTGCTTCGCTGACAAAAATATCAGAAGCTTTAGAGCCAAAAACAGAATTAGCTATTGAAGACAAAAGTTCCGCGCGGTTGCCGAAATTTGACCCATATTTTGGGAAGAATTTTAACCCCCAAGATTTGAGTTGGGGATGGCTGCCTGATGGCGACTGGAAACTTGAGGGGAAATTAGACCCAATTTTCCACGATTGGTTAGCCAAGGATTTTAACCGCAGATTTGAGGATTCAAAGAAAACTATCTTTGATTACAAATCCGATGCAAAAGCCTTTTTGAGGAATGACCCTCAACGGCTTCCTGATATGTGGGAGAAATATCAACAGGAGACCCTCTACAGATACCAGGAGACTAAGGCAGCAATAGACTCTGGTATGAATGTCGATTTGGAGTATCAACAAGCCTTGGTTGACCGCCAGAGAGCAGTCACCACATTGAACCCTTGTACAGAAGGAACAAACCATCAGGCATATCAACTTTATGAAGCCCCAAGGCAAGAGCAGATAGAGCCACTGCTAGAGGTTTCGACCCTGGAACAGATGCAAAAAGAATGGACTTCTCTGCAAAAAAGTCATCTAGGGGAATTTCTAAAAGGGAAGTTACGCGAGAGGATGATCGCAAAAATAGCAGAAGCAGGCTATGAGATTTCACCGCGTAATGAAGTATTTAACCCAGGGGAGTTTTAACTATGGAAATCCCGTTACAGCCTCGCTCCCTGACTAACCGTCAATTGCGAAAAGTTACTAGGGCAACTGACCATACCGCTTGCCAAAAGTACGTAGACAAGCTCAAGGCTGAAAGGAAAGCCCGAATTACTCAAGCCAGAAAGCTCCTATTGGAAGGGAAGTCAAGGGAAGAAGTAGCAGAAATCATTGGGGTCGCGATCGCAACTATCAAGTCTTACATGAAAGCCGAGGGAACACTATGATTGATAATGAATTATTCCAAAAGTTGATAGCTCCTTTTTCAGCGGAAGACCACAAAGACAGAGTATTGCCTGGAAGGAGTGGGGAGAAATGGTTCTATATTCCTTGGCGGACTATTCGTAAACGCCTTCTTGAAGTCTGTCCAGAGTGGCAAATAGCTTGGAGCGATCCGTTCTACTTGAACGACCCAAGTCAGAAAAATTATTGCGTTGTTCGCTGCACTATCACGATTAACGGGGTAGCCCGTGAGGGACTAGGTAACTCGGAGATAGAACAAATCTCCTCAAAGGGAAATGACATGAGTAGAGGCACGCCTATTGAGCGAGCTAAGGCTGATGCTTTCAAAGAGGCTGCGGAAGCCTTTGGCATAGCAGCATACCTACACGATCAAGAGTATGTCGTCAAATATCTGCAATCTCAAAGGGATGGAAGAGGTATTAAGCGTTATCACGATAATCAAGAAATTCAAGCAGGTGCAAGGGGGAGGAAGATTCTCGGTTAAATGGAAATTCTGCTATCCTTGAGTCAATGCTCTAGATTTTTCTAGGGGAAGCCCTCAAGGTTTGACTGATACTCCTTCCTTGGGGGCTTTTTAATTGAAGTTGAGACTGAATTTCAGCCAATACGCGATCCGTAACGCGATCGCGTATTAAAAACAAACTCATGCCATGAATGGCGCATTAGCGTGGAAACGTGCTATACTATTAATAGTACCAAGGAGTATCATGGCAAGACCAGGCGGAAACCCATTATTAGAGAAATACCGATTTCAGATGCCACAGGGGAGGTCTCAGCCCTTTGATAAGAGGTTGACGATTTCAGTAACGGAAGACATCAAAGAGGAGTTACGGAAGCATCTAGGCAAAGGGGTTAACGAATATTGCCGTCAGGCTATTTTTGAAATGATGATACGGGATGGTATGAAGGTGGAGACTTGAAGTAAGAATACCTATGCACACAAAAAAGCAGGATATCAAGAGTGATACCCTGCTAATATTTTTAATCTTAAAAACGAGATTTTAGATTGTCTAGTGCTTCTTCGTAGGAGTCGCAGTAAAAACCTCTAAAATAATAGTCCCTTTCGGGCATATAGTGATGGACTGCATACTCTGTACTCCCGAATGTTTTTTGTGAGATTATGATTTGCGTGTCGTAGGTCAGTACGACCCTGGAAATTACATCTACTTTCAGTTTATTTTGCGTATTGGCAGGAGAGTCGTAGTCAAAAAATGATAACAACTCGGAAATTCCATTTACTTTTGATTCATTTTGCATGGTTTGATACTCCAGTTTTTTTCTAGGGGAAATAGGGGGGCAGCCCCCTTTTTTGTTGATTACGCTGATTTTGTTACTTCTTCAAAAGTCTCTCATTGCCTGCTCTGCATTATCGTAGTAGCGAAGATCGGGATCTTCATCCCACTCTTCATCGCCCAGGGTGGGGATAGTGAGTATCACCCCAGGGGTGAAATACAGATTCCCAAAGTTATCGCTAGGAGCTACTCGATAACTGCCATCGGGGAATAATTCGACTGAATATGAGCCTCCTCCCCAGGAGGACTCAGTGGATTTATCGACAGCACTCTCAAATTCTGCTGCCATGAAATCATTAAAAGCTTTTTCTATGGTCATTTGTTCTTCCTTGTTTTGTTGTTTGGCGAGTCCGCATCTATGCGGACTGTTAATGCTTAAGCTGCCATAATCTCAAGCTGTGCGATTTGCTCACGTTTCTCTAACTTGCTTACACTAAAGCGATCGCGGTACAACTGCAAATTAATTTCAAGCTGTAAAACTACGATTTTTTCGGTCTTGACCTGCTTGGTTACATCACAGTAATCTGAGGATTGATCTGCTTTCAACTCGGTCTCTTTTGCTTTGCGCTGAGTTTCGTTCTTGAGGCTTGGGTCATTCGCGATCGCGGTCTTGATACCTGCCTCGTAGCTCATTTGAAGCTCTTTTAAGGACTCATGTCTCAGCCTTGCCTCCAAGAGTTGCTTTTGTAGGTTGGCGATTTTTTCGGGATATTTTGATAGTTGCATGGTTTGATACTCCAGTTTTTTTCTCTTGGGAAATGTGGGGGCAGCTGCCCCCGTGTTTTAAGCGGATAGGTGGGGATTTTTCCCCTTACTTATCCCGCTCTTCTTTGGTGAGCGCAAACTCGATTTCGCATAAAAGGGCTAAGGCACTGGACAGCTTTCTGGACTGTTCCCAATCTAGGGGGCTTTCTAGTGGGTTGTCCATCAGATCCATGTCCGCAATCGTGGTTATGGTTTGGTCTAGAAGGTCGATTATTTCGTTTCTTGTATGCATTTGGTTTGATACTCCAGTTTTTTTCTAGGGGAAATGTGGGGGGCAGATGCCCCCGTGTCTTCTAAGCTGCTTTAGCTAACTCTTCGTAATCTCTGTCTTCAAATCTTGCGACTATTTGTGATTCTTCTAATTTAGATTCAAGTTTCATCAATAGCGCGATCGCGCTTTGCAAGTCTAAGCCACAGATAGGACTCTTCCAATCATTAAGCTCCGTAAGGTCAAGGATGATGAAATTCAAAGCCTCGCTTATTTCTGCTTCGCTGAAAGACTTTCTAGACATGGTGGGTGATACTCCGTTTTTGCTTTACTCTTTTATTATAGCAGGTATCCCTGCAATATGCAAGTAATTTGCGATGTATTTTGTTCGGGTGGATGGGGGGCGCGGACAAAAGAAAGCCACCAAGCAACGCAGCCAACGCGCCCCCCAACGAACGAGCCACTAGAAGAGGGACAACTGGACAGCAGCAGGCGAAAAGAGCCACCAACCAACCCCAAGCTCAGACAGACCCCAACCAACGGGGGCAGCGACCCCAGCAGGAAGGAAGACGGCACAAGACAGCCCCGACCCGATGGCGAAAGCCAGGGAAGCCCAAGAGCCAGAGCCAGAGCCACAGAAGCAACGGGAAGAGGAAGAGGACGGGGACAAGCCAGGGGGGCAGGGGGAGCAGGGGAAGGAGACCCACAAGCCCCCCAACTCAGCGCAACGGGAAACCACCGCGCAGGAGCGAGCAGCAAAAGCGGAACGACCACGACCCCACTGACCGCTAGAAACCGCGAAAACTTCAGCGCAAGGAAAGCACTGACGATAGAACCCATCGACCCCCCTCGCGCAGCCCACGAGGACGGGAGAGCCAGGGGGGACAGCAGCAGCAGCAGCAGCGAAAACACCAACCGCCACACCCTTCGGGGAGCGAGAGCCAGAAAACGCGAACGCAGGGAAAGGAGAAAAAACAGAACTCAACATAGTAAAACCTCAACGCTTATTCTATTATAGCAAGTTTCCCTGCAATATGCAACGAAAAGCACCAACTAATGGACATAAGAAAACAGAAGACAACACCCACACTCACATTCATTTCACCACATTCCACATTCACACAGAAACAACTGCGCTCTTAGCGCAACCGCTCATCCTTACTAGCGAGTGGACACACCCTTTAAACGCAGCACAGAACAAAGGAGGGACACGGAACGAAGTGGAGCAAAAAAACAAATTGGCAACAACCCAAAATAGTGGAGCGTAGCGGAACTAACGTAATAAACTGCCTTTCCCCTTTCCCACCGACTTCTGTGCTATACTCGCCCATCCTGTCCCACGAGCGAAACAATTGAGCGATTAGCGAAAACATTATTCTTTGATCCCGACTATTGAGCTTTAGCTAATTCCGAGTGAATGCACTTTTATTCTTTGATCCTGTCTTGCTCTATTGAGCTAATTGGTGCATGGGTGCATTGGACTTTATTTGCTTAACCTATAACTATTGAGAAATCTTCTCATCGCTTCTCCCATAGGTATCTGTTCCTCCTTTGCATATGTTTTTAACCAGTTATATTCAATCTCGTTCAGTCTTACTTCAACTTTTTTGTCTCTCATACTTGACAACGTTCATGAGGATGGTCTAGTATTGATTATAGTTTAACTAACTCACCCTGTCAGCACCCCGTACTGAAGTAACTCCGCTTCATGCCTCGGATTACTCAGTTAGTTGACCAGTCTAAGCCTTAACTGGCTACGTTATCTAAGTCAGGATACCTTGAGGTGCTTGCCAGCCTCTCGCTCTATCGCTAACTATTAAACATCTTTACAAGGGGTAAGGAA